>CAYLOC010000110.1:0-10794 GCA_964385195.1 uncultured Nocardioidaceae bacterium
TATGGTCTTCCAAAGATCTTTGGAATACGGATAAGTACTGCTGGAGGGTATCGGTGCAGGACCGACCGGAGAAGACCGAGGTGTTCGACCGGCTGGCGGTGGTCGGCAAGGCGTTCGCCAGCGCCAAGCGGCTGGAGATCATCGACCTGCTCGCCCAGGGCGAACGCACCGTCGATGCGCTGGCGCACACCGCCGGCATGGGCGTCAGCACCGTGTCCGCCCACCTCCAGGTGCTGAAACTGGCCAACCTGGTCCGGACCCGCCGGGAAGGCACCCGCATCTACTACCGGCTCGCCGGTGATGACGTGGCCGCGCTGTACGCCGCCCTGGGACACGTCGCGCGCGACCGTTCCGCCGACGTCGAACGCGCCCTGACGGCGTACCTCGGGCTGGCGGGCCCGGCGGAGATCGAGGAGGTGCCGCGGCAGACACTCGTCGACCGCCTCGAAGCCGGAGACGCGCTGGTCCTCGACGTACGACCGGCCGAGGAGTACGCCGCCGGCCACATCCGCGGTGCCCGGTCGATCCCGTTCGGTGAGCTGCCCGAACAGACGCCGTCGCTGGACCCGGACACCGACATCATCGCCTACTGCCGCGGCGCGTTCTGCGTGATGGCCAGCGACGCCGTCCGGCTGTTACAGGCCGAGGGACGGCATGCGCAGCGGCTCCAGGACGGGATGATGGAGTGGCGGCTCGCCGGGCTCCCGGTGGAGGTGGGGGCATGAATGCGCCGGTCGGGCTCGGTACGCCGATGCGGCACTGGGCAGCACGCCGCTGGCTCGTCGCCGCGGGCACGTCCGTGCTGTTCACCGTGCTGGTCGCGGTCCCGACCGACCTGATCGACACCCCGCTGTTCTGGCGGGAGATCCCGCCGACCTGGTGGTCCTGGCCGGGGCTGGTGGTCAGCGCCGTCCTGGCGGGGCTGCTGTGCGCCACCTACATCGCCGCACCCTCCAGCGATGATGCACCGCGAACCCGTCGCGGCGGGTACCTGGGCGGGCTGCTCACGTTCTTCGCGGTCGGCTGTCCGGTCTGTAACAAGCTGGTGCTGCTCGCCCTGGGCACCAGCGGCGCGCTGGCGTGGTTCGAGCCGGCGCAGCCGCTGCTGCAGGTGGCCGCGATCGGCCTGCTGGCGTGGGCGCTGGCACAGCGCCTCCGCGGCGAGCGTGCCTGCTCCTCCCCCGCCGCGCCCGTCGGCTCCGGGAGCCGGTGATGGCCGACGGTCCCGACCAGCCGCGCCGCCGGGGCGTCGTGGTCCCACTGGCGGTGGCCGGGGTCGCCGCCGTGGTCGCATTGGTGATGGTGATCCCGCCGATGCTCAGCGACCCGGAGCCGGCGTCGGCACCGGCCACGAGCCCCAGCACCGCGCCTCCGGTCGAGACCACCACGCCGAGTCCCCGCGCGAAGCGGTCCGCGAAACCCGACGACGTCGTCAACCAGCTGGCGAAACTGGCCCGACGCAAGCCCGGAGACCCGCTGGCCATCGGCCCGGTCGACGCGCCGGTCGTGATGGTCACCTACTCCGACTTCCAGTGCCCGTTCTGTGGCCGGTACGCCCGCAAGACCCACCCCGTGCTCGTCGAGAAGTTCGTCAAGAAGGGGATCCTGCGCATCGAATGGCGCGACTTCCCCTACCTCGGTGAAGAGTCCGGCCGGGCCGCGAAGGCGGCGCGGGCCGCCGGGCGGCAAGGGAAGTTCTGGGAGTACCACGACGCGCTGTACCACGACCAGCCCAGCGTCAACTCCGGCACCTGGACCGAGGACTCCCTGGTCACGGTGGCGCGCGACCTCGGCCTCGACACCGAACGGTTCCGCCGCGACATGCACTCCACCGCGATCGCGAAGGCGATCCAGCGGGACTTCACCGAGGGACAGTCCATCGGGGTCACCGGAACCCCGGCGGCACTGATCAACGGCGTACCGGTCCTCGGTGCGCTGCCGACCTCCACGTTTGCCGACCAGATCAAGCGGGCCGCTGCCGAGGCACGATGACCGACGTCGGGTTCGTGACGGCGTTCGCGGCCGGCATCGTGGCGCTGCTCTCGCCGTGCAGCGCGTTGCTGCTGCCGTCGTTCTTCGCCTACTCGTTCGGCAACCCCGGGCGACAACTGCTGCGGACCGCGCTGTTCTACGCAGGGTTGGTGGTCACGCTGGTGCCCCTGGGAGTCGGCGCGAGCGCGGTGTCGGTGGTGTTCTACGGCCATCGGCCGCTGCTCATCGCGGTCGCGGGCTGGACGATCATCGGGCTGGGGGTCGTGCAGGTGATCGGCCGCAGCTTCGCGATGCCGTTCGCGGCGCGGCTCCAGCGACTCGCCGGCCGTTCCCCGCAGGGCAAGGGGTGGCTCTCGACCGTTGTTCTGGGCGCGACGTACGGCCTGGCCGGTTTCTGCTCCGGGCCGGTGCTGGGCGCGATCCTGACGATGGCGGCGACCCGGCAGTCCCCGGTCCAGGGTGGGGTGCTGCTTGCCGTCTACGCACTGGGAATGGCGGTGCCGCTGTTCGTCCTCGCCGCCTTGTGGGACCGATTCGACCTCGGACGTCGCCGCTGGCTGCGGGGCCGGGCGTGGACCTGGGGTCCGGTCTCGGTCCACTCGACCTCGTTGGTGTCGGGAGTGTTCTTCATCGGGATCGGCGTGCTGTTCCTGGTCTATGACGGTACGGCGGGCATCACCGGAACGCTGGGCCTCGGCGACACCACGGAACTGGAGTTCACCGCCCAGCAGCACCTGGGCGACTGGCTGTCCGCGGTCCCGCCCTGGGTCGCTCCGGCGGCCGTTGCCGCGGCGGCGCTCGTGATCGCCGTACGCCGAGCCGTCACCGGGGTCCGCAGCGACAGAGGATCTCGACGTGCGGGACAACGAACGACGCGTCGTCATGGTCCGCCCACTCGTGCCAGCCGTCGGCGATCCGCTGCAGGTCATCGACGGTCGCCAACCCGCGCTCGCGAGCCTGTCGCCCGAACGCGGAGCCGGTGACCCGGTCCGCCCACAGCCCGGCCCACCACAACCGCTCCTCCTCGGTGGTGAAGCACCAGGCGCTGGCACTGACCGTGACCTCGGCGAACCCGGCGGCGCGCGCCCAGCCAGGCAGGTGCCGTCCGGCGTCGGGCTCGGCGGAGTTGCCGCGGGCCAGGGTGTGGTACAGCCCCAGCCACTCTTCCAGCACGGGGACGGCCGGCCACCAGAGGAACCCGCCGTAGTCGCTGTCCCGCGCAGCGACCAGACCGCCGGGCGCGCAGACCCGGCGCATCTCCCGTAGCCCCGCAACGGGGTCGCTGAGGTGCTGCAAGACCTGGTGGGCGTGGACGACGTCGAAGGAGCCGTCGGCGTACCCGAGTCCATAGACGTCACCGGCCACGAACGAGACGTTGTCGAGGTGCGCAGCGGCCGAGCGCGCCTCCGCGAGCACCGCGGCCGACCGGTCCAGGCCGACGACGGCGCCATCGGGCACCTGCCGCGCCAGGTCGGCAGTGATGGTGCCCGGTCCGCAGCCGACATCGAGCAGCGTCGTCTGCGGCGTCAGGTGGGGCAGCAGGTAGCCGGCGGAGTTGGCCGCGGTACGGCGACGGTGCGAGCGCAGATCGGCGTCGGCGTGTCCGTGGGTGTAGACGTCTGTCAACCGGCCTCCCGCACGAACCCGCGCACGTGGGCGTTCCACGTGTCCGGGTCCTCGAAGTACCCGGAGTGTCCCACGCCGGCGAGGACGGCCATCCGGGAGCCGGGGACCAGGCCGGCGCAGGAGCGGACCATGTCCGGCGGGAAGAGCTCGTCGTGCTCTCCGGCGAGGAACAGTGTCGGCACGGTGAGCCGGGCGAGCACGTCGGCACCGACGGTGCGTGCCGCGAGCCGCGCCGAGATGGTGGCGTCGCTGGCTCGGTGCCCGAACGAGCCGAGGATCTGGTACAGGTACGCGTGGGCGACGTCGCGCTGCTGGAAGTCGGTCCCGAGGGCCGGGTGCACCCCCAGCGGCCGGGTTCCCGGGGCGTCGCGCACCGGCCCCCGCCGCTCCCCGGCCACCGACGGCGTGATGCCGCCGGTGCTCGCGGACAGGACAAGCGACCGGACGCGCTGCGGCGCCCGTACGGCGAGCCCCAGCGCCGCCCAGCCACCCATGGACTGTCCGACCAGGTGGGCAGAGTGCACGTCGAGATGGTCGAGGATCCGCTCGAGGTCGCCGGTCGCGGCCTGCACCGATCGGTCGCCGGTGTCGGTGGACCGGCCGAAACCACGTTGGTCCCAGACCACGACCCGCATGTCGCGGGAGAACTCGACGACCTGCCGGTACCAGATCCCGCCGTTGCCGCCAAGCCCGTGGCAGAACACGATCGGTACGCCGTCGCCGGCGGTCTCGTAGTACAGCTCGTCCCCGTCGACGTCGAGGACGCCGGCCTGCCGCGGGATCGGGGGCACGGCGGCTACTCCGCCGCGGGGTGGTCGACCGTGTTGTCCACCGCGAGCGTCCCCTGCTTCCAGACCTGGCGGATGCGCTCGCGCAGGCCGTCCAGCTCCAGCGCGTCGCCGTCGACGACGAGGAGGTCGGCATCCATCCCGGGGCGGATCCGGCCGGTGACCTCTCCCAGCCCGCACAGCTCCGCCGACCCCGAGGTGGCGGACGCGAGGACGTCGGCCGGAGCCATGCCGCACTGTTGCATCAGCACCAGCTCGTGCAGGTTGTCGCCGTGTGGCCCTACGCCGCTGTCGGTACCCATGGCGATCTGCACCCCGGCCGCGATGGCGCGAGTCACCGACTCCTTGTGCGTCTCCGCGACCGCCCAGGCCTTCTCCAGCACCACCTCAGGAATCCGTGCCCCCTCCTCCGCAGCGTTGAGCACGGCGTACGGCGCCACCAGGGTCGGCACCAGCCACGCCTTCTTCGAACGCATCAGCTCCAGTGCCTCGTCGTCGAGGTAGATCCCGTGCTCGATCGACCGCACCCCGGCGTGCAGTGCGTTCTTGATCCCGTCGGCCCCCTGGGCATGGGCCATCACGCTCCGCCCGGATGCCGCCGCCTCGGCCACGACCACGTCCAGCTCCTCGCGGCTGAACTGCGAGTGCCGGGGGTCATCGCGCGGGGACAACACGCCGCCGGTGGTGCAGATCTTGATCACGTCCGCCCCGGCCCGTAACAGGAGCCGGACAACCTTGCGCAGCTCGTCCGGGCCGTCGGCGATCCCCGAGGGACGACCCGGGTGCGGCTGGCTCATCGGGACACTGCAGCCGGACGGGAACCAGGAGTCGGTGTGCCCCCCGGTCATGCCGATGAGGTTCACCGCGATCAGCATCCGCGGCCCGGCGATCAGCCCGTCGGCCACGGCCTGCTGGATACCGAGGTCGGAGCCGCCGGCGTCGCGGACCGTGGTGATCCCCGTCCGCAACGTCGCCGCGAGGTTCGCCGCCGCCGCGTAGAACTGGTAGGAGAACGGCCGGTTGAGCCGTTCCATCAGGTCGACGCCGGATGCGGTGGCGTGGATATGGCAGTCGATGATCCCTGGCAGCACGGTGGCCCCGGACACGTCCACCCCGACGTCGCCGTCCAGGCCGGTGCCCACCTCGACGATCGTGCCGCGCTCGACCACCACGTCCGCACGTGCAGGGGACGCTCCGGTCCCGTCGAACACCGAACCTCCGTGCAGAACGGTCCGCTTCTCTCGCTCCTGTGTCATGCTCCTCCTCGTCAGTGCTGTGGTGGGTCCGCCGGTGTCCCCCGTTTGGAGAAGGCGAACCGCGGGTCCGCCTCCGCGAAGTGGCAGGCGACCGGGTGCCCCTGGCCACGGTCGACCAGCGGTGGCTCCTCCTCCGCGCAGATGTCCTGCGCCTTCCAGCAGCGGGTCCGGAACCGACAGCCGGACGGTGGGTCGATGGGGCTGGGGACGTCGCCCTCAAGCACGATCCGCTCCCGGCTTCCGCGCCCGATGGGGTCGGGCATCGGGGCTGCGGACAACAGCGCCTGGGTGTAGGGGTGGCTGGGCTCGCCGTACACCTGGTCACGGGTGCCGGTCTCCATGACCTTGCCGAGGTACATGACCGATACCGAGTCGGAGATGTGCCGTACGACGGTCAGGTCGTGGGCGATGAACAGGTACGCCAGGCCGAGCTCGTCCTGCAGCTCCCGCAGCAGGTTCACCACCTGCGCCTGGATGGACACGTCCAGCGCGGAGACGGGCTCGTCGAGGATCAACAGGTCGGGGTTGAGCGCGAGAGCGCGCGCGATCCCGATCCGCTGCCGCTGGCCGCCGGAGAACTCGTGCGGGTAGCGGGTGTGGTGCCGCGGGCTGAGTCCGACCAGCTGCATCAGCTCCGCGATCCGGTCGGGACCGCCACCGGACCGGTACATGCTGTGCACCCGCAGGGGCTCCGCGATCAGGTCCCGCACGGTCATCCGCGGGTCGAGCGAGGCGAACGGGTCCTGGAAGACGATCTGCACCTCCCGCCGCATCGGCCGCAGCTGCCGTCGGCTCCATCGGGTGATGTCACGGCCCTTCAGCTCGATGCTGCCGCTGGTCGGCTCCACCAGCCGGATCACCGTCCGCCCCAGGGTCGTCTTTCCGCACCCGGACTCACCGACCACCCCGAGTGTCTCGCCCGCGCGGAGGTCGAGGCTGACCCCGTCGACGGCGTGCACGGCGCCGGCCTGCCGCCGCAACGGTCCGCGTCGCAGCGGGTAGTGCTTGACCAGGTTCTGGATGCGCAGGACGGGATCGTTCATCGGCCCTCCCCCACCTCGGTCGTTCCCGGGCCGGCCGGGACCGGCACCAGATCGGCCACCTCGTCGCGGAAGTGGCACGCCGACTGGTGCCGGGCGTCGGCGGTGTCGGCCAGCGCGGGTACCTCGGTGCGGCAGATCTCGCGTCCGCGGGAGAGCTCGCACCGTGGGTGGAACGGGCACCCGGAAGGCACGTTCGCCAGGTCCGGCGGGTTACCGGGGATCGGTTTCAGCCAGCGCTCGTCCCCCTCCGTCTGCGGCAGGCTGCTCATCAACCCCACGGTGTAGGGGTGCCGTGGCCGGGTGAAGATGGTCTCCACCGAGCCGGTCTCCACCACGTGACCGGCGTACATGACCACGACCCGGTCCGCGACCTCCGCGATCAGCCCCAGGTCGTGGGTGATCATCACCAGGCTCGCGTTGGTCTTCTCCCGGGCGGTCTTGAGCACCTCCATGATCTGCGCCTGGATCGTGACGTCCAGCGCAGTGGTGGGCTCGTCGGCGATGATCAGGCTCGGGTCGTTCGCGATCCCCATCGCGATCATGGCGCGCTGCCGCATCCCGCCGGAGAACTCGTGCGGGAACTGGTTCGCCTGCCGTTCCGGCCGCGGGAGCCCCACCGTCCCCAACAGGCCCGCCGCGCGTCGCCGTAGCTCCTCCCGGCGCGTCGGGTAGTGGGCGCGGATCGCCTCGCCGATCTGGTAGCCGACGCGGTACACCGGGTCCAGGCAGGTCATGGGGTCCTGCGGGATCAACGCGATCTCCCGTCCCCGGATCCCACGCAGCTCCCGGCCCGGCATCTGGAGCAGGTCCCGGCCGTTGAACAACGCCGAGCCGGATCGCAGCAGCCGCTTGGACTCCGGGATGAGCCGCAGGATGGACAGCATCGACACGCTCTTCCCGGAGCCGGACTCACCGACGATCCCCAGCGTCTCCCCGGGGTATACGTCGAAGCTCACCCCGTCGACCGCGCGCACCACGCTGGTGTGCGTGCGGAACGACACCGACAGGTCCCGGACCGACAGCACGGGTTCACTCATCGTGCCCTCCTCACGCGCGCAGGCTCGGGTCGAGGGCGTCGCGCAGCCCGTCACCGGCGAGGTTGAACCCCAGGACCACCAGGAAGATGGCCAGCCCCGGGAACGTCGAGACATAGGAGGCGTAGAAGATGTAGGCACGCCCCTCCCCGAGCATCGTGCCCCATTCCGGCGTCGGTGGCTGGACGCCGAGCCCCAGGAAGCCCAGTCCAGCGGCGACCAGGATGGTCAACCCCATGTTGAGAGTGGCGAAGACGATGATCGGGGTGAGCGAGTTCCGCAGGATGTGCCGCCACAGGATGCTCATCCGCGACGCGCCGAACGCGTCTCCCGCCTGCACGTACACCTCCTCGCGCAGCGACAGCGCCTGGCCGCGGACCAGCCGGATGAACTGCGGGACCACGCCGATCCCCGCGGCGATGATCACGCTCTTCAGTCCGACGCCGATGACCGCGACCAGCAGCAGCGCCAGCAGGAACGGGTTGAACGCCAGCATGATGTCGGCGATCCGCTGGATCACCATGTCCGCCCATCCGCCGAAGTACCCGGAGATCAGCCCCAGCGGTACGCCGATCAGCAGCGCGAGCGTGACGGCGAGGACTCCGATCATCAAGGTGTAGCGACCGCCGTACATGATCCGTGCGAGGATGTCGCGCCCCAGGTTGTCGGTGCCCAGGGGGTGCGTCATCGACGGCCACTGGAAGGCGTCGCTCAGCTTCTGCTGGGTGGGGTCGTACGGCGTGAGCAGCGGGGCCGCCACCGACACGACCACGAACACCAGCAGGATGATCAGGCCCATGACCGCTGCCTTGTTCCGCACCAGCGTGCGCAGCCCGCGCATCTGGGAACGCTCGGGGGTGGCGAGCTCCTGCTCGCTGAGGTCGATGTCAACCGTGTCAGTCATACAGCCTCACTCTGGGGTCGACCACCGTGTACAGCAGGTCGGTGATGATGTTGACGAGGATGAACATCGCCGCGAACGTGAAGATGATGCCTTGCACCATGGGGAAGTCGCGGGCGGTGATCGAGGTGATCAGCAGCCGTCCCAGTCCTGGCCAGGAGAACACGTTCTCGGTGAGGACCGCGCCACCGAGCAGGGTCCCGAACTGCAGCCCGATCACGGTGAGGATCGGCACGAACGCGTTCCGCAGCGCGTGCCGGTACACCACGAGCCGCTCGACCACCCCCTTGGCACGCACCGCTCGGGCATAGTCCTGCCCCAGCTCCTCGATCATGGTCGATCGGGTCATCCTGGCGATGATGGCCATCAGGAACACCCCGATCGTGACCGACGGCAGGATCAGGCTGGAGAGGCTGGACGCCCCGGATGCCGGCAGCAGCTTCAGGTTCACCGAGAACACCACGATGAGCAGGATGCCCAGCCAGTACACCGGCATCGAGATGCCCATGACGCCGATAGTGGACACGAAGTTGTCCACCAGCCGGTCCTTGTGGGTCGCGGCGATCACGCCCAGGGTGATGCCGGCGATAATCCCGATGATCGTGCCCAGGATCGCCAGTTCCAGCGTGAACGGCAGCCGTGCGGTGATCTCGGAGAACACGCCGTTCCCGGTTCGCGCCGACACGCCCATGTTGCCGTGGAGCAGGTTGTTGATGAATCGCCAGAACTGTACGGCGAACGGCTCGTCCAGCCCCATCTGCTGCCGGACCTGCTCGACCTCCTCCTTGCTGGCGCGCAGACCGGCGATGACCCGCGCCGCATCCCCCGGCAGGAACTGGACCATCGCCACCAGCACGAACAACACGCCGAGCAAGGTGATCAGCGACGCGATCAACCTGCGCACCAGGTACGCAGTGAGTCCCTTCACTCACGGCCTCCTGACTCTGCGGAGCTCACGAGTCCGGGCTACTGACGCGGGTGAGCATAGATGGTGTTGAACTTCTCGTTGGGGATGTAGGAGATGCCTGCCACGTCGTGGGAGTAGGCCAGGATCAGCGTCTGGCTCCACAGGAAGATCCACGGCGCGTCGTTCCACACCGCCTTCTGTGCCTGGCAGTACAGGTCGTTGCGCTTCTTCTCGTTCAGCTCCTGCCGCGCTTGGGAGAGCAGCTTCTCCACCTTGGGGCTCCAGTAGCGCGAGGTGTTCAGACCCTTGGGAGGAACGGTCGCCTTCTCGAACATCTCGAACTGGCCGGTCGCAGCCAGGGCGGTCGGGGCCCATCCGAGCAGGTGCATGTCATACGGGCCGTTCTTGGCCAGCATGTTGGAGACGTAGGTCGGCCAGTCGGTGGTGCGCACCTTCGCCTTCACGCCGATGTCACTGAGCCCGGACGCGATGGCCTCGGCCACCTGCTTGTCCTGCAGATACCGGCCGTGCGGCGTACCGAACGTGATGCTGAGGTTCTCCGCGCCCGCCTGTGCCAGCATCTTCTTCGCCTTGTCCGGGTTGTACTTGTAGAACCCGGTCTTGCAGTAGCCGGCCAGCGTGTCGGAGAGCGGGGAGTCCATGATGTTCACGGTCCCGAACAGCACGTTCTCCGCCAGTGCCTTCTTGTTCACCGCGTAGTTCAGCGCCTGTCGTACCTTCTTGTTGTTGAACGGCGGCTTGGAGGTGTTGAACGCGATGAAGACGGACCGGTCGCTGGGGGCCTTGAGTACGTCGACCTCTGCTGAGCTCTCCAAGGCCTTGATGTCGGTTACCGGCGGGTTCATGATCATGTCCGCCTGTCCGGACCGGAGCGCCGCCTCGCGCGCGTTGCCCTCGGGGATGATCAGGAACACGACCTTGTCGTAGTACGGCTTCTTGCCCCAGTAGTCATCGACCCGGGTGTAGACGGCCTTCGTGCCGGACTGGAAGGACTGGAACGCGTACGGGCCGGTCCCCACGGGGTGCACGACGTTCTTGTAGGAGTTGCCGTGCTTGGACATCGACGCGGGAGACAGCATGCCCGCCACGGTTCCGGCAAGAGCGCGGACCAAGGTGGGGGTCGGGTGCTTCAAGTGGAGCCGGACCGTGTGTGGGTCGACGATCTCGACCTTGGTAATGACGTGGAAGGTGGCGCCCAACGGCACCTTGACCTTCGGGTCGCGGAT
>CAYLOC010000111.1:0-7243 GCA_964385195.1 uncultured Nocardioidaceae bacterium
GGTACCTGGTGGCACTGCGGCATGTCGCACTGATCGCAGTCCCGGTGAGCGCACTCTTGGTGCTGCTGGCGCCGGAGGTGGTGGCGGTGCTGTACGGAGGTGGCTGGACCGTCGCCGTGCTGCCTATGCGGTTGCTGGCGGTGTCCACGCTGGTGTACTCCCTGTCGTTCAACGCCGGGGACGTGTACAAGGCCATCGGGCGTCCGGGCATCTTGAACTCGATCTCTCTGGCCAAGCTCATCGTGTTCGTCCCGGTGCTGTGGTGGGCCGCAGGACGTTCGATCGTGGCCGTCGCCGCGGCGACGGCCGTGCTGCACGGGGTGTTCACCCTGGTCAGGCTGACCGTGGCGAGCCACGTGATCGGCGTCCGTGCGGCAGAGTATATGGCGGCGCTGCGACCCGTCTTGATTGCCGCGCTGGGCATGTCCGCCGTGCTGCTCGTGCTGCTGGTGAGTCCGTTGCCGGTGGTCGGATCCGACGGCGGCCCCGTACCGCGGCTCGTCATCGGGGGTGCGCTTGCCAGCACGGCCTACCTGGTCATGGTCCGGCTGCTCGACCATGACCTGCTGCGATCGATGCTGACATTGCCGCGGCGTCGTGGCCATCCGGCGGGAGTGGAGACATGACCGCCCTGTCCGCACTGCTCCATGTGCTGCCCGACGTCGCAGGTACGCAGGTCGTCCTCGACCGGGGAGCGCCGGACTTGGAAGCGGCGTTGCACGCCGCCGGCGCGGCCCGCGTGGAGGTCTCGGACGGCGAACGGGTCACGAGCGCGGCCGACCTCGTGCTACTGATCGGCGACCAGTCGGCCCGCCATGTGCAGTGGGCCGCGGAGCTGTTGCGGCCCGGCGGGAGCGTGCTCCTGGCGGCACCCAACCGGCTGCGGCATCGCGGTCGTGACCACCTGACACCGGGTGGGGGGCGGCGGCTGCTGCAGGAGTGCGGATTACGTTTGCACACGACGTACGGCGTCCATCCCGGTCTCACTGACCCGGGCTTCCTGGTCCCGGTGGACCCCGTCGACGGCGCTGCACACTTCGCGTCCAACGTCGACCTTCCCTATTCGTCCCGCGCGGCGGCGGCCTCGTGGGTGCTGCGGCGAGTGCGATGGGTCCGTCCAGCGCTGTTCCATGACTGGGCCTTTCGGGCAACCCGCCCCGGCCCTGCCCCTGAGGGCTGGCTGCATGACGTGCTGACTGCCGCGCGGGACACGCTCCACCTCAACACAACGGAACCACTGCGCGCCGTGCAGCTCGCAGTGACCTCCGGGTCGCGCCTTGCCCTCCTGATCTGTGGTGAGTCCGGCGCACCGGTCGGGGTGGTGAAGGTCGCGCTCGATGAGACCCGTCGCAAGAGCCTGCTCGCTGAGCATGAGGTGCTTCTCAGGCTGGACTCCCTGGACCGGATCCGGGACAAGGCTCCCGTGCCGGTCGGACTGCTCGAGATCCGACAGCGTCTTGTGCTGGTCGAGACTGTGCTGCCCGGTCGGCCCCTCGCGACGGTCGTCCATCACCGGGTCATCCCCACCGGTGCCGGTCGGGCGTGGCGGGACCTCCGTGGGCCGCTTGCCTGGCTGGCAGACCTCCATCGGGACACCGCCGGTCCCGGACGCGTCATTGACGCCGAACAGATCGACCGGGTCTTGACAGCGCTCCCACCGGCTACCCACCCCGAGATCTGGCAACGGGTGCGCACGCGCGCGATCCGCACGGCCGAAGCGCATCACGGGGCCGGTGTCCCGGGCGTCCTGGCCCATGGGGACCTGTGGCCCGGCAACATCCTTGTGGACGCACACGGCACGGTCCGGGTCGTCGACTGGGAATCCAGCGCCTCCGGCGCGTCTCCGCTGTCGGACGTGGTGTTCCTTGTCAGCACCTACCTACAGACCCGTGAGCGCAGATCCGGCCGGTACCGGCCACTGACCGACACCTTGCTCGAAGCGATGACCGGAAACACATGGCGCCACGGCCTCATGGAGCGAGCCGTTACCGAGCACCTGCAGGCGCTGAACCTGCCGGTGGATCTCGCGCCAACGTTGGTCGCGCTTGCGTACGCAGAGATAGCCCGTATGAACGACGAGGAGAGCAGGTGGAAGCGATGAGGGTCCTCACGGTTATCGACTCTCTCGGCTTCGGCGGCGCCGAGCGGCTGCTGCCGACGCTCGGGAGGGCGGCACCGAAGGTGGGGATGGAGCTTGAGGTGGCGAGCCTGGCACCGTGGACGCCGGAGCGGACTACGATGGCACCCCGCCTGGAGGAGGCGGGCATCACTCCACGGTTCCTTGGCGTACGCCGACTCGCGGACCGCCACGCTCTCGCGATTCTCCGCGACTGTATCCGTGCCAGCCACTGCGACGTGGTGCATGCTCATCTCGGGTACGCGGCCACGCTGGCTCCGCTCGCCGCTCGGCTCGAGCGGCGACCCAGCGTCGCTACCTTGCACACTCTGCCCAACGAGCTCAGCGGCCGCGAGGTGCTCAAGGAGCGGCTGTGCATTGCGTCGGCCGGTCGTTCCGGGACACTGGTGTTCGTCTCCGAGGCAGCACGACGAGCCTTCGCGTCCCGCTATCGATGTCGGGATTCCTGGCGAGTCGTTCCCAACGGGATCGACTTGGAGATGTGGGCTCCCGGGCCGGGCAGACTTCCCGCCGACCTGCCCGTGCCTTCCGGCGTACCGCTGGTGGCGATCGTCGCCGCCCTCCGCGCCCCGAAAGGGCACGCGCTGGCCGTAGCCGCGTGGCCACTGGTGCTGCGTGAGTGCCCCGACGCGCGGTTGCTGATCGTCGGGGACGGCGACGAACGGGAAAGCCTGGAGGCGCAGGTCGCTCGCGCCGGACTGGTCGACCACGTCCTCTTCACCGGCAGACTCAATGAGGCAGAGACCGCCGACGTAATGCGGGCCTGCGACGTAACCCTGCTGCCGTCCTACCGCGAGGCGCTCCCTACGACGCTGATCGAGTCGGCGGCCTGCGCAACCCCGGTCGTGGCGACCGACGTCGGTGGCGCCGGCGAGGTAGTGGAGGACGGAGTGAGCGGCGTGCTCGTCGCCTCCGGTCGGATCGGTGCCATCGCCGAGGAGGTCATCGGATTACTGCGGGACCCCGTCGGCCGACGGAGGATGGGGCAAGCGGGGCGGCGGATCGCCGTGGAGCGGTTCGACATGCATGTGTGGGCGACGCGGCTGCACGGGGTATACGAAGAGACACTGAACGGAACGCGGGCACACACCGCGACCACTGGGCGGGTGTCGGCATGACCACCTCGCCACTGGTCACGGTCGTGGTGCCGGTCCGCGACGAGCGGGCCGACATCGGAGCCTGCTTGGATTCAATCCGCACCCAGTCCGAACGCCGCCTTGAGGTCCTGGTCGTCGACGGTGGTTCCCGTGACGGCACCCGTGAGGTCGTCGCACGGGTGGGCTGCGACGACCCACGGGTGCGGCTGGTCGACAATCCCGCCGGCGGGATCCCCCAGGCGCTCAACATCGGCCTGACCGCTGCCGCAGCCGATTGGCTGGTTCGGGTCGACGCCCACTCGACCATCCCGTCCGACTACGTGGACCGGGCATTGGCGCACCTCCGGACCGGACGGTGGGGAGGTGTCGGAGGTCGCAAGGTGGCCACGGCGCAAACCCCTACCGGGCGCGCCATCGCCTCCGCGCTCGGCTCCCGGTTCGGGGTCGGCAACTCGACGTACCATCACGGCACCCGGCGATGCGAGGTCGACCACGTCCCCTTCGGCGCGTACCCGGTGGCGCTGCTGCGGCGATTAGGCGGCTGGGACGAGACGATCCCCGCCAACGAGGACTTCGAGATGGATTACCGGATCCGCCGCTCCGGCCACAGGCTGCTCTTCGACCCCACATTACGCATCGACTGGCAGTGCCGGGAGACCGTTGGCCGCCTGTTCGAGCAGTACCGCCGCTATGGCCGAGGCAAGGCGCAGGTCGCGGTCAAGCACCCACGGTCGCTGCATCTACGGCACGTGCTGCCGCCACTCTTGGTCGGCTATCTCGCAGGAGCTGTGCTTGCTGCAACCCGGTGGCCGCGCGCGGCACTCGGCGTGGCACCGTACCTCGGGGCCGTGGTCGCCGGATCGTTGCCGGGGGGTCTACGTCTTCGGGAGCCCGCCGCGGCGCGAGCCCTTCCGGCTGCCTTCATGGCCATGCATCTGGGCTGGGGGATCGGGCTGTGGCAGGGGCTGGCGGAGTCGGTGCGTGGCCGCCGACCGAGCGCGGAGTCGCGCCGGCGCCTGGTGTGGTCCACGCTGTACTTCCCGCTCCGGCCCGCCTGGGCCGCGCGTGTGCGCATGATCGACCGGAGCCACACCGGGTCGCTGCGGCTGGCGGCACGGCTCGTGACCGCCCGGCAGCCCAGGCTGCTGGTGTTGGACGGCGCAGGCGCCAGCGTCAGCGCGAGCAGCGACGTGGTCGTCGCAGCGCTCTTGCGGCTGCGGAGTCGCCCGCCGCATGTGGTCATGACCGACTGCACGTGGGGAACCGGAGAAAGCCGTTTGTCCCGTCGGGTTCGCAGGAGCCTGGTCCGGCTGATCGACCCGGTCGTGGCCCGGTACTGCGTGTTGTCGGCGTCGGAGCGGGAGACCTTCCACCGCACCTGGGGAGTGGCCACGGAGAAGGTGCGACTCACCCCGGCGTACTTCACGATTCCCGAACAGTTGCTTGACGTGCCGGAGCGACACGACGGGTCCGTGTTCTGCGGAGGGGACTCGCTGCGCGACCATGCCACACTGCTGACCGCATGCGTCGGCCTTGAGGCTCCGGTTGTCGTGGCCACCCAGAACCCGGCCCGCGCCCTGGCCGGACGCAGGCCACCGCCGGGAGTCGCGGTGCATACGTTGGCGGAGAACGAGTATCTCGAAGCGTTGCAGCGGGCGTCCGTTGTCGTCGTGCCGCTGCGTCCCGGGACGGTCCGCAGCGCTGGCCAGCAGACCTACCTCAGCGCGATGGCCTTGGGTAAGCCTGTGGTGGTCACCCGAGCGCCCGGAGTCGAGGAGTACGTCGAGCACGACAAGACCGGGTGGCTGGTTGAGCCCGGCGACGCTGACGGACTCCGTGCCCGACTGCGTTGGGTGCTGGATGTCGATCACCGACCCGTCGTCGATGCGGTCCGCTACCGAGCGCAGCAAGAGGTGCGGTCCCGGTTCGGTCCTGACGGGTACGTCGCGTCGCTGCTGGACGTCATCGAGGAGGTGTGCTGATGCGGATCGCCTTGGTCGAGTTCAACCCCTCCGGCGGGCTTTTCCAGTTCGCACTGCAGATGGGTGAGGCACTCGCTGACCGCGGTCACCAGGTGGAGTTGATCACCGGGCCTCGCCCGGAGTTCGGTTCCACCGTGCCGGGGATGACGGTGGCGAGCATCCTCCCCACCTGGCATCCCGGCGATGCGCAGGAGTTCGGTCCACTACGGCAGCGCGTCAGGCGGGTATGGAGGGCCGGCTGTCTGGGGGCCGCCTGGATCCGACTCGCCCAGTACCTACGCCACACCCCTCCGGACGTCGTGCAGTGGTCCTCCTGGCGGTTCCCGTTGGACGGGTGGGCCGTCCGCAGGATCGCTCGGTCGCTCCCCGATGTCGTCATGGCCGATCTGGTGCATAGTCCTCGAGCATTCGTCGAGCGTGGCGACGGACTCTATAAGCGGGGCAGGCTCCTCGACGTGGCTCTGCGATCGGCGTACGAGGCGATGGACGTGGCGTTCGTACTCGGCGAGCACGCGCGGACCGACTTCCTCGACGCCTGGCCCACGGCGGGACCGGTCGAGGTGTTGCCGCACGGTGACGAGGAGGTCCTGTCTCGTGGCGTCGAGCTGCTTCCGGCCGGCGAGTGCGGGCCGGTGGTGTTGTTCTTCGGCACCTGGACCCGCTACAAGGGCCTGGAGGTGTTGCTCAGGGCGTTCCGGCTCGTCCGGGACTCGATGCCGGAGGCCCGGCTCGTGGTAGCGGGAGACGTCAGCGCCGACCTTGATATGTCCGTCGTACGCCGGTTGGCCACGCGCGCTGGTGGGGTCGACCTGCGGCCGGGCTACGTCCCTGCGTCCGATGTCGGCGGCCTGGTCGGTGCCGCTCGGGTGGTGGTGCTGCCGTACCGAGCCATCTATCAAAGCGGCGTGGCACATCTGGCACAGACGTTCGCCCGCCCGGTGGTGGCCACGCGTGTCGGTGACCTGCCCGCCGTCGTCCGCGACGGGCAGAGCGGCGTGCTGGTCCCGCCAGAAGACCCGTCGGCACTTGCCGGGGGGCTGCTCCGGCTGCTCCGCGACCCCGCCCTGGCGACTCGATACGGAGCGGCCGGTCGAGCCGACCTCGCAGCGCGGGGTTCGTGGGCGCGGACCGCCGAGATCGCCGAACGCCACTACGCGCGGTTGACGAGCCACCCCCTCATTGAGGCGGTGCCCGAACAACTTTCTGAGTCAGCGACAGGAGCCCAGCGATGAAGCGATCGGTCCCAGGTATCGGCATGCGCGGCACGAACCCGTTGTTGCGGATGAGCATCCTGGTCGGAGTCATTGTCGGAGTGCTGGTCGGGATTGCCGCCCTCCTGTTCGCTCTCCAGCGCCCCAGCGGCTGGCAGGCGCAGACCTCGGCGGTGTTGCTGCCACGGACGTCTGACGCGTCGGCTGCCGCGAACTACTACGAGACGCTCAGTAACGGTCAGATCGTGTCCACGGCCGCCCATGTCGTGGCCAGCCCCGATGTCGTCGGTCGTGCGGCCGATGAGGTCGGTGTGTCGCTCGACAATGACCAGGTCTCGGCGACTGCGACGGAGGTCCCCGGAACCGCAGTGATTACCGTGACCGCCGACGCTCGGGACGCAGCTTCGGCCGAGCGGCTGGCCGATGCTGTCATGGTTGAGGCGGCACCGCGGGTGGCGCGCTTGCTGCACCCCTACACGCTGCGCACGGTCGCGGACGCGGTCGGGACGGCGACCCGCACCGGGTTCTCCACCACAGAGCTCGCGGCCGTTCTCGTGGTGGTTGTCGTGGTGGCGGCTGGTGCCGTACAGCAACTCGTCTACCAACTCGGGTTGGCGCGACGGCGAGGAAGAGTGGCTGCGGAGGCCGGGCCGCCCTCGTCGTGGCCTGACGCTTTGACAGCGGACCCGGACCTGCCCGCTGATGAGGCTGTTTTTTTGAGTGATGCCGAGCCGCGTGCGACAGATGCTGTGGCGGCTTATCTCAAGGGTGGTCCAGCGGAAGGAAGTACGTCAGAAGTTACTGTTGATAATCAGC
>CAYLOC010000111.1:7253-10794 GCA_964385195.1 uncultured Nocardioidaceae bacterium
GTACCCGGACATGCCCGCTGATGAGTCTTTCCATCCGCGCTGAACCGGCCACCCGCTGGCTCGTGGGTGTGGGCGCCCTGGGCGTGGCCCTGGGGGCCACGCTGTGGCTGAGCGGTACCGACACCGGTATCTCGGCGGCACTACTGGTCAGTGGCTTGGGTCTGGCGGCCCTCGCCCTCGCCGCGATCCTGCATCCTTCCTTCGCGTTGGTGCTGCTCGTGGTGGTGGTGTTGTCCAACACCAGTTCTGTGGTCGGGTACGTGCATGGGCTCTCGGTCTACACCGCCACGTTGGTGTTGGCGGTGTGCTCGTTGGCGTTCGGACTGGCTCGCCGCTCGATCCGGCTCTGCTGGTCGCCGGTGTATCTGTTGGCGGGGATCTACCTCGCATGCCAGGTGCCGTCCCTGGTGCAGGCGCAGGATGCTGCACTGGCGTATGCCACGCTCGCCAACCGCGCCAAGGATGTGCTGTTGCTGGTCGTCATCGGACTGCTTGCTACCGCCGTTCCTGCTACCGCGGTCTCGGAACGTGCAGTGGCCGCAGCGTCGACCGAAAGGCTCCTCCTCCTGGCGCGGACGTCGGTCGCCGTCATGGGTGCGCTGGCTGCGCTCAGTGTCCTGCACCAGTTTGTGTTCAGCGGTGCAGGTTCCTTCTTCGGCTACAGCAACATCCCCAAGGCGGCCGACCTCGGCGGCGTGACCGGGCGGCATTCCGGGCCGGTGACTGACCCGGACTTCTGGGCCCGCAGCCTGACCGCCTTCTTCCCGGTCGCGTGGGCCCTGTGGGCCGCCAAGGTGCCCCTGCTGCGTGGTGCCAGGGGTGTATGGATCGCCTCACACCGCTGGTGGTTGGTCGCTTTCGGCTGTATTGGCGTCGGTGTATTCCTGACCAGTTCTCGCGGGGGCATGCTCGCCGCTGCCATTGCGGTCGTGGTCGCCCTCGGTGTGGCAGGTGTCCGCTACCGACGGCTGTTGTGGCTGATGCCTGTCGCTGTTCCCGTGCTGCTCCTGATCCCGGGAGTGGGGTCGCGCCTGTTGACGTTGTCCCAGGTCGGTGGTGCGGTCACCGCGAGCGCCGGCGACGCCTCGCTCATCCAGCGCGCTGCCGCACAAGAGATCGGGCTGGCCATGGTCCGCCACCGTCCGGCCCTTGGCGTCGGGCTGGGTAACTTCGCGACCGCCTGGGACCAGTACGCGACCGATGCCACCACGGCTGTGCTCCGGCAGGTCGCGCCGCACAATCTCTACCTGCAGGCAGCCGCCGAAGGAGGACTGTTAGGGCTGTCCGGTCTGCTCATCCTCGGTGTGGGTTGTCTCGTTCTCGCAGGGCGGGCCCTGTTCGTTGCGCATACCGGCCGCTACCGAGTCCTATCTGCGGGAATCCTGGCGGGACTGGCGGGATGGCTCGCTGCCAGCGTCGTGCTGCACCTGGGTTTCCTGCGGGTGTTCTTCGTCGCCGCGGTGTTAGCCGCGGCGACGGACATCGCCGTACGACGACAGGCCGCCGCACTCGGCACACCCCCAACGATGTCTGCGGTCCCCGCGGCTCCCGGGGCGTCTTGGCGGCGGCATGTTCCGGTGGGTGCAGCCGTGCTGGTCGCAGTCGGTGTACTCGCGGCGGGTTGGATGCTGGGTTGGGCGCAGGTCCACCGCTACTCCGCCACCGACGACGCGTACCTGGTGCCGCGTGGGCAGGAACGCACCGCGCCATCGGCGTACACCTACGGGCTGCTCGACCGGTCGTTCACTCTTCCGTCGTACGCCACGATCGTTGACGTCGGCGTCCCGGATGCGCTACGCAACCGCGGCGCTGCGGCAACAGTTGCGGTGAGTGCATCAACGACCAACGCAGTGGTGACGGTCGAGGCCACAGCTCAGTCCCGGGCGAGCGCCGTGGCTGACGTGACCTCGGTGCTCCGGCATGGGCAGGCGCTCGTGGCAGAGGCCGGAGGAATGTACCGGCTCAGCCCCTCGCAGTCCCCACCCACGGTGCAACCGGTCGCGGTGCTGCAATGGTCCCGCCTTGGCCTCCTCGCGCTGACGGTCCTCGTGGCCGCCGTGTTGTGCTGGTGGTTCGTCCGCAGGGGGTTGCCCCGTGGGTGAACTTCCGCGCACCGTCTGCCACGTGATCCACAGCCTGCAAGACGGGGGTGCGGAGCACGTCCTGGTCGACTTCGCCACGGCCACTGCCGCCCACGGTCTGCGAACGGTCGTGGTCGCTCTCGTCGGCGACACCGGAACACGTCATGGCTGCGCTCTGAAGGCTGCTGGTGCGCAGGTCTATAGCCTCCACCTACCCAACCGGTGGGACCCCCGTGGCCCACTCCGGTGCAGGGACGTACTCCGGCAGGTTCGACCGGACATCGTGCACACCCATCTCAAACATGCAGATCTGGCGGGTGGACTGGCCGCGCACACCCTGAGGATCCCCACGGTGTCCACCCTGCACGTGATCGAGGACGCTCCGACGGTGGTCGGACGAGTCAAGCGTGGCCTCGCGGCGGCGGTACGGTCGCGCGCTCGCTGTACCATCGCCGTCTCCCGGGCCCAGCGACAGTGGTACCTACAGACGTTCTCCCGGCATCCCGGTCACGTGGTCACCATGCCGAACGGGGTCGTCGCCGGCGCACCGATCACCACAGCCGCCACGTCGCAGCTGCGCGGGGAGCTGGGGGCGGGTCGCGACGACGTGCTCGCGGTCATGGTGTCGGTGCTGCGTCCCGGAAAGGGACACGCGGACCTGGTCCGGGCCGCGGAACTCCTGCCGGAGACCTCCCGCGTGCGGTTGGCCATCGTGGGCGATGGAGAGTCCCGAGCCGTCGTGGAGGGTCTCGTTGCGAAGAGCCCGGCACGGGATCGGCTCAGGCTGGTCGGCTACCGCGACGACGTGCCGACGCTGCTGCAGGCGGCCGACCTCGTCATCCACCCCACCCATGCGGACGCGCTGCCAACGGCGCTGATCCACGGTCTGGCGGCGGGCGTGCCTGTGCTCGCCACCGACGTCGGAGGGGTACCGGACATCGTGACGCCAGACGTCGGCGTACTGGTGCCACCACGGGAGCCCGAGCAGTTGGCGGAGGCGTTGGAGAGGCTGGCCCGAGACCCGCTGATGAGGGCACGGATGGGGCGGGCCGGCCGGCGTCGCTTCGAGTCACAGTTCTCGGCGCAGGTGTGGGCGGACCGACTGCTTGCACTGTACGTCAAGGTGCTTTCCGGCAGTCCGGTCTGACTTTCCGAAACCGGCGACGCGGACCATGGTCGCTGGTTAGCGTGGCCCTGTGAGACGCGGGACGGGCGTCGGTGTTGGCTCGGTGGTCTTGCTGCTGTGTGTCGGCTGCGGGACGTCGGGGACAACAGCGACGTCGTCCACGGTTGATCACCCGACTCCCGTCGACCACGCCAGCGTTCACGCGACCCGCAGCCCATCGCCCTCGAACCGGCGTACTACTGGAACGCCCACCGCGCCTCGTCGTACCGCGCCTGTCCATACCGTGCCTGCTGCGAGTCCCGTGGCGACCGCTACCCAGCCGGCGACTCCGCCG
>CAYLOC010000112.1:0-10676 GCA_964385195.1 uncultured Nocardioidaceae bacterium
GACGATCATGTCGTCGCTGCGGGCCTGGTACCAGAAGTAGCCGTCCTCGTCGCGGGAGAACGTGTCTCCGGTGATGTTCCAGCCGTTCTGCACGTACAGCTGCTGTCGCTCGTCGGCCAGGTACCGGCAGCCGGTCGGACCCTTCACCGCCAGCCATCCGATCTCACCCGGCGGCAGCTCGGCGCCGGACTCGTCGACGATGGTGGCCACGAACCCCGGCACCGGGCGGCCGGTCGACCCTGGGCGGATGTCGTCACCGGAGGACCCGATGAAGATGTGCAGCATCTCCGTCGACCCGATCCCGTCGATCATGCGGACACCCGTTGCCTCCCGGAACGCCTCCCAGGTGGCGGCCGGGAGGTGCTCGCCGGCGGAGACACACTCCCGCAGCGTGGACAGGCGGTCCAGCCCGCCGGCGTTGATCATCGCCTTGTACGCCGTGGGGGCGGTGAAGCAGATCGTGACGTCGTGCGCGTCGATCAGGTCGGCCAGCTGCCCCGGCGACGCTTTCTCGATCAGCAAGGTCGAGGCTCCCACCCGCAGCGGGAACACCACCAGACCCCCCAGGCCGAAGGTGAAGGCCAACGGCGGGGTACCGGTGAACACATCATCAGGGGTCGGCTTCAGCACGTGCAGGGAGAACGTGTCGGCGTTGGCGAGCACGTCGCGGTGGAAGTGCATGGTGGCCTTCGGCCGCCCGGTGGACCCGGAGGTGAACGCCAGCAGCGCCACGTCATCGACCGCGGTCTGCACGTCGTCGAAGGTGCCGTCGTACGCCGAGGCGCGGTTCACCAGGTCGTCGCTGTCGTCGGCGTCGCCGCCGTAGACCAGGATCGGGACCGACCCGATGTCAGAGGTGCGCAGGTCCTCGGTGAACCGGTAGTCGCAGATCGCCACGTCGATCCGGGCGATCTCATGGATCGTGCTCAGCTCCCCCGGGCGCAGCAGCGGCATCGTGGTGACGACGACCGCCCCGGCCTTGAGAACACCGAGCCAGGCAGCCACCAGCCACGGGTTGTTCGGGCCACGAAGCAACACCCGGTTGCCGGGGACCACGTCGTACTGCTCGGTCAGCACCCGCGCCACGTTGTTGGCATGGCGACGCAGGTCGCCGTAGGACCATCGGGTTCCGTCCGGTGCGAGAATGCACGGCCGGTCGGCGCCGTGGCGGGCGATCGTGGCGTCCAGCAACTCGGTCCCGCAGTTCAGCCGGTCGGGGTAGTGCACGTCGGGGAGGTCGAAACGGAACTCCGGCCAACTGTCCATCGGTGGCAGGTGATCCCGGCAGAACGTGTCGACGTGGACCGACGGCGTGAGCTGCATATGGTTCCTCCTGCTCCGAGGCTGGCGCCTATGATCGGTGTGATCCTTAGTATGCTCTCTTCGTGACGATGGTCAAGCAAGGTGCAGGCCCCGGCGGCTCCGGCGCGGGTCCGGCGCCGCGGCCGCAGGCACTGATCGTCACTGTGTACGGACTCTACGCCCGCGAGGAGGGCGGGTGGCTCAGTGTGGCCGCCCTGATCCGGATGCTCGCCGAACTCGGCGTCGAGGAACCGGCCGTGCGTTCCTCGGTCTCGCGGCTGAAGCGGCGCGACATGGTGGCGCCTCGCCGGGTCGACGGAGCCGCCGGTTACGCGCTCACCGCCACGGCCCGGTCGGTCCTCGATGAGGGTGACCAGCGGATCTTCGCGCGTCCCCGCCCGCAGCTGTCCGACGGCTGGCTGCTCGCCGTGTTCAGCGTGCCGGAGTCGGAGCGGACCCGGCGGCACGCGCTGCGCTCACTCCTGTCCTGGTTGGGTTTCGGCACCGTATCGGCCGGGGTATGGGTCGCTCCCGCCCACGCGGAACCGGCCACCCGGCAACTCCTGACGCGGCACGACCTCTCGTCGTACGTGAACCTGTTCCGTGCCGAGCACGTGGCGTTCGGGGACACCGCGAGCCTGGTACGGCAGTGGTGGGACCTGGACCAGCTCCAGCGCATGTACGACGAGTTCCTCTCCACCTACCGCCCGGTGGCGCAGAGCCCGGCCCCCACCGGGGCGCAGGCGTTCGCGGACTACGTCCGCACGCTCACGGCCTGGCGTCGCTTCCCCTACCTCGACCCCGGACTCCCCGACGACGTACTGCCCCAGGACTGGCACGGCGCACTGGCCGCCGACCTGTTCCGGCAGATCCAGGACCAGCTGGCCATGCCCGCCCGCGACTTCGTACACCAGGTCATCAGAAGGTGACCCTCCCCCGAGTTGTCAGAAGCTGAGCACGTGATGACGTGTTGTACTTCTGACAAGTCGGGTTAGAGGATGGCGTGGCCTTGCACCTCGACGAGGGCCTCGTCCTCCCAGAGCCGGTCGATGCCGATCCCGGCCATGGCGGGGTACGTCGAGCCAACCAGCCGCTTCCAGACCGTGCCGATCTCCCGTGCCTGGGCTTTGTAGTCGGCCAGGTCAACAACGTAGACGGTGAGGCTGGCCAGTTGTTCGGGGGTACCTCCCGCGACCCGCAGCGCCTCCAGCAGGTTGCCGAGCGCCTGCTCGAACTGCTCGACCACGCCGTCCCCCACAATGTTCCCGTCGGCATTGAGCGCGGTCTGCCCCGCGAGGAAGACGACCCGCCCTTCGCCGACGACGGCGTGGGAGAACCCCCTGGGTCGCGCCAGCGTGTCGGGGTTGATCCGCTCGATGCTCATGTGGGTGAGGCTCCTCCATCGACGTTGATTCCCTGGCCGTTGACCGACCCGTTGTCGACACAGAACAGCACCGCCTGCACCACTTCGTCGACGGTGACCAGGCGACCGGTCGGCTGCTTGTGCGCCAGAATCTCCTGGGCTTCCCGCTCGGTGCGACCGGTGAGGTCGGTGATCGTACGCACGGTCTGGCCGGTCATCGGTGTGTCGACATAGCCGGGACAGACGGCGTTGACCGTGACACCGCTGGTTGCGAGCTCGGCGGCAGCAGAGCGCACCAGCCCCAGCACCCCGTGCTTGCTGGCCGTGTACGCCGACAGGTACGGCTCTCCGGTCTTGGCCGTGACTGACGCGATGACGACGACCCGGCCCCACCCGGCATCGCGCATCCCGGGGACAGCGCGGCGGATGCACCGGAACGGCGCGGTCAGGTTGAGCTCCAGCATCTGCTGCCACTGCGCGTCGGTGGTCTTCTCGACCCGCGCCGAGGTGCCCGCACCCGCGTTGGCCACGAGTACGCCGACCCGTCCCCACTCGCGCTCAACGGCGTCGAACAGGTCGTCAACCGCGGATGCTTCGGTCAGGTCCGCAGGCAGGACCAGCGTGTCGCCTTCGCAACCCGCGGCAACCTCACCGAGCTCGTCCTCGCTGCGAGCGGTGAGCGCCACGCGATAACCCGCCGCACTCAACCGGAGGGCTGCTCCCCTCCCGATACCACGTCCGGCGCCGGTGACCAGCGCCACCGTGTCCTGCTGGCTCATATCGGTGACCCTATCCTCGTCACCATGGAGAACCAGCGGTCACCTGTCTGTCTCATTGTCGGCGTCGGTCCTGGGGTCGGGACGGAGACCGCACGACGGTTCGGTGCCGCCGGCTACGACCTGGCGATGATCGCCCGGAACGAGGATCGGCTGCAAACCCTGGAACAGCAGCTGCAGTCCGAGGGTGTGACCGCGGGATGGACGGCGGTGGACGTGACCGATGACGCCGCGTTCACGGCAGCGGTGGAGCGGTTCGGCCAGCACACCGGGCACATCGACGTACTGCACTTCAACCCCAGTGCGACCACGATGGCCGATCCGCTGACGCTCACACCGCAGCAACTTCTCGCCGACGTGCACCTGGGCGTGGCCAGCCTGTTGACCGCCGTCCAGGCGGCGCGACCGTTCCTGTCCTCCGGTGCGCGCGTGGTCGCCACCGGCAGCATGTCCGCGGACTCCCCGTGGGCTGCTGCTGCCACGGTCGGCGTACAGAAGGCAGCGCTGCGCAACCTCGTGGGCGCGGTGGACGCCAGCCTCGCACCTGCGGGCATCCGTGCCGCAACCCTGACGGTGCACGGCGTCATCGAAGCAGGGGGCAGGCTCTCCCCGGAACGGATCGCCGACGCGCTGTACGACCTCAGCCAGACCCCGGACGCGGACTGGCGCACGGAGGCACACCTCCGTTCGACCTGATCAGAGACCCAGATCTTGACATCATGACAAAATGGCGAGCCCAGAACCCGAGGAACTGTCCAGCCACGACGCCGATCAAGGCCGCCCGCGACGGCGACGGAGAGTAACGGCGCTGTTCGCCTCGGTCACCCTTCTTGTCACGTTCGGCGTGGGGCTGTTGGTGGGATGGCAGGTGCTCGGGAAACCGGATACCGATTCATCGCCCGAGGCGGAGGCATGCCGGTTGGCGCACCAGGTTCCGCATGACCTGAGCACGTACATCAAGAACTCCGAGGACCCGCTGACGGATCCGGTCGTCTATCAGGTGCAGGCGATCCGCCCGCTGCTCCAGGCCGCCGCGTACTCCGATAACGGAGATGCAGACCTGCGGAGGGCGGCGGAGCGACTGAGCGTGGCGATCACCAGAGTCGACTCCGCCAAACTCTCCAGCGGACTGGACGAGCTCCGCGCGCTGTGCGCGGAGCGGGGTCTCTGACCCGACTGGGATACTGGGATAATCGCCTGGTGCCCCTACGCGTTTCCCGAGCGGTCCAGCGCGGACAACTGTCGCTCCGCAGAGGCGCCGGACGGGGGCTCGCGGGTCTCCGCAACGCGGGGTACCTGCGGAAGTGGATCCTGCTCGGCATCGCGATCGGGATCGTCGCCGGCTTGGGGGCGCTGGCGTTCTTCAACGCGCTGGAGGCGACGACGCGGTACGTGCTCGGCACGCTCGGGGGTTTCCATGTCGCGACCACCGCCGGCGAGGGCGGCGTCCACCCGGCCAGTGGGTTCGCACATGCATGGACACTTCCGCTCGTCGTGGCCGGTGGTGGCCTGCTGAGCGGGCTTCTGGTGTTCCGGCTCGCACCGGAGGCAGAGGGGCATGGGACGGATGCGGCGATCAACAGCGTCCACCACAACCCGAAGGGGGTTCGCCCGCGGGTTGCGGCGGTGAAGACCGTCGCTTCGGCGTTGATGATCGGCACCGGAGGCTCCGGCGGGCGAGAGGGGCCGACGGCGCAGATCAGCTCCGCGTTCGGGTCGTTGCTCGCACGTACGCTCAACCTGACGCCTGCCGACGCGAGGATCGCGGTCTCCTCGGGTATGGCGGCGGGGATCGCGGCCATCTTCCGCGCACCCCTCGGCGGTGCGCTGCTGGGGGTGGAGCTGCTGTATCGGGAGGACATCGAGGCGGCAGCGCTGGTGCCGTCCCTGGTGGCGTCGATCGTGGCGTTCACGATCTTCGGGGCGGTGGAGGGGTTCTCGCCGATCTTCGGCTATCACCTGCAGTCGGTGTTCAACTCCCCGATCGAGCTGGTGTGGTACGTCCTGCTGGGGGTGGCCGCCGGGCTGTTCGGGCGGTTGTACGCGTCCACCTTCTCTCTCGTCTCCGACGTCTGGCGCCGGGTGCGGGTGTCGCGCTATGCCAAGCCGGCCCTGGGCGGGCTGTGCACGGGCTTGGTGGCGCTGGCCGTTCCGGGGGTTCTGGGCACCGGGTACGGCGCGGTCCAGCAGACATTGATCCGGGAGACGCTGGTGACCTCACCGTTGTGGCTGGTGATCGCGCTGCCGTTCGCGAAGATCCTCGCCACGTCGCTGTCGATCGGGTCCGGTGGGTCCGGGGGCATCTTCGGGCCCGGCATGGTGATCGGCGGTGCCGGTGGCGCGGCGCTGTGGCGCGTGCTTGAGCCGGTGGCGCCGTGGCTGCCGCACTCACCGGTGCCGTTCGTGATCGTGGGGATGGCGGCGTGCTTCGGGTCGATCGCGCACGCGCCGCTGGCGGTGATGCTGATGGTTGCGGAGATGACCGGCAACCTGTCCATGCTGGCCCCGGCGATGATCGCCGTCGCACTGGCGAGCCTGGTGGCGGGGAGCCACACGATCTACCGGAGCCAGCCCAAGAACCGGGCAGCATCGCCGGCCCACCGGTTCGCGTTCGGTCTTCCCGCGATGGGGTCGGTGCCGGTGGCCGATGTGATGGCCGAGCCCCGGCTGGTCTTTCCTGCCGGTACGCCGACGAGTCAGGCGATCGCCGCTCTTCGCACCGCCGGTCTTCCGGGGGCTCCGGTGGTAAGCCGGGCCGGGACCTTCATCGGGTCCGTACAGGCCGAGCGTCTCCAGGACCTGGACGAGGACGAACGGCCCGTGGCCCGGTTCGCCGACCCCCAGGCGATGACGCTGGCCGCGGACGCGATGCTCGACGCCGGGGCCGAGGCACTCGCGGCGAGCCGGGGCGGCTGGGTGCCGGTCCTGGACTCCGACATGGCGGTCGCCGGCATCGTTGCCGGGCCGGATCTGGTCCGCGGATACCGGTTGGCGTTGCGCGCCTCGCTGCGGCGGGTCAACCGGACGGCCGGTGGCCAGTTGCTTGAGGTTCGGGTCACCGCGGAGTCGCCCGCATCCGGTCGCACGATCGCAGACCTGGGCCTTCCGCCGCGGGCCGTCGTACTGGGGGTACACCGCGCCGATGGACTCGTGTTCGCCTCCGGGGAGACCGCGCTGCATCCCGGCGACGTACTCTCCGTGATTGCTCCGGATGCCGACCGGGACCGGATGCTGGGCCTCTTCGGGGAGCCACCGGCGCCGCTGGGCACCTGACTCGGCGGGCTCCCCCGCCAACATGGCGTCACGGACGGACGGCGCGGAGCCAGAACCGTCCGGTGGTGAACGTCAACGGCTGACCACGCTGCGTCCGGTCGTGCAGCGCCAGCAGTGTGTCGGCGTACCGGTCGACGGTGAAGTCCTCGGGGACGTACCACGGCGTGAGCGACAAGAACTCCACCAACGTCTCGACGTCGGCGTACGTGGAGACGCCATACCACTCGGCGGAGTCCTCCACCTCCAACCCGGCCGCCTCCACCTGCGCGCGGACTTTCGACAACACGATGCCGCCGTCATCGTTGGGGGTGCCGAACATCTCGTAGAGCTCGCCGAACTCGTCGCCGCAGACCTGCTGGGTCAGGAACACCCCACCGGGCCGGAGCACGCGGTGCACCTCGCCGGCATCGAACGCCTCGTGCCGGTTGTACACCAGGTCGAACCGCTGGTCGGCGAACGGCATCCGCGGATCGGCGTCCGCGTCGTACTCCGCCACGTCGATTCCCGCCGGGCCGAGGTTGCGACGGGCAACCGGGATGTTCGGCGCCCATCCTTCGGTAGCGGTGGTGTCGTCGGGCAGGCCGGGGGCCAGGCTGAGCAGGTGCTCACCTCCGCCGGTACCCATATCGAGCAGCGCGGTGGCCGTCCCGAGTGCGTCCCGGGCCAGGGTCGTGAAGTCCCATGGAATCGGCTCCTCGGTGATCCTTCCCGCGAAGCCGGAGAAGTCCCAGCCTTCGTGCGGTCGCGCCGCAGCGTCCCGCCACCGCTGCAGCAGCCCCTGTTCGTCCATAGCCACGAGGCTAGCGGCTCGAAGACAAGCACCGGCGGCAGGCGGAACTCCGGACGAGGGATACTGAGGGCATGCGCGGGTTGGCATGACAGGGTTCGCGGACGCTGAGGAGGTTCCGGCGCCGTTCTCGCCGGATTCGTTGTGGCACGGCTGGGAGTTCGTGCCCCTGGTCATCATTCCCGTGGTCGTGGTCGCCGTCGTGTACCTGATCGGCTATCACCGCGTACGACGGCAGGCCAAGCCGGTGTTCCCTCGCTACCGCGCCTGGTCGTTCATCGCCGGCCTGGTCGCCTTGGTCGTCTCGGTGGACGGCCCGATGGATACCTACGCCGACGTTGACCTAGCCGCCCACATGGCCCAGCATCTGGTCCTCCTGGACCTGGTGGCGCCGCTGGTGGTGCTCGGGGCACCGATCACCGTGGCGCTGCGGGCCACCGACCCGGCCGGGAGATCGGCGTACCTGCTGCCGTTGCTGCGTAGCCGACCGGTGCACCTGTTGAGCAACCCGTGGGTCGTCGTCGCTCTGTACGCCGCCGCCCTGCTTGGGACCCACTTCACCCCGTTCTTCAACCTGGCGCTCTACCACGAGCACATCCACGACCTGGAGCATCTTTGTTATCTCGTTGCGGGGATCTTGATCTGGGCCCTCATCCTGGCTGTCGACCCGGTCCGGCCGCCGCGCCCTTCACTACAGGGGCGAACCCTGGTCGTGATGGCGCAGATGCTTGTGATGACCGCTATCGCCGCGGTGTTCTTCTTCGCCGCCGCTCCGCTCTACCCCTACTACCCAGCCCTGCCACCGCCCTGGGGTGGACAGGCCTTCGCGCTGAGCAACCAGCGACTGGCCGGCGCCGTGATGTGCATACCGTCGCTGGCGGCGAGCATCGTGGCGATGGCGTATCTGAGCCGGAAATGGAACCGCGCCGAGCAGACCCGACACCGCCGCGCGCGGCTGCTGCAGACCCCTGGTCGCCCGGACACCAACAACCAGTGAAACGACGTCATCGCGTGCGGGCGAACTCCGGGGTCGCTGCGTGATCGAGGAACCGCGTGATGCGGGCGCGGATGGCCGCCGGGTCCAGCCCGTACGCCGAGGCGTGCTCCGCGGGCGACCCGTAGTGTCGTAGCTCTGTGCGTGGCACACCGAGGCCGAGCACGCGATGCGGGACGTGGACCAGCGCTTCCTGCACGTGCCGCGCCGACGTACCGGCGAGGACAGGCTCGACCACGGCGACAGCGGCCACCCCGAGGGTCGCACGCAACGTCGATGCGTCGAAGGGGCGGACGGTTGCGGCGTACAGCACCGTGACATCGAGGCCCTCGACGGCGGCGAGCACCGCGTCCAACATCGGGCCGACCGCGACGACGGTGCCGCGCCCACCACGACGAACGACGGTCATCCGACCCGTGCCGTCAACCGCCATCGGCCGCTGGTTCTGCTGCGTCGAGGTTCGTAGGTAGACCCGACCGTCTCCCGCCACCGCCGCGCGCAGCAGGGTGTCCACCTCGTCGGGATGGCCCGGAACGTGGACGGTCCAGTCCGGCAGCGTGCCCAGCAGCGCCACGTCGCCCGGCGCCTGGTGGGTGCGGCCACCAGCGGATACGTCGTAAGAGGCTCCCGCGCTCACCAGCACGCCCCCGACGTTCTGGTGGGCGAAGCCGAGCTTGACCTGTTCGAACGCCCGCTCCACCAGGAACGACGCGAACGTGTGCACCACCGGTCGCATGCCCGTCAGCGCCAACCCTGCTCCGACATTGGCCAGCAGCTGCTCGCGAATGCCGACGTTGACCACCCGGTCGGGGTGGCGGGACGCGGCTTCCTCGAACATGCTGACGGAGATGTCGGCCAGCACGACGGCCACCGAGAGGTCCTCGTCGAGCAATGCGGTCGTGGTGGCCGCGAACTGCTCCCGCATCGCCAGGTCAGTCATCGTCGACCTCGATGGTCGCCACGACGAGCGTGGGACGTGTCTCCTCGGTACGGCGAGTAAGTGCCGCGGCCAGCGCGGGGTGGTCGCGACCGTCGACGCGACGGACCGTCCATCCGGCGACGTCGAACCGGGACTCCAGCCCGCCGCGCCATGGCCAGGTCGCAGAGTGGTTGTCGACAGCCACCACGGTCAGCGCCGACAGGCCGGCGGCCGCGGCGTACTCGATCGCCTCCGCGTTGCTGCCCTCGTCCAGCTCGGCATCGCCTACCAGGACCACGACCCGGGAGTCGATCCCCTGTGCGCGCAACCCCAGCGCCGTACCGACACCGAGTGGCAGACCGTGACCGAGGGAGCCGGAGGAGACCTCCACGCCCGGGATGAGGTTGCGGTCCGGGTGGTAGCCGAGTGGGGAGTCGAACCTGCCGAAGCCGGACAGCCAGTCCACCGGGATGAAGCCTTTCGCGGCGAGTACGGCGTAGTAGGCGCTCGGGCCATGGCCCTTGCTCAAGAAGAAACGGTCACGCATCGGGTCATCGACACGATCAGGCGAGATGTCGAGCACCTCGTCGTACAGCACCCACAACACGTCGAGTGTGGACGTCGACGCCGCGTCGTGCTTCTCGTCTCCAGTCTGGACCGCCATCAGCCTCGGCAGATCGTGGTAGCCGAGACTGCTCTGGGCTGTTGTTGTCATGACGCCTATCCTGTTACTTCAAGTAAAGTTGAGATCAAGTCCCAGGAGAGTGACCCATGACACGGCTCGCAGGAAAGATCCCGATCGGGGAGCTGTCACGACGATCCGGCGTGGCACCGTCGGCATTGCGCTTCTACGAAACCGAGGGCCTGATCTACGCCGAGCGCACCAGCGGGAACCAGCGTCGCTATCCGCGCCACATGCTGCGTCGGGTGGCATTCATCCGCGCAGCGCAGCAGGTGGGGCTCAGCCTGGACGAGGTCAAGGAGGCGCTGGCCTCCCTTCCGTACGGCCGCACCCCGAACAAGGCGGACTGGACCCGCGTCTCCCGGGCATGGACGAGACGGCTGGACAAGCAGATCGCCGACCTGGAGCGGTTGAAGTCCAAGCTCACCGGCTGCGTCGGATGCGGCTGCCTGTCGATGCGCACGTGCGTGCTGACCAACCCCGACGATGAGCAGGGCGAGATCGCCCCTGGACCGGCCTGGCTGTCGACCGCGGAGAACCACGGCCAGCCCCGCCCCGACTAACCGCACCAGACTGTGGC
>CAYLOC010000113.1:0-10605 GCA_964385195.1 uncultured Nocardioidaceae bacterium
TGCGCGGTGGACAGTTCAGTACGGCCTTCTGGCTAATCGGCTTCGATCAGGGCTGTTCGCCACTGTTGTGCCCGTGCCTTCAGATGGCGGGTGGCGTCGGAGGACAGGCCGAGTTCGGCGAACGCGGCATCGGGCTGGTCAGCGGCAGCGCGGAAGGCGTCCGCCAGGACACGCGGGTCGAAGCCGGGATCCTTCTCCACCGCGAGTTGACACAGACGGTGCAGAGGGTATCGGCGAGTCAGCGCCGCGACGTCGACCAGGTCGCGTGCCGCGGCTCGGCCGAACAGAGCCAGCGTCTTGTCTGCGGCGACCTCCTCAGCGTCGAGCACCCGACCGAAGGACAACTGCGCGGCGTCGCGCATGCGGGCGTCCTGGCCGACTTCCACCGCGACCTGGCGGCCGTCGGTCATGGCAACGGCCAGCCGAGTGAAGGTAGCTCCGCGTCGATCCACCTCCACGGTTGCTCCCTCGCTGCGCAGCGCACCGGCGAGGGCATCGGCGAACGCGGCCACCTCGGTCTGGTTGGGAGTGAACAGGTCCAGGTCCTGGGTGGGGCGGTCCACCAGGCCATGTGCGATCATCGCATCACCCCCGGCGATGGCTACGTCGGCGGCTTCGGGCAGCCTGAACGCGACCCGAGCGATGTGCTCGTGCAGCGGATCCAGACTCACGACACGGCTACGGCCAGCAGCGGCTGCCAGGCCCGGCGTACGTGTTCGGCCAGCCATAGCCGCGGCCACAGCCGCCGCAGCTCCTTGGCGTTGAGGAAGCGGCAGACGTCTTCCAGCCGTCCGTCGGTGAGCACGATCTGGTACAACTCGATCCGCTCGGCCTCCTCTGCCAGGTCGAACGCCCGCTCGGTGCCCTGCCCGGAGGAGTACACCTGCAGCGGCAGACGCACCCGGCCGGTCAGCGGTCCTCGTAATGCGGACAGATCGGCTGGCACCGACACCGGACGTTGCCAGCCGCCGCGGCGTGGTCCCAACGACACCGTCACGGTACTCATCTCCCTTCAGCTTCCAGCCTGACACACTCTGCCGAATCCGACCGAACGCCGACGCCGTTCTTCGTCGTGTTGGACGCTGTACGACGGTGAGGCTCACACGCCGGCGACGTCGGCGGTCAGGAAGTGCACGCTGTGCCGGTCGAGGCTAGCCGACAGATTGACCGTGGACGCGCCTTCGTGTCGTGACCCCCACCTGTGGCTAAGCGCGGTCCGCCTTCCCGGTCGTGACGCGCCGCGGCTCGCCTCGTCCAAGCTGGTACACCCCTCCAGTCCCCCGCATCAAAAGGTAGCCGCCGCCGTCGGACCGCGCGAAACCGTCCTCGGCCACGACCGGGACGCCGGTCGACCTGCCCTGCACCGTCACCAGGTGGTAGGTGCGAGATCCCGCCCTACCACGCTGCACCCACAACTGGTTCGGTTCCGGCCCGGGCAGCAGGATGCCGCCGTCAGGGATCCGACCCTGCGAGTGTCGCGCGGGCTCACCGTCTAAGACGACATAGCCGGGCACGTAATCGATCGGGTGCACAAACACCGCGCCTTCACGGACGACGAAGTGCACCGGACCGCCGCTTTGCATCGGCGGCACCGGAGTGCGGGTGACTTTGGCCTGAGAGGGCTGAATGCGCACCACAACGCCATCCACGCGGGAATAGGCGAACAGCTCCCAGTTCGAAGACGCATGCAGCCACGACAGATCCACCGACGATACCTTCGGCGCGCCCGGGGCGTGCGTCTTCGACGAGGTGGGCGCGGTAGTCGCGACAGGAGAGGTCGTGGTCGTGGCCGCGGCAGTGGTGGTGCCCGACGCCGGCGATAGCGCAGATGGTGGGGGGTGCGTGAGCTCCGGGGAGGTCGATTCCCCCGCGGGACCAGTCTGATCGCGGACCACCAACACAGCCACCGCAACAGCAGCCACCAGCAACACACCACCAGTCAGCCACCGTCTCCAGCGGTGTGGACTCTCGCCGCCGAACTGGACCTCCTCGTCGCCGGTTCCCTCTGGCCAGTCGTTGCCGTTCATCATCGCCGCCAGTATCTCAGCACCGCATACGTAGCCGCTTCAAATCCGCAGCCACCCCGGCAGGCCGGCGCCCCAGTGTCGACGTTTGCGTCGGACCAACCCTGTCCGTAGGACCAACGACATATGGCGATCGTGCGCCGGCGACGAACGGCCATGGCTTCCTTCCTCGTAAGCGGATCACCCTGCGGCGAAGCCCTGCGCCAGTGGTAGGTCTTCCTAGGAACGGGGAATCTCACCTGTCGCAGGGCGTTTACTGGCTGGTCACCGACAGTTGGCGGCTTTGAGGATACGCAAGGCGTTGAGGGTGATCATCAGGTGACGCCCGGGGCGTGCGTCACCTAACGCGTGCGACGAGGTCCGGACGAGCGCCGGTCCGCCCACCGGCCGTCATGCTAGCGTTCGTCGCATTGTGGGTGAGTCTGTCGGGGATAGTGCGGTGGTCGGCGCTTGTTGCGAGTAGGAGTCGTCGGCGCGGGCGCCACCGGGGGCCTGCTGGCTGCCAGGTTGACCCGGGCCGGAGTCCCCGTGACCGTGGTCGCGCGCGGCGAGAGCTACACCAGGATCCGGCGCTCCGGTATCGAGGTCACCGAGGCGGACGGCACGCGCACGGTAGCGGAGCCGACCAGTGTGGTGCAGCACCCTGATCAGGTGCCGGAACCGGTCGACCTGGTCCTGTTCTGTGTCAAGGCCTACGACACTGCCGAGGCCGCGGCAGGCCTGCCGCCGATGCTCGCCAGCGAAGGACGCGTGCTGTGCCTGCAGAACGGCGTACGCAACGAGGAGACCCTCGCCGCCTCGCTCGGTCCGGAACGGGTATTGAGTGGCGTGCTGTACGTCGGCGCGCGGCGGACGGCCCCCGGTGCGGTGGTGTGTTCCACGCCCGCACGGATTCATTTCGGCGCCTACTCCGGCGCGAGCGTGGCCGACGCGGACCAGCAGCAGCTGACTGCCGCGTTCACCTCCGCAGGCGTCGAGGCCACGTGGGCGGAGGACATCGGCCAGGAGAAGTGGCAGAAGTTCCTGTTCAACTGTGCCCTGAACCCGCTGACCGCGCTACTGCGACAGTCGCTGGGCCGGGTGCTCGCGCAACCGTCCGGCCGCCACCTGTACGGGGCGCTGCTCGATGAGGCGATCGCAGTGGCGAAGGCGCATGGTGCGCCGATCATGGCCGATGCCGCCGAGCAGGTGTGGGCGACCGGACGGCGGATGGACATCGTCTCCTCGATGGCCGAAGACCTGATGGCCGGCCGCCCCATGGAGGTCGACGCCTTCACCGGGTACGTACACGAGCTGGGCGTGCGGTACGACGTCGCAACCCCGGTCAGCGATGTCATCCTGGACCTGTTGCGGGCAGCGGACCCGGCCGGACTGGGCCGGGACGAGGGCTCGTAACCGGAGGAGGAGCGGATGGAGTTGTTGACGGCGGCCGTGGTCCAGGCCGCGCCGGTCCCACACGACGTGGCGGCCAGCGTGGCCAAGGTACGCGACCGGTTGGCGGCGGCCACGCGCGAAGGAGCGCGCCTGGTCGTCTTCCCCGAGGCGTTCCTGACCGGATACCCACGGGGGCAGACGTTCGGCGCAACGATCGGCGCCCGCACGCCCGAGGGACGCGAACAGTTCCGTGCATACTGGGCCTCCGCGATCGACGTACCCGGCCCCGTCGTCACCGAACTGGCGGAGATGGCCGCAGAGTTCGGCACCCACCTGGTCATCGGCGTGATCGAACGCGACGGCGGGACGCTGTACTGCACGGTGCTGTTCTTCGACGACACCGGCCGCTACCTGGGCAAGCACCGGAAGCTGATGCCAACCGGCGCGGAGCGCCTGGTGTGGGGGTTCGGGGACGGTTCGACGCTGAACGTCTTCGACACCGACATCGGACGGGTCGGCGCGGTGATCTGCTGGGAGAACTACATGCCGCTGCTGCGTACGGCGATGTACGGCAAAGGCGTGCAACTGTACTGCGCACCGACCGCCGACTGCCGCGACACCTGGACCGCCACCATGCAGCACATCGCGTGCGAGGGCCGGTGTTTCGTGCTCAGCGCCAACCAGTACACCACCGCGCCGTTCCCCGCCGACGAGCATGGCGACGGAGCGGAGGGCGCCGCCGACGGAGGAGGCTCTCGCGGCGGGTCGCTGATCGTCTCGCCGATGGGCGAGATCCTGGCCGGGCCGACGTACGGCCGGGAGGACATCCTCGTCGCCGAGCTGGACCTGGAGGAGATCGTGCGCGGGAAGTACGACTTCGACGTCGTCGGCCACTACGCCCGCCCGGACGTCTTCCACCTCAGCGTGGACGGACGCCCCCACACTGCGGTGAGCATCGAGTCGGATGATTCACGGTGAGGGCCTGCGACCGGCATGGGTACGCCGGATAGCCTGTCCGGAGAAGACACCGGTCCGGGAGTCAGGAGGCGCCGATGCGATTGCTGTTCGCCGACAAGACGGCGCCGGAGGCGATCGACGCCCTCCAGGCGCAGGGCCACGACTGTCAGCTGCTTCCCGACCTCACCGCCGAACAGGTCCCGGACCACATCACCGGCGTTGACGTGCTCGTGGTCCGCAGCACCAAGGTGGGCGCCGAGGTCTTCGATGCAGCCGACCGGCTCTCGCTCGTCGTACGGGCCGGGGCCGGCACCAACACCATCGACACCGTCTCCGCGGCCGGCCGCGGCATTGCGGTGGCGAACGTGCCGGGCCGGAACTCCGTCGCCGTCGCCGAGCTCACGATGGGCCTGCTGCTGGCGATCGACCGCCGGATCCCGGATAACGCGGCGGACCTGCGGCGTGGCCGCTGGGACAAGAAGGAGTACAGCCGCGCCGACGGCCTCCTCGGCTCCACGATGGCGATCGTCGGGCTCGGCTCGATCGGGCTGGAGGTGGCCCAGCGCGCAGTCGCGTTCGGCATCGACGTCCGCGTGGTCGACAAGCCCGGCCGTTCCGCCCCGATCCGGAAGCGGATGGAGGAGCTGGGCATCCGGTCCGTCTCCTCGCTGGAGGAGCTGGTGACCGGAGCCGATATCGTCTCCCTCCACGTACCGGCCACCCCGCAGACCTCCGGACTCGTCGACGCGACGTTCCTCGGATGGATGCGTCCCGGCAGCATCCTGCTCAACACGTCCCGCGGTGACGTGGTGGACGAGACGGCGCTGCTGGAGGCCCTGGACAGCCGCGACCTGCGCGCCGGGCTCGACGTGTACGCCGATGAGCCGGCCGGCGGACGGGGCGAGTGGGACTCGCCCCTGGCACGACACCCGCGGGTTGTCGGCACCCACCACATCGGCGCGTCCACGACCCAGGCGCAGCGGGCCATCGCCGAGGGCGTGGTGGAGGTGATCGGCGCCTTCGCCGAAGGCCGGGCCGTCAACTGCGTGAACCTCGCCCCGCAGCGCACGGGGGAGTCGGTGGTGACGGTCCGCCACCGCGACCGGGTCGGCGTACTCGCCCGCGTGCTCCGCACCCTCGGCGAGGCCGGGCTGAACGTCGAGCACATGGAGAACCGGATCTTCAGCGGCGGGGAGGCCGCGGTCGCCGTCATTGACGTCTCCGCGCCGGTTGACGACACGCTGCTCGGAACCCTCCGCGCCGTCCCCGATGTTCTCGGCGTATCCGCCGCCCAGCTGCTACCGGACCAGGGATAGACCCCATGGCCCCCTCCGACGGCCCGACCGGGCCGGGCACCATGGTGCGGCCGTTCCCCGGCCTGCTGATCCGCACCGAGTGGGCCGCGCGCGTCGTCGCCCCCATGATGGATGCGCTCACCCCGGAGCGCCGCGAGGAGCTGCTGGCTGCCCGCCCCGACTCCTACCTGCATGTCGCAGGCGACGAGGGTACGGCGGTGCTACGCCGGCTGGTCGAGATCGGCGCCTACGAGCGCACCGAACCGGCGGTGTATGTCTACCGGCTCCGCGGTGACGGCACCGAGCACACCGGAGTCGTGGCCGAGGTCGGCATCTCCGCGTTCGTCGACGGCAGGGTCCGCGCCCATGAGTCGGTCGACCCGCAGCGGGTGGAGGGCCTGGTCCGGCACTTCGCCGCCGTACCGGCCCGCTCGGAACCGGTGGCGTTGCTGCACACCCCCGACGACACCGCCGCGCGGATCGTCACCGCCACCCGCGAGGGGGCCCCGGTCGTCCGCTTCGAGCTGCCCGGCGGGCTGGAGCAGACGGTCTGGCGCGTGGCGGACGACGTCGTCCCGCAGCTCGTGGACGCGCTCAGCGCCCACCGGCACTACATCGCCGACGGCCACCACCGGGTGGCGGCCAGCCTGCAGTGGTGGGAGGACGCCGGACGTCCCGCCGGTGCCGGGGTGCTGTGCGTGCTGTACCCGATCGGTGAGCTGGACCTGCGGAGCTTCCACCGCCGCGTGCCCGGCCCCGTAGACGCAGGCGCGCTCGTCTCCCGCCTCTCCACCGACTTCGATCTCACCCGGGTCACGGACCCGAGGGACGGCTCCGGCGCGTTTCGCATGTACGTCGACGGGCAGTGGTGGGACGTCGCCGACCCCACCACGCGGGCCTCAGGGGTGGAGGGCCTGGACGTGACCGTCTTGCACCGCTGCGTGCTGGCGCCGCTGCTCGGCGGCACCGACCCGGACGTCCACCGCGCCGGCAGGCTGGAGACGATCCCGGAGCAGACACCGCTCCCGGACCTGGTGGCGCGGTGCGACGCGGATGCCGGCGCCCTGTTCCTGGTGCGGGCGCCGGGCATCCCGACGCTCGTCGACATCGCCGACCGTGGCGAGCGGGTCCCGCCGAAGACGACGTACTTCGCTCCGAAGCCGCAGGCGGGCCTGTTCGTCCGCCTCAGCCCCGAGACCGCCTGAGTCTGCTGGCTCCTCGGCCTACTTGCGGGCCTCCAGCACCATGTGGAACGGCGTCTCGGCCGCTCGGCGTACCGTGCCGAACCCGGCCTCGGTCATCACCGCACCGAGCCGCTTCTGCCCCGCCTGCGTCCCCAGCGCCCGGCCCACATCCTGCGACAGCGAGCACGGCGTGCATACCAGGGTGGAGAAGGAGTAGTACACCCTGCCCACCGGGTTGAGGTTGTCGACGAGGGTGTCACCGGCGATCGGCTCCACCACCATCCACGTGCCGTCCGGGGCGAGGATCGACGCCACATGCCGGGCCGCGCCCTCCGGGTCGCCCATGTCGTGCAGGCAGTCGAACATCGTCACCAGGTCATACCCGGAGCCGGGAACCCGGCGCGCGTCCGTGCGCTCGAACCGCACGCGGTCATCGACGGCGGCCGCCGCGGCTCGTCGCCGAGCGGTGTCGATCGAAGCCTGGTGGTAGTCGGATCCGAGGAACGTCGAACGTGGGAAGGCCTGCGCCATCAGGATCGTGGAGGCACCGTGGCCGCATCCGATGTCGGCGACCCGTGCCCCGCGTTGCAGCTTCTCCACCACGCCGTCCAGCGACGGGAGCCAGGAGTCGATGAGGTGGCCGTTGTACTGCGGACGGAAGAACCGCTCACAGCCGACGTGGACGTCCTCGTTGTGCTCGTGCCAGCCGAAACCCTCGTCACCACGCGCCTTGTCGTAGATGACGGGGGCGTCACGGAGGGCGCCGAGCACGATCTGGAAGAAGCCCGGCAGGTAGGCCGGGCTGTCCTCGTCGGTCAGGGCCACGGCGTGCTCCGGGGGCAGCGTGAAGCGTTGCGTGGCCGCGTCGTAGGTCACGTAGCCGCCGGCCGCCTGGGCATTGAGCCACTCCCGCGCGTAGTGCTCACCGGTGCCGGTGCGAGCTGCGAGCTCCTCGACCGTGGTGGGCCCGTTGTTGGCGAGCGCGCGGTAGTACCCGAGCCGGTCGCCCATCACGACCAGCGCGGCGTTGAGCGTGGAGCCGAGCTCGCCGGCGGCGCGGAACACGAAGTCGTGCACCTTGTCCGGGTCGACCGCGAGCGGCTGTTCGATGGTGGTCATGGAGAAGTCCCCTTTCCGGCGGGGGTCCGCCGTCAGATTGGCTGTTTCTCCACATGTACGCCGATGGCGGCGCCCCGGCATGAGGGGAATCCCCTACTCCTCCGGTCGGTCGGGCCTCTCGGGTCGGTAGAGCCCCGCGGCGACGGCATGGACCGCGACCTCGGCGCGGCTGGCCACGTCGAGGCGCGTCATGATGTGCGACAGGTGCGCCTCGACCGTCTTCTCGCTGATGTGCAACCGCTGGCAGATCTGCCGGTTGGTCAGCCCCTGAGCCACCAGCGCGGCGACCTGTCCCTGTCGAGCGGTGAGCACGGTGCGGGTCGTGCTGGCGCCGCGCGGATTCGGCCCGGTTGCCCCTGCCCCGTCCGGTGCACCGCCGTCCGCGCCGGCAAGCAGCACGGCCCACGGTGTGGTGGCCCCGATCTGCTGCGCCTCCCGGCTGGCGGCAGCGCCCAGGGACCGGGCGACCCGTCTGCGCAACCGGGCCAGCTGCGCGCGATCGCCCGGCGACGGGGGGAGGCCGATCTCGTCGCGGACCACATCCGCGGCCGCCACCAGTTCTCCGGCCCGACGGTGCTCGCCGGCCGCGGACGCGGTCAGTGCCAGGCACTCCAGGCACTGCGCGACACCGCGGCGGTCTGCGCTGGCGGCGAACGCCTCCAGGGACTCGGTGAACAGCCGGCGGGCCCTGGGTGGGTCGCCGTACCGCCAGGCCGTCCGGCCCAGGCCCCACAGGCACCATGCCACCGGCCAGGTCTGGGCGTGGGCACCGAACCACGCCCGGGCGCGCTCGAGATGGGAGGCGGCGGGCTGCGGGTTGTCCCGGGACAGTTCGAGCATTCCCCGGTCGAACCACGCCCACGCCACGCCGCGGGGATTGTCCAGCTCGTCTTGGATGCGGGTGGCGAGGTCGTTCTCGGCGTACGCCTCGGCGTACCGGCCGCGAGCGCCGGCGACCTGGCTCAAGAACGCGTGCGTGATCGCCGTACGCCGACGGTCGCCGCAGCGCTCAGACAGTGCCAGGCTGCGGGTGAGCAGGGTCTGTGCCCGGTCGTGCTCGCCGCTGCCGAAGGAGAGAACGCCCGCGATCAGCAACGCGCCCGCGAACGGTGACTCCGGCGGCTCCCGGCGCGTGGACTCGACCATGGACAGCGCGCGCTCCACCGCCCGCTGACCCTCACCGAGATAGCCGCGGGCGTACCAGAACCAGCCGATCACCGCCACCAGCGACAGCGCGGAGGCCAGGTCGGTCCGGGCGAGGCTGTAGTCCAGGGCGGCACGGATGTTGTGGTGTTCGCCGAGCACCCACGCCTGCCACATATCCTCGTCCTCGGTGCCGAAGCCGGCCTCCGCCTCGTGTGCCAGTTCCACGAAGTACCGGGCATGTCGGCGCCGGATGTCGTCGGCCTCCCGGTGCCGGGTCAGTTGCTCCAGTGCGTACTCCCGCAGGCTGTCGAGCATCCGGAAGGCGGGGACGTCGTCGGTGGTGATCGCGGTGAGCAGCTGTCGTTCGGCCAGGGCGGCGGTGATCGCCAGGACGTCCAGCCTGTCGACTGTGCCGCGGCCGGGCTCCCCGCCGGCCACGGCCTCGGCGGCGCGGACGGTGAAGCGTCCGGGGAACACCGCGAGCCTGCGGAACACCTGCCGCTCCTCCTCGGCCAGCAGGGCGTGGCTCCAGTCGATCGCCGCCCGCAGGCTGCGATGGCGGGACGGACCCCAGGACCGCGTCGCGTCCAGCAGCTGGTCGCGCTCCTCCAGCCGTGCCGCCAGGGCCGCGGGCCCGAACTCCGCCAGCCGCGCACCGGCGATCTCCAGGGCCAGCGGCAGCCCGTCCAGACGGGCACAGATGCGGACCAGCGCTTGGGCATCCTCCCGGTCCAGTCGCCGTACGTCGGCCCCTGCGCGGCCACCGGCATGCAGCAGCACCTGTACCGACGGGATGTCTCCCACCTGCTCGGGAGTGACCACGTCCTCCGCCGACGGAACCGGCAGAGGGGCCACGGTGATCTGCTGTTCGCTGGCCAGGTGCAGCGGTTGCTGGGACGTGGCGAGCAGCCGCAGCCGCGGACTCGCGGTCACCATCGGGCCTACCACCTCCGCGAGGGAGGACACCCGTTCGCAACTGTCCAGTACCAGCAGCATGGTGCGGTCGGTGGACCACCGTCTCACCCGGTCAACGGTCCTCGTCCCTGCGGTGCTGCCGACCCCGAACGCCCGGCCGATCAGCATCGCGGCAGCGTCCAGCCCGTGAACGGTCGACAGGTCCGCGGTCACGACGCCGCCGGGGAACCGTGGAGCCGCGGCCCGCGAGACCGCGGTGGCCAACCGGGTCTTCCCGACGCCGGGAGGGCCCGTCAGCGTGACGACCTTGGAAGCCGGAGCGGTCAGCGCGTGCAGTACCTGCCGCAGGTCGGTGTCCCGGCCCACCAGAGGGAACGACCCCGGGCCGTTGCGGAGGGGGCCGTCGTGTGCGGTGTCATCGCGTGCGGTGTCATCGCGTGCGGGGCCGCTGCGCACCGGGCCCATCCACAGATGGTACGCCCGCTGAACCACTCGGTGCGCTCGTTCGGACTCGCGTCGGTGGCTAGGGTGGCGGGATGACCGATGCGTATCCCCGCCTCGCTGATGTGGTGGCGGCCGTGGAGGCCCGCT
>CAYLOC010000114.1:0-1213 GCA_964385195.1 uncultured Nocardioidaceae bacterium
CCCACGTCCCTCGCGCTCCAGCAGGCTGGGCGGATGGCACCTCGATCCCGCTTCCGTGAGGAGTTGCGCACGGCCGTGACTCCGCAGCCCGTCGCCACCTGGCTCGCAGACGGCGTGACGCGGGAGCAACTCCGAGGACCGGGATGGTGCCGTACCAGCTACGGGTTCTACCGCCCCATCCCGGCCACGAGCGCGGGCAGGACGCCAACTCAACGCATCCTCGACGCCGCAGCGCTCGCGCCGCCGGATGCGGCCATCGGCGGTTGGGCCGCAGCCTTCGTGCACGGCGTCGACATCCTCGACGGGATCGACAGTTTCACGATGACCGAGATTCCCGTCCTGCTCTGTCTCGGCCGCGACCTGGGTCGCCGCAGCACCGGGAGGGTCCGGTACTCGCGGGATCGACTTCCGCCCGCCGACGTCTGCCTGCGCCACGGTCTCCCGGTGACCGCGCCGCTACGTACAGCCTTCGACGGCGCCCGCCTGAGCGACGGACTCGCCGAAGCCGTGGCGTTCCTCGACGCCTGCGCGCACGAACGCATCATCACGCTCACTGACCTTGCCGCCTACATCGCCACCCATCGCGCAGATGGATGGTCGGGGATCGAGCAGGTACGGCGGGCGCTCGCGCTGGCGGACATGGCCACCCGCAACCTCTGGGAGTCTCGACTGCGCGTCCTCGCCGTACGCGAGGCCGGGGTTCCCAAGCCGCTCGTCAACTGTCCGGTATTCGACGTCGCCGGCGGATTCGCTGGCATCCCAGATCTCCTCGATCCGGAGGCCGGGGTGGTGCTGGAGTTCGACGGACAAGGACACCGAGACCGGCGCCAGCATCGAGCGGACAATGTACGAGAGGAGCGGTTCGAGTCACTGGGCTTGATCGTTGCTCGCGCTGACAGTCTCGACCTGATGCACCATCGTGTTGACCTCGTACGCCGAGTGGTGGACGCCTACGCGCGAGGGCGTCGCCGTGACCGGGCCCAAGACCGCTGGACGCTGGTGGAGCCGGACTGGTGGCTGGAGCAGACCGACCCGAGCGAGCTGCTGACCGACGCCGAGAAGGCAGAACTGCTGGACTGGTGAGCGCTGCGGCAGCAGATGGGGGTCGGAACGCTCGTTGGACAACAAACTGCTGCCAAATCACCTACCCACATCACCTACGCCGCGGAGTGCGGTGACTCACCGGAGCCAGCGGGTCCGTCTGAGTCGATCG
>CAYLOC010000114.1:1313-10572 GCA_964385195.1 uncultured Nocardioidaceae bacterium
CAGACTTCGCAGTTGTCCCTTGCTCGCCCGCTCCCCCGCTTCCATCACCGCGCTTGGCGGCCTTCTCTTCGGCCTTCGCGGCCTTCTCTTCTGCCTTGGCCTGCTGCTGTGCCTGCTGTCGGGCGCGCGTGGCGTAGGCGTCGACGTACTCCTGGCCGGAGAGCTCCATGATCTCGTACATGATCTCGTCAGTGATGGACCGCAGCACGAACCGGTCCTCCTCCATCCCCTCGTACCGTGAGAAGTCCAGGGGTTCGCCGAACCGGACGTACGGCCGGGCGTACCGACCGAACACCCGACCGGGCGGAGCAATGACGTTGGTGTTGACCACCGCGATGGGAATGACGGGGACCTTCGCGGCCAACGCCATCCGGGCTACGCCGGTCCGCCCGCGGTACAGGCAGCCGTCGTGGGACCGGGTGCCCTCCGGGTAGATACCGAACAGCTCCCCGTTGCCGAGCACCCGCAGCCCGGTCGCCAGCGCGCCGGCGGCGGCGCTTCCGCTGGTGCGATCGATCGGCACCTGCCCGGCGCCGGAGAAGAACCGACGCTGTAACCAACCCTTGAGTCCCGGCGTGGTGAAGTACTCCGCCTTGGCCACGAACGTCACCTTCCGGGGGACCATCAGGGGCATCACCAGCCAGTCCAGGTAGGAGAGGTGGTTGCTGGCGAGGATGGCGCCACCGGTCTCGGGGACGTTCTCACGGCCCTCGACGTACGGCCGGAAGACCAGCTTCAGCAACGGCCCGATCAGGACGAACTTCAGCATCCAGTAGAACACCGGCCACCTCCTCGCCTGACACACTAGGGCAATCGCCGTGCGGACGGCTGCCCTGACTCGTAAAGTGCTGGCCAGCGTGACACGATGAGTGTGACGCGGGGCAGCGTTATCACCCCGCCGGGCCAGGAGATTCGATCATGCCAGTCGCCGCACACGCGGAGCCGTTCGCCCTTGCGGGAGGAAGAACCGGCGTGTTGCTGCTGCATGGTTTCACCGGCTCTCCGGTGTCCATGCGCCCGTGGGCCGAGGCTCTGGCCGGCGCCGGCTACTCCATCCGGGTTCCGCGACTACCCGGGCACGGAACGAGTTGGCAAGCCCTGAACACGACCGGGTGGCAGGACTGGTACGCCGAGGCGGCGCACGGGCTCACGAAGCTCGCCGACGCCTGCGATGCCGTGTTCGTCGCGGGCCTGTCGATGGGTGGCTGTCTCGCGCTGCGACTGGCCGAGCAGCGACCTGACGCCGTCGACGGCCTACTCCTGGTGAACCCGGTGGTGGCCAGCCGTGATCGGCGGCTGCTGGCGCTGCCGCTGCTGAAGCGCCTGCGGGGTTCGATCGACGCGATCGGCAACGACATCCGCAAGACGGGGGTGGAGGAGTACTCCTACGACCGCACCCCCCTTCGTGCGCTGGACTCGATGCGTGCCATGTGGCGGACGACCCGCGCCGACCTACCACGGGTGCAGGCGCCGCTGCTGTTGTTCCGTTCCGCGACCGACCACGTCGTCGACGACCTGTCGGCCCAAGTCATCATGCAGCGAGTAGGTTCCTCCGACCGCACCGAGCGCGTGCTCCACGACAGCTACCATGTGGCGGTGCTGGACCACGACGCGCCTCGCATCTTCTCCGAGTCCGTCGAGTTCATCGCCGCTCACGATGCGGCCCAGCCAGCGACCGCGGAGTCCCCCCATGCGGTCTAACGGCCTGCGCGCGGCCGCCTACGCACCGGTCGCCGACCTCGACCCCCGCACCGCCGACGCGATGCTTGAGCAGTTGAAGGGTTACGGCATCGCGGCCTACAGCACCCCGGTGGAACGTTCGGCAACGGCCGGCTTCGAGCACCCGGACCTGGGGGTGGACCTGCAGGACCGGCTGTACGTCGACGCGGCCGCGACCGAGGAGGCACGGCAAATACTGGCTGAGGTCGACGCCGATGCGCTGGCCGGAAACGAGGACCTGGCGTGGGCGCAGATCGTGGCCGGGTTCGACCGTCCGGTCGACCCCCCGGTCGCCCCGTGGCCGGTCGATGAGGACGTGTCCGACACCGAGGCGAGCGAACCGGAGCCCACCCAGCCGTCGCGGTGGTGGCGACGTCCGCACACCGACGACGCGTTCGCCGAGTTCGCCGCGTACGACGACTTCGGCGAGCCCGCCGAGGCAGCCGACGAGCACGATCTGGTTGACGACGTGGACGAGGCCGACCGGTTCGTACCGCCCACACCGCCGCCGATCCCCTGGCCGAGCGGAGCACAGCAGCTGGCCTGGCTCGGCGTCGCCTGTGGCCCGGTCCTGCTGCTCGTGGCGGCCGTGTTCGGGCTGGGGCTTCCGACCTGGCTGACGCTCGCTGCCGCCGGGGCGTTCATCGGCGGGTTCGTCGCGCTGGTCGCGATGATGGACAACGACCGGGACCCGTGGGACCCCGACGACGGAGCCCAGGTCTAGCCCGATCCAGCCCAGCCGGTGCGCTCACTCCTTGTCGGGAAGCACGTTCGGCGGGAGCCGGTAGTGGTAACGCACCTTGTCACCATCCACTGAGTCCACCGTGACCCTGGCCTTGACGGTCTTGCCGTTGGGCAGTGCCACCGCACAGGTCATCTTTCCGTCCTTCTTGGCGGGCAGGTCATCATCGCACGTGACGTCGGCATCGACCCCCGCGACGGACTGGATCCTGTCATGGATCGACTGCTCCACGTCGTCGCCGCTGACGTACTTCGAGCAGCCAGCAGCCACAAGACACACGGCGGCAGCCGTGACACCTACCAGCCAGCGCCTCATGGCGCGCTCCTCCCGTGCTCGGCGACCCCTGCCGGAGCGCCCATCCTCCCCCATCGCGCCATGTCGGGAGAAGCCGGCCATGTGCGATGCGAACCCTGGCTGATCTGGACCCTCCTGGCACACTCACTGAGGTGCGCAGCAAGAAGCGGGGTGAGGTCCCTCTCCAGGTGGACCGTGCCCGTCAGGGTGTGGCGGTGGTCTTCGGCACTGCGGGGCTTGCGTTCGCCTCGCTGGCCTCCCGCGCCCCCGCCGTACAGCAGGGCCTCGGACTGCGTCCCTCCGGCTTCGGGTTGTTGTTGCTTGCCCTGTCCGCCGGCTCGATGCTTGCCCTTCCGCTGGCCGGTCCGCTGGTCCACCGGTACACCCCGCGGCCGGTGGTCCAGGTGGCGGCCGTGGTACTCGCCGTCGGCCTCACCGCGGCTGCGGTCGGGGTGAGTATCAGCAGTGTGTTCGTCACCGGCGCCGGCCTGTTCGGCACCGGGCTGGGGATGAGCACGTGGGATGTCGCGATGAACGTCGAGGCCACGTACGTCGAACGCCGCAGCGGGCGAACACTGATGCCGCGATTCCATGCCGGCTTCAGTCTGGGCACCGTGGCCGGAGCGCTACTCGGATCGGCGGCAGCAGGTCTCGGAATCGGCGTGACGGCACAGTTGGTGTTCACCGCGGTGCTGGCCTCGGCCCTGGTGCCGCTCGGCCTGCGCCACTTCCTGCTCCCGGTGGTGACGCCACAGTCAACCGGGTCCAGGGCCGGTACGGCGTTCGCCGCGTGGCGCGAACCCCGCACCTTGGCGGTGGGGGTGCTGGTCCTGGCGTTCGCGTTCACCGAGGGCAGCGCGAACGACTGGATGGCGATCTCCTTCGTCGACGGGCACGGCACCAGCGGAGCGGTCGGGGCGGCCGGGCTGGGGGTGTTCCTGGCTGCCATGACCACCGGCCGGTTCCTGGGCGGTGGCCTCATCGACCTGTGGGGCCGGGTGCCGGTGCTGGCCGGGAGCGCCGTGGTGGCCGCCGGCGGGTTGCTGCTGGTGACCCACGGCGGGAGCCTGCCCTTCGCCTTCCTCGGTGCGCTGTTGTGGGGAACCGGTGCCGCCCTGGGTTTCCCGACGGGGATGAGCGCCGCCGGTGACGACCCGGCCCGGGCGGCTGGTCGGGTCGGAGTGGTCAGCTCGATCGGCTACTCGGCGTTCCTGGCCGGCCCACCGCTGATCGGGTTCCTCGCGGACGAGCGCGGGATCCTGGGGGCCCTGGCCGTGGTCGCCGTCGCGCTGCTGGTGGCGCTCGTGGTCAGCCCGGCGGCTCGTCCGACTCCGCAGCGGGAGGGTCAGGCCGACTCCTGAGCCAGCATCTTCCGCCGGCGCTGCCGGCGGGCCCGTCGCCGTACCCCACGCCGCGACCGGCGAACCGCGGACCGGGCCAGGTCCGCCGCACCGATCATCCCGGCGTCAGACCCCATGCCGGTGCGCTCCACGGAGGGCACCGGACGCAGCCCGCGTCCGGTCAGCCCCGCGTCGAGCGCTTCTCGGGCAGGAGCGAGCAACACGTCGCCTGCTTCGGCGACGCCGCCACCGATCAGGATGCAGTCCGGGTCGAACGCCGCGGTGAGGCTGGCCAGTCCGACACCGAGCCACCGGCCCACGTCGGTGAACAGCTCCAGGGCGGCGGGGTCGCCAGCCTCCGCCGCCTGCGCCACGAGCGCTCCGGTGACCGCGGCGGGGTCGCCGTCAGCCAGCGCGCACAGACCCGCCGCCCCCGATGCCGCGTCGCGGACCAGCGCCGCGCCACGGCGCGCGAGGGCGTTCCCGCTGGCGTACTGCTCCCAGCAGCCGTGGTTCCCGCACTCGCACAACAGCCCGTCGGGAACCACCTGCATGTGGCCGAACTCGCCGGCGATGCCGTTCGCGCCGCGGACCATGCGGCCGTCGATGACCATGGCGCCGCCGATCCCGGTGCCGAGCGTGAGGCAGAGGACCTGGTTGCGTCCCACGGCCGCGCCGAAACGGTACTCCGCCCATGCCGCCGCGTTGGCGTCGTTGTCGACGATCACCGGTACGGCGAGCCGGTCGAACAGCCGTTGCCGCAGGGGCTCGTTGCGCCATGACAGGTGCGGAGCGAACAAGACCGTGGATCGGCTCGCGTCGACGAAGCCTGCAGCTCCGACGCCCACTGCCCAGAACCGATGTCGGTCGGCAAGCTCCTCGACCGCGTCGACGATGGTGTCCTCGACCACCTGCGGCGCGGTGCTCCGGTCGGGGGTCTGCCGCCGCGTGCGCGCGAGTACCGCTCCGTGCCCGTCGACGACTCCGGCGAGAAGCTTGGTTCCGCCGATGTCGACGCCGATGGTCCGCGCGTCAGCCAGCCGGCGCGCGGTCCGCGGTGCCGCGACGTCGGACTCGCGACCCCGCCGGGCGGTGCGTGTCCCACGCATCGGCGTACGACGAGGCTCTCGTTCGCGCGGCATCGGCCTCCTATCGTCGGGCGAGGTCGGCGACGCCGATCATGCCGGCCCGGTTGCCCAGGGTCGCGGGCCGGATCTGCAACGACGGCCGGAAGTCCCGTCCGGTCAGCTGTTCGGCGAACGCAGCCCGTGCAGGCTGCAGGAGCAGGTCCCCCGCTGCCGCGACCCCGCCGCCGACGGCGACCACGGCCGGGTCCAGCACGGCGGCCAGGGAGGCGATGCCCTCTCCGAGCCACCGGCCGAGCTCGCCGAGCTGCTGCCGCGCCCAGGGGTCGCCGGCCTGCGCCGCCTGGGTGACCAACGGACCAGTCACCGCGGCGGGGTCACCTCCGGCCAGGTCCACCACGCGCCCAGCATGCTCGGGTGCCTCGGCCGCGGCTGCCCGCGCCTGCCGTTCCAGCGCCTGACCACTCGCGTACTGCTCCCAGCAGCCACGGTTCCCGCAACCGCACTCCTGGCCGCCCGGCACCACCCGTAGATGCCCGATCTCACCAGCGATGCCGAACCCGCCGCGGTACAGCTCGCCGTCCTGGACCACGCCGCCACCGATCCCGGTGCCGACCGTGACCAGCACCAGGTCGTCGACGTCGGCACCGGAGCCGAACCGGAACTCCCCCCAGGCGGCGGCGTTCGCGTCGTTCTCCACGACCGTACGGAGTCCGGTCCGGTCCTCGACCGCGTGCCGCACCGGCATCCGCCGCCACGGCATGTTGGGGGTTATCAGCACGGTGGCTCGCGCCTTGTCGATGAAACCGGGGGCACCGATACCCAACGCCGTGACGTCGTGGTCGACGCTGAGCTCTCCGTAGAGATCGATGATCGCATCGACGACGGCGTCTGCGTCGGACTGCGGGGTAGACGTCCGGGCTTCGGCCAGTACCGTTCCGTCGGCGGTCACGACGCCGGCCGCGATCTTGGTGCCGCCGACATCCACCCCGAGTGTGAGTGAGGTGTCCGTCGTGGGTTGTGTGGTCATGGCTCAGTCCTCCACCACCGAGATCTTCTCCAGCGGGGAGTCTCCGGGCTTGTCGGGGCCGGCATCACCGGCGCTGTCCAGCAGCGCCTTGACCGCCAGGCCCATCGACACCGCCGCTGCCCCGAGGTGCTCGCGTACCTCGGGGCTGAGCGACCGCGCGTAGCGGATGCCGTGACATACCGGGCACCACCGGCACTCGGCCGACTCGAGGCGCTCGCCGTCCTCGGCCGGTTGGTCGTCTCCGGAGTGCGCTTCGTGCTCTGCGGCCTGCTCCGCAGTCGCGTCCCCGAAGCGGGACTGCAGTGCGGCCATCAGCTTGGCCATCTCCTCGCTCACCGAGCCGACGGGTTCGCTCACCTGGCTGCACCTCATCTCCGGTCGGCTGTGTACCCTCCCAACTCTTCCACATGTCCGGGCCCGCGGCGGGCCGCGGCGCCGGACACGGGGACCGGAGAACAAGGACTCAACCCTCCCGGGGGTGCTGCGGCTCGAAGGTCACCTCCAGCGCACCGTCATGGAGCCGTGCGTCGGTCACCCTCGTCGCCCGCAGCCCGGTCGGAAGAGCCAGGATCCGCCGCCGCGCACCGACGGTCACCACCAGGTCGTCGCCGCGACGGGCCAGGTCCACCTCGCCGCGTTCGACGAACGGCAACGTCACCCGCACCAGCACCCGTTGCCCGTCTCGCTCCACCCGCACCGGAGCGCCACGGGCCGGTACCGCACACGGGTCGCTGGCGCCGTACAGTTCGGCACCGAATGCTGCCAGCTCCGCGAGCCCTATCGGCTCACATGCCCGGTACGTCGAGCACCATGTCGGCAGTGGGTCGAACGAGGATCGCACCTGCGCCAGGATCTCCGTCTGCGCAGCGGCCCACTGCAACCGCCATTGGTCCGCGCCCCCGGCGGGGAAGACCCGGTTCGCGATCACGCCGTCGACGCGGTAGCCGTACAGCGACAGCGACGTCAGCGACCGTCGGGCCTCCGCGACGACGACCGACTCCGGAGTCAGCACCAGACGTACCGTCGCGTCGGCACCGGTCAGCAGGTCGTGGACCCGGTCCAGATCGCGGTGCAGCCGCGCCACGGCGTCAAAGACCCCATCGTCCGGCATCGGGACCCCGGCGGAACGGGTGAGCAACGGCCGGAACGCCTTGACCACCCGCCGCTCCACCGGGAGCACGCGCTGCATGTACCACCCCAGCGCCTCCGGCAGCGCCAACAGCCGCAGCGTCTCCGCGGTCGGCGCGCAGTCGACCACCACCAGGTCCCACCGGCCCGAGCGTGCCTGGTCGTGCACCTCCAACAGCGCCAGTATCTCCTCGGCACCCGGCAGCACCGTCAGCTCGTCGGCGGTCACCGGGTCCAGCCCCGCGGTGACGAAGACCGAGTGCAGGTACGTCGAGATCTCCTCCCAGGAGCGCTCCAGACGCTGCTGGGTATCGACCTGTTGCACGAACAAGTTCCGGTCGACCTCGACCGGGGACCCACCACGCACCGGCACCTCCATCGCGTCGGCGAGGGAGTGTGCCGCGTCGGTGCTCACCACCAGACTCCGCAGTCCGTGACCCGCTGCCAGGACCGCGGTTCCCGCGGCGGCGGTGGTCTTGCCGACGCCGCCCTTCCCGGTGAACAGCAGCAGGCGCATGGCGGGCGGTCAGTCCAGGGACTCGGTGTGCTTCTTCAGGCCCTTCAACGCGGTGTCGATGATGACCTTCTCCCCCTTGCGCCGCAGCATCCCGATCATCGGCACGGCGAGCTCTACCGACAACCGGTAGGTGACCTCGGTTCCGGAGGCGGACTGCCGGAGGGTGTAGGCGCCGTCCATGGACCGCAGGATGGACGCCTTGACCAGGGACCAGGTCACCTCGGTGTCGCCATCCCAGTCGTACTGGAGCGTGTACCGGTCCTTGATGGGCGCGGCGTCGAGGACGAACTCGACCTGCTCCGCCCTGCCATCGGCATAGGTGCTGAGGACCTCCGTGGACTTCACGCCCTTGGCCCAGACCGGATAGTTCTCGAAGTCCGCGATGACGTTCATCACCGTCGCCGGGTCGGCCCCGACCGTGATGCTGGACGTGGTCTGGTTCGCCATGGCCTGCTGCGCCTTTCGCTCCAGTGCGGCTTCTCCGGGTGTCGTCGCACACGATAACCTGCGTTCCACCCGAGGCCCCAGGAGGCGTGGTGCACGAGTACAGCACCCCGACGACGTACCGGCTGCCGGACTCCGGCAACCTCACCGACGACGTCCTCGCCCACGCCACCGAACATGGCCCCGAGGTCGGCTTCCACCGCCGCGACGGGAACTCCTGGCACGACGTCACCTACGCCGAGTTCTACGCCGACGTCTGGGCGCACGCCAAGGCACTGGTCGCGGCCGGGGTGGATGTCGGAGACCGGGTCGGCCTGGTCTCGGCGACGCGGTACGAGTGGACGGTGCTGGACTACGCGATCTGGTTCGCCGGCGCCGTCAGCGTCCCGGTCTATGAGACCTCGTCTGCGGACCAGATCGCGTGGATCCTGTCCGACTCCGCGGCCGTGTTCGCCGTCGTAGAGACCGAGCGACACCGGGACCTCGTGCAGCGCCGCCGCTCCGACCTCTCCGCCCTGCGTGACGTGCGATGCCTCGACACCGGGGAGGTTGCTGCGCTGGTCGCCGGCAGCGACGGTGTCGCCGATGCGGAGATCGAGCGGCGACGGGGCGTGGCCGGTCCCGCGGATACGGCGACGATCATCTACACCTCGGGCACGACCGGGCGCCCCAAGGGGTGCCGGCTGACGCACGGCAACTTCATGACCGAGGTCGCCGTCGCAACCGGCGCGTTGGAGGAGTTGTTCACCGGCGGGGCCAGCACTTTGTTGTTCCTGCCGCTGGCGCACGTGTTCGCCCGGGTGATCGCGATCGGCTGTATCCACCGACGGGTACGGCTGGGTCACTCCGCCGACATCAAGCGCCTCATGGACGACCTCGCCGTCTTGCAGCCGACGTTCCTGCTCGCCGTACCGCGGGTGTTCGAAAAGGTCTTCAACGGCGCGAGCCAGCAGGCGGCCG
>CAYLOC010000115.1:0-8559 GCA_964385195.1 uncultured Nocardioidaceae bacterium
CCGTCGTAGTCCTGCTCCACGGCGGCGTGCAGGGTCCAGTTCGGGTCATACAGGTGCACCCGCCCCAGCGCACACAGGTCCGCCCGGCCGGCCAGGATCAGCGAGTTCACGTCGTCGTAGGAGGAGATCACCCCGACCGCGATCGTGGGGACGCCGACCCGGTTGCGGATCGCGTCGGCGTACGGCGTCTGGTACGACCGCCCGAACGCGGGTTCCTCGTCGGGGGTCACCTGGCCAGTGGACACGTCGACCGCATCGACGCCGGCGTCAGCGAACGCCTGCGCGATGCGCACGGCGTCCTCGGTGTCGATGCCGCCTTCGACCCAGTCGGTGGCGGAGATGCGGACCGTCATCGGCTTGTGGTCCGGCCACACCGCCCGCATCGCGGCGAAGACCTCCAGCGGGTACCGCAGCCGCGCCGCCAGCGACCCGCCGTACTCATCGGTGCGGTGGTTGGTGATCGGTGAGATGTAAGACGACAGCAGATAGCCGTGGGCACAGTGCAGCTCGATCAGGTCGAAGCCGGCCTCGTCGGCGCGGCGCGTGGAGTCGACGAACTGCTGCTTGATCTGCTCCATCTCCGCCACAGACAACTCCCGCGGCACCTGGTTCACCCCTTGCTTGTAAGGGATCGGGGAAGGAGCGACCACCTCCCAGTTTCCGGACGGCAGCGGCTGGTCGATGCCCTCCCACATCAGCTTCGTCGACCCCTTCCGCCCGGAGTGCCCCAGCTGCATACCCATCTTCGCCGGCGTCCGCTCATGGACGAAGTCAGTGATCCGCCGGAACGCGGCGACGTGCGAGTCGTCGTACATGCCCGCACATCCGGGGGTGATTCGACCCTCCGGTGAGACGCACACCATCTCCGTCATCACCAGACCGGCTCCGCCGAGCGCCTTGCCGGCGAGATGCGCAAAGTGGAAGTCGCCAACCAGCCCGTCGTCGGAGACGTACATGTCCATCGCGGATACGACGACCCGGTTGACCAGGTCCAACTGGCCCAGCCGGTACGGCTGGAACATCGGCGGCCGGACGTCGCCGTCGCCGTACCCCTGGCGCCGCACGTAGTCGGCGAACCACTCATCGGCGCGGTCGACGAACTCGTAGTCGCGGACCCGGAGGTTGTCGTACGTGACCCGGCGACTGCGGGTGATGATGTTGAACGCGAACTGCATCGGCTCCTGGCGCATGTACTGGTCGAGATTCTCGAACCACTCCAGGCTGGCCTGGGCCGCCCGCTGGGTGGAGGCGACCACCGGTCGCCGCTCGGCCTCGTAAGCCTCGAGCGCGGTGTCGAGATCGTCGTTCTCGTGCAGGCAGGCGGCCAGCGACAACGCATCCTCCATCGCCAGCTTGGTGCCGGAGCCGATGGAGAAGTGGGCGGTGTGGGCGGCGTCGCCGATGAGTACGACGTTGCCGGCACGCCAGCTCTGGTTGCGGATCGTGGTGAAGCTGATCCACCGGGAGTTGTTCGCGGTGACTCCGTGGCCCTCCAGGACGTCGGCGAACATCTCGCGGACACGCGCGATCGACGCCTCATCCGACGCCCCGGGCGGCGGGTTCGAAGCGTAGAACTCGTCGGAGAGCTTGTTGAACCCGGCCTTCTCCCACACGTCATCGTGCATCTCGATGATGAACGTGCTGCCGTGCGCGTCGAACGGGTAGCCGTGGATCTGCATCACGCCGTACGGCGTCTCCCGCACGTAGAACTTGAACGCGTCGAACACCCGGTCGGTCGCCAGCCACATGTAGCGGCACCGGCGTACGTCGAGGGTGGGGCAGAACGTGTCGGCGTACCGTTGGCGCACCGCGGAGTTCAGCCCATCGGCGGCGATCACCAGGTCGTACTCGCGGCGCAGGTCGGCCACATCGGGGGCGGGGGTGAGGAAGTGCACGGTGACGCCGAGCTCGGCGCAGCGTTTCTGCAGGATGTCCAGCAGTCGTTTACGGGACATCGCCGCGAACGCGTGTCCACCGCTGGTGATGACCTGTCCCATGGCGTGGACGTCGATGTCGTCCCACCGGGCGAACTCGGCCTGCATGCTCGCGTGGATCGCCGGGTCGGCATGCTCGATGCCGCCCAGCGTCTCGTCGGAGAACACCACCCCGAATCCGAACGTGTCATCAGCGGCGTTCCGCTCCCAGACCGTGATCTCGTGGTGCGGCCCGAGCTGCTTGGCCAGGGCAGCGAAGTACAGCCCTCCGGGGCCGCCGCCGATCACCGCGATCCGCACTCGCCGTACGCCTCCTCCTCCATCATGGTCCGGACACCTCCGCCCCACCGAATTCCCACGAATCAGCGCAAGAACGGTGGGTGGCGGGTGTCCGGTTGCTAGGATATGCTGTGTTGGCGACGACCGTCAAGACAACGACAGGGGTACGCCGATGAGCCCGTTCCGCGGATCCGTCCCGTTCACCGACTCCTGGGAGCACTTCCGGGTCGAGCGCGCCGACGGCATCGCCACGGTCACGTTCACCCGCCCGGACAAGCTCAACGCGCTCACCTTCGAGGCGTACGCCGATCTGCGCGACTTCTTCGCCGAGCTGCCGCATCGGGACGACACCCGCGTCGTGGTCCTCCGCGGGGAGGGGCGTGCGTTCTGCTCCGGCGGTGACGTGAACGAGATCATCGGCGCGACGCTGGAGATGCGACCGGACCAGCTGCTGGACTTCACCACGATGACCGGCGACGTGGTGCGCGCGATCCGGGAGTCGCCGGTGCCGGTCATCGCGGCGATCCACGGCACGGCTGCGGGTGCCGGGTCGGTGCTGGCGCTGGCCAGTGACTTCCGGGTGATGGCGCGGTCGGCGAAGTTCGCGTTCTTGTTCACCAAGGTCGGTCTCGCCGGGGCGGACATGGGTGCGGCCTACCTCCTCCCCCGGCTGGTCGGTCTGGGGCGTGCCACCTCCCTGCTGATGCTCGGCGACTCGCTCCCGGCCGCCCGGGCCGAGGAGTGGGGGCTGGTGCACGACCTGGTCGACGACGGGGAGGTCGACCCGACTTGCCAGACGCTGGCACGGCGGCTCGCGACCGGCCCATGGCAGGGGTACTCCGCGACCAAGCGGCTCCTCACGCGCGAGATGGACCTCGACCTCACCGGCGCGGTCGAGTTGGAGGCGATGACGCAGGCGTTGTTGATGAACACCGACGACTACCGTGAGTTCCACGCCGCGTTCAACGGCAAGCGCGAGCCGCAGTGGAAGGGACGCTGACATGACGCACCCGGCCTGGCACCTTTCCACGGAGCAGAGTGAGTACGTCGATTGGGTACGCCGGGTCGCGCGTGAGGCGTTGAAACCCCTTGCGGACGCCGGATCTGAGGGACACGTCAACCGCAAGCTGATCGCGGAGATGGGTCGGCTGGGACTGCTGGCGCGGCTGTTCCCCGGCGTCGACGCCGAACCGGTCGCGGCCGGGTCGGGGGACGCGTCGCGTCGCGCTGCCGCCTTCGATCTGTGCCTGCTGCGGGAAGCGCTCGCGACGGTCTCCACCGAGGCGGAGACCGCCCTGGCGCTGCAGGGGCTGGGCACCTACCCGATCGTGCTCGCCGGCACCGATGCACAGTACGGCGCTTGGGTTCCGCGGGTCGCCCGCGGCGAGGCGGTCGCGGCGTACGCGTTGTCCGAGCCCGATGCCGGCTCCGATGCGGGGGCACTGCGGCTGCGGGCAGAGCCGGACGGAGATCGCTGGCGGCTCACCGGGGAGAAGACGTGGATCTCAAACGCTCCCGAGGCCGACTTCTACACGGTCTTCGCACGCACGACCGCCGACGCCGGTGCACGCGGCGTGACCGGGTTCGTCGTACCCGCCGACCGTGCCGGGCTGTCCGGTGAACACCTGGACATGGTCTCCCCGCACCCGATCGGCCGGCTGGTCTTCGACGGGGTCCGCGTCGACCGCGACGACCTGCTCGGTGAGGTGGACCGCGGGTTCGGCGTTGCGATGCAAACGCTGGACCTGTTCCGGCCCAGCGTCGGCGCGTTCGCGGTCGGCATGGCCCAGGCCGCGCTCGACGCCGCGGTCGCCCACGCCGGCGAACGGGAAGCCTTCGGGGCGCCGCTAGCAAAGATGCAGTCGGTCGCGCACACGCTCGCGGAGATGCGCACCCGCATCGAGGCCGCGCGGTTGCTGGTCTACCGGGCGGGGTCGGCGTACGACGAGGGGCGCCCAGGTGTCTCGGCAACCTCGGCGATGGCGAAGCTGTTCGCGACCGAGACCGCGCAGTACGTCGTCGACGCCGCGATCCAGGTTCACGGTGCGCGGGCGCTGCAGCGTGGTCACCTGCTGGAGCACCTGTACCGCGAGGTGCGGGCCCCCCGGATCTACGAGGGCGCCACCGAGGTCCAGCGCACCATCATCGCCCGCTCGCTCTACGATTCGTCCGACTGAGCCAAGGTGGTTCCGGCGGGGGTCAGTCGGACGAACCGTACGCCACTCCCCGGCGTACGGGTGCGGACCGCCCCCGCACGGTAAGCCGGATGTGAACCGTCCGGAATCGGTCCTAGAGTCGGCCTATCCGCATCTGCTGTTGACAAGGAGTTTCGCTATGGACATCCTGCTCGTCGCCGGGCTCTGGCTGCCCGCCTCGGTCTGGGAGCCGGTCACCGGACCGCTCGCCGCACGTGGTCATCGCGCCGTACCCGTCACGCTGCCCGGGCAGGGGGACGGGGCCACGTCGGCGACGCTGGAGGATCAGGTCGCCGCGGTCGTCGCCGCCGTGGACGCGGCCGATGGACGCCCGATGGTGGTGGGGCACTCCGCAGCGGCCGGCCTGGCCTGGATTGCGGCTGACGCCCGCCCGGAGAAGGTGAGGAAAGTCGCCCTCATCGGCGGGTTCCCCGTCGCCGACGGCGAGGCGTACGCCGACTTCTTCCCGGCGCAGGACGGTGTCATGCCGTTCCCCGGCTGGGAGCCGTTCGAGGGCGCCGACTCCGCCGATCTCGATGACGCCGCGAAGGCGGCCATCACCGCCAGCGCGATCCCGGTTCCGGAGGGCGTCAGCAAGGGGGTGGTCCGGCTCACCGACGACCGCCGTTATGACGTCCCCGTGGCGCTGGTGTGCCCGGAGTTCACACCGCGCCAGGCCAAGGAGTGGATGGACGCGGGCGACCTGCCGGAGCTGACCAGGGCCAGGCACCTGTCGTTCCTCGACATCGACTCCGGACACTGGCCGATGGTCAGCGCGCCGGACACGCTCGCGTCGGTCCTCGCCGAGGCTGCCAGTACCAGCGAGTAAGTGGTCAACAACTGCAATCCCCCGGCCGATGACGCTGCCGACTTTGGCCAGTTCCTGAGCGGTGGCCACGTTCGCGCCGGACCAGATCGTCCGGGAGACCCCGAGCGGGCCCGACGTAGGCTGAAGTCGTGCACGTCACCGGCGTCTTCGCCTTTGCCGTGGCCTGCGCCATCCTGGTTGCCATCCCCGGTCCCAGCGTGCTCTTCACGATCTCTCGCGCACTGACCGTCGGGCGCCGCGGCGCGGTGGCCACGGTGGCCGGCAACGCGCTCGGCTCCTACGTCCAGGTCGTCGCGGTCGCGATCGGGATCGGCGCGCTCGTCCAGGAGTCAGCCGAGGTGTTCACGATCGTCAAGCTCGTCGGTGCGGCGTACATCGTCTTCCTCGGCGTTCAGGCGATCCGGCAACGCCGGTCGCTCGCCGACTCGTTCACCCGCGAGGTGGAGCCGGTGGGACGGCTGCGCGCGACCTGGGACGGCTTCGTCGTCGGCGCCGCGAACCCGAAGAGCATCGCGTTCTTCGTCGTCGTGCTCCCCCAGTTCGGCCACCCGGAACCGGGCGGTGTCTCGGTGGCGATGCTGACAGTCGGGGCGATCTTCCCGGCCATGACGGTCGTCTTGAACAGCGGCTGGGCCATGGCGGCCGGTACGGCGCGAGCCTGGTTCGGTCACTCGTCGCGACGACTGTCGCTGGTGGGTGGGGTGAGCGGGCTGTGCATGGTCGGGCTCGGTATCAGCCTCGCGTTCGTCAGCCGGGAGGGCTAGCGCGCGGAGATCTTGTAGTCGCCGTGGATCCAGGCGGCCACCCGGTGCGCCAGTGCGGTCTCCCCGGTCCCGTCGGGATGACTGAGCATGCTCCATCCGTGTCCTGCTTTTCCGGCCAGTACGACGAGGTCCTTGGTTCTCGCCGGCACCGCGCGATAGATGCGGCGCATCTCCTGGACGCTGACGTACCGGTCGTGGTGGGCTACCGCAAACAGGGCGGGCACCTTGATCCGCCGAGCGGCGGGCAGAGACCGCAGGGTGCCCCAGCTGAGTTCCCCGGACAGGTCAACGACGGCGTCGACCCTGGTGCCGGCGCGACCGGCAGCCTTCAGCGCCATGGGACCGCCCAGGGAGGCGCCCACCAGAGTGACCCGTCGAGCGCCCCGCTTCAGCGCCCAGGTCACGGCGGACGCGATCTGGGCGGTGGTGTCGATCTTGGCGACCTTCGTGCACCTCGACTGGCCGTTGGTACACCGGTCGAACAGCACCGACCGCACGTGCTGGGTGCGAGCGAGCCACCCGGCGTACTGGTAGAAGCCACACAGGCCGAGGGGCGAGGACTCGTCGGAGAACACCACGACGTCCGTCCCCGAACCGACGGTGACCGCCTCCAGCGCGTTTCCCCGTGTAGGTGTCAACCAGAACGTATGGACGTGCCGTGGGCCGCCGCCGCATTCCTCGGCGCGTGACGGCTGGCGTGGGGGCCGTGCCGGTGGTCGCCATCCGGACGCCGTCGGCCCCGTGACCGACGGTGTCGATGGCGACGGCGACGACGCTGCCCCCGGTTGGGCTGACTGGGTGGGCGGGGGCGCCACGCCCGCCTGGCCGGAACCCGTGGCACCGGCGCCGGCACACCCAGAGACGGCCAGGAGTACGAGCACGGCCACCAACCCCACGCGCCGGGTAACGTATGTCAATGTTGACATAGAAGCATAGTCTAACACCATGACCTCGACACTGGGATACGCGATTCTGGGATTGCTCGCCCGCGAACCTCGCACCGGATATGAAGTCTCCCGAGCCTTGGACCACCCGGTGGGCTACTTCTGGACAGCGCGGCACAGCCAGATCTATCCCGAGCTCGCCCGCCTCGAGACCTCGGGCATGGTCCGGCACCGCGTCGTCGCCGGGCCGGGCCCTCGGGCGAACAAGCGCTACTCCCTCACCGCCAAGGGTCGACGGGAGCTGCGATCCTGGGTCACCACTCCTCCGGCGCCTGAGCCGTCCCGGAGCGAGTTGCTACTGCGCGCCTACTCCATCTGGCTGGTCGACCCCGGTGCCGCGGCAACCATGATCCGCGGTGAGCGCGAGAAGCACGCCGCGCAACTAGCCGGCTACCTGAAGATGACCAAGTCCGTGGACGAACCATCCGTGGACAGCCCGCGGTTCGGAAACTACGCCACCCTTCGTGCCGGGATCGGCTACGAGCGCCACGTCCTCCGCTGGCTGGACTGGTTGCACGACCGGCTCTGCGAGGCGACACCCGAATCCCCTGCGGCACCCGAGTCCGAGACGACCTGACCGGATCAGGTCCGGGTGCCGAACAACCCCGTGAACGTCATGCGCAGCACTTCGGCGTCGTCGCGCTTCGCGCGACCGGTGATCTCCACCAGGCCCATCCCCTCGCGGCTGGCCGACCGGCGTGCCGAACGCACCTCCAGGTCGAACGCGAGCCGGTCTCCGGGGAAGACCGGCGCCTCCCAGGCCAGCTCCGAGCCGCCGGGTGAGCCGAGGGAGGTGGAGTCGGCGAGGACGGCGTCGACGTACGCCCGCATCCACAGGGCGCAGGTGTACCACCCCGACGCACACAATCCCCCGAAGATCGACGCCCTGCCCGCCTCGTCGTCGGTGTGGAACGGCTGCGGGTCGAACCGCCGGTTGAACGCGAGCATGTCCGCACGGTCGATGGTGGTGTCCCCGAGATCGAGGTGCAACCCCGGGGTGAGGTCCTCGTATGCGTAGTGCATGGCGTCATTCTGCCTCTGCCCTCACACCCGGCTGAGGCGGTCCAACTCGGCGGTGATCTCACGGCGCCACTCGTCATGTTGAGGACCGAGGACGGTCTCCGGGCGGGGATCGTGCCAGCTGTCCAGCGGGTGCAGCGCCACCGGGCGCCACACCAGCTCCGGCCCCTCCCAGGCATACCGCGGCCACACGTGGGCGTGCAGGAACGGGTCATGGTTGCCCTGGATCTCCAGGTTCACGCGCCGGAAGGCGGGGTCCCGACGGCGGCACACGGTCTGCACCGCCTCGCCGAGACGCTCCATATCCGCGAGGAAGGTCAGCCGTCGCGGTCGCGGCAGGTCGGTCAGCCGATCGACTCCAGGGGTGTCGGTGAGGAGCACACAGTACCCGGGCAGGAACTGGATGTCCCCGATCACCGCGAAACCGGCGTCCATCCGGCGCAGGACCGTGGGGTTCTCCCCGCGCAGCGCCGATCCGATCCGGTCGGCCTTCCACGCTTCCGCTGCTGCCGCCGAGTCACTCACCGAGTGCCCCTCCGCCGTACGTCGTCCCCGGTCGCCATCGCTCCACTGTAGGAGTATCGCCGGGAGCTA
>CAYLOC010000115.1:8659-10496 GCA_964385195.1 uncultured Nocardioidaceae bacterium
ACTGTAGGAGTATCGCCGGGAGCTACGCTGGGAGTGACGCCGGGAGTGACGCCGCCCCCGACGGCGGAGCGGGCATGACAGACAACCCGGACGTCCACGCACTGAGACGTATGGTCTATTCTCGGGCTCACAGTCGAAGGACCCGCCGTTCCGCGGCGCGACCTGCCTGGCAGCGTCGTACGGTCTCGGGTCATGGCGCAGCAGCGAAAGGACCCTGACAGTGGCGATCAAGCTCCCCGCGTGCAAGTCACTCGTCTCCAACCCCACGCAGGAACAGCTCCGGCAGTGGGTCAGCGAGATGCCCAACTCACAACTCACCGAGTTCGACAACTACAACGTCAAGGCGCGGGTAACCTCCCGGTCGGCCGGTTCCAGCTTCGTCGTGACCGACGACCCGGCCAGTACCCAGAAGAAGCCGATGAGCCACGCGGAGTACCGGCGAGCCGTCGAGGTCCAGGAGGCCTACCTGCGCGACGCGGACATGGTGGTCGTCGAGGGGTACATCGGCCCGGAGAACTCGCCGATGCGGCGCGCCGCCCGCGTCTTCATCGAGCGCACCAACTCCAACATCCCCGCGATGCAGCAGCAGCTGTACTACCCGAAGGACGCCGACTGGCGCGAGGAAGACGCCCTGACCATCATCTACACCCCCGGCTGTGAGCCACCGGAGGGCTCACCGAACAACAAGCTGGTCACGATCGACCTGGAGAACGAAGTCACGCGCGTGTTCAACATCGACTACTTCGGTGAGTCCAAGATGGGCGGCCTCCGGATGTGGATGGAATGGGTGTACCAGCAGGGCGCACTCGCGATGCACTCCGGGGCGAAGGTGATTCCGACGCCGAACGGCCCGGACCGCGTGGCCCTGATCGTCGGGCTCTCCGGCACCGGCAAGACCACCACCACATTCACCCGGCAGAACGACTCGCTGCCCGTCCAGGACGACATCGTGGCGCTGGTCAAGGGCGGCGACGTCTACGCGACCGAGAACGGCTGCTTCGCCAAGACCATCGGGCTCGACCCCAAGGATGAGCCCACGATCCACGGTGCGCTGACCCGCCCGCAGGGGTGGCTGGAGAACGTCGCCGTCGACGACCACGGGCGCGTCGACTTCTTCGACGACACCCACACCGCCAACGGTCGTGGCACGTTCCCGCTGTCGGAGATCCCGCACTTCGACCCTCGTAAGCTCGGCAAGGCTGACTTCCTGCTGATCCTCGGCCGCACCCAGACCATCGTCCCGGCGGTGGCGAAGATGGCCAACCGGGAGCAGGCGATTGCCTACTACATGCTCGGGGAGACCACGGGTACGTCGGCGGGCGGCAAGGACGAGGAGGGCCGGTTCATGCGGGTTCCCGGCACCAACCCCTTCTTCATGGGTCACGACTTCGAGCAGGGCAACCGGCTCGGGGAGATGATCGACTCGATGGACTACGACTTCGGTGTCTACGTGCTGAACACGGGTCGCATCGGCGGCGGGGAGGACAACCCGCAGTCGAAGAAGGTCACGATCCCGCACACGTCGGCCATCGTGAAGGCGATCGCCGAGGACACGATCGAGTGGGAGCGCGACCCCGACTTCGGCTTCTTCGTCGCTGCGTCCGTGCCCGGCTTCGACGACCCGGAGCTCCTCCAGCCACGCAAGATGTATGAGCGTCTCGGCAAGACCGACGAGTACGCCGAGGCGGTGGCCAAGCTCAAGGCCGACCGCAAGGACTACATGGCCACCCACGAGGGCCTCACCCCCGGTGTAGTGGAGTCCCTCGGCTGATCAACCCCCCGATTCGTCCGATTCCGGTCCGAGGGGAGCACCTCGGGCCAGTCGGACGAATCGAAG
>CAYLOC010000116.1:0-10483 GCA_964385195.1 uncultured Nocardioidaceae bacterium
GTCAGACCGTGCGGACGGCCGGCATGTCGCTGCGGCCGCCGGGGTGGGGACGTACGGCGAGCGTCTGGTTCACCCGGAGCACTCCCCGGTCGAAGCCGACCGCGGACAGCGCCATGTACAGCCGCCACACCCGTGCGCGGGAGGCGGAGGTCAACGCCACGCACTCCTCCCAGTGCCGCTCCAGGTTGGCGACCCAGGCCCGCAGGGTGCGGGAGTAGTGCTCGCGGAGGTTCTGGACGTCGCGCACCTCGAACCCGGCGTCTTCCAGCCGGTCGACCACCGTCGCCACCTCCAGCAGATCACCGTCGGGGAAGATGTAGGCGTCGGTGAACGTGCGGTTCTGCGGCCGTGGCCCCGGACGGCGGGCGATCTGGTGGTTCAGCAGCCGGCCCCCAGGACGGACCAGGCCGAAGAGGGCCCCGGCGTACTCGGCGAACTTCTCCTCGCCGACATGCTCGGCCATCCCGATGCTGCAGATCGCGTCGAACGGCTCGTCGGGCAGGTCCCGCCAGTCCTGCAGGCGAATCTCCACCCGGTCCTCCAGGTCCTCCTCGGCGATCCGCTTACGCGCATAGTCGACCTGCTCCTGCGCCAACGTGATGCCGACGACCTTGACGCCGTACTCCCGGGCCGCGTGCAACGCGAACGTTCCCCAGCCGCAGCCGACGTCCAGCACCCGCATCCCCGGCTCCAGGCCGAGCTTGCGGCATACCAGATCCACCTTGTCCCGTTGCGCGTCGGACACGTCGTACGCCGGGTCGTCGGAGCGCGACCAGTAGGCACAGGAGTAGACCATGGACGGGCCGAGGACGTGCCGGTAGAAGTCGTTGCCGACGTCGTAGTGGGAGCTGACCGCAGCGCGGTCGCGGGCCTTGGAGTGCTTCTCCCCGGTGAGCGTGATCTCCTCCGGCGGCGGTTTGGGGACCGGACCGACGGCACCGAGCAGTACGGCGGTGCGGAACAGTTGCGCCCGGGCGGACCGGCCGAGTGCGGGCAACCGCCCGATCTCCTCGCCCACGACAGCGAGCCGTTCCACCGCTTCGAGAACATCACCGTCGACGTCGATCTCGCCGGCGACGTAGGCGCGTCCCAGGGCGAGCTCTCCCGGCTGCCACACTGCGCGGCGTACCGCCTGGCGGGAGTGGAACACCACCATCGGGGCGTCGGCTGGCCCGGCCTCGGAGCCATCCCATCCGCGGACCCGCAGCGGCACCGGCTGGCCGGCCACCACCTCCACCATGGACATGATCCGGTCAGCCACGGATCGGCGCATGCGTTTCTCCCTTCCTCTCCTCGGGTGCCGCGGTCCCGGTTCAGGCGGTGGGCCCGGTGCTGCCTCCGGTCGAGGGGGGAGGTCCCTCGGTGTGCTCCTTCTGCTCCTGGTGATGGTGGTAGGCATGGTCGGTGGCGCTGAGCGCCGCGTCGACAGCCGCCTGCGAGCCACCGGACCGCTGCTGGGCGAAGTAGGCCTCGCCGAGGTCGCGGTAACGCGCGTCCAGCTCGCGCTTGGCCTGGAACTCGTCCATCTTCGACTGACCCTGATGCAGGCCCTGCTGTGCCTTCGTCGTGGCCTGCTGCGCGACCTCTCGCGCCCTGTCCATGAACCCCATCGCTCACCTCTCTTCTGACGGGCCGCGACGCCGCACGTCGCAGATCCTTGCCCCACCAACCTATCCGCTGCGGCTGAGTCCGACCACCGGCCATAGGCTGACGGCATGAACCCACTGCTTGATCCGACCACCCGCTCCCTACGGCGTCTGATTCTCGACCGGCAGCGTACCGGCCGGGTGCCGGGCGTGCTCGGGGCCGTCTCCCGGCACGGAGAACTGCTGTGGTGCGAGGGTGTCGGCGCGTCCGACCTCGACCACCCCGACACGCCACCGGACCACGACACGCAGTTCCTCATCGCGTCGAACACCAAGACCTTCACCGCGGTGCTGGTGATGCAGCTGCGTGACGAGGGCAAGCTCAGCCTCGACGACACCCTGGACATGCACATCCCGGAGTCGGGCCACCGGCAGGTGACGATCCGGCAGATGCTCACCCACACCTCCGGCATGCAGCGCGAGCCCGTCGGTGACATCTGGGAGACGCTGGAGAACCCCGACAGCACCCAGTTGGTCAAGGGCTTCGCCGAGGCGGAACGGATCTTGAAGCCGCACTTCCGCTGGCACTACTCCAACCTGGTCTACGCCATGCTCGGCGAACTGGTGGCCCGGGTGGACGGTCGCCCCTGGCGGCAGGCGCTGGAGGCGCGGATCCTGCGGCCGCTGGAGATGCGGCGTACGACGGTGGGTCCGGTACCACCGCATGCGCAGGGCTACTACGTCCCGCCGTTCTCCGACGTCCCGGTTCCCGAGCCGGTGCTGGAGCTGCAGGCGATGGAGGCGTGCGGCGGCCTGGCCAGCACCGCCGACGACCTGGCCCGCTGGTCCGGGTTCGTGGCGGACCCCGTGGCGGAGGTGCTGGCGCCGGACACGATGGAGGAGATGATGCAGCCGCAGATCATGGCCGACACCCAGGGATGGACACGGGCTTACGGTCTGGGCTTCTCCCTGCTGCGGCACGGCGAACGGACCTTCGTCGGACATACCGGCGGGCTGCCCGGCCATATCACGGGAGTGTTCACCGACAGGGAGAGCGGCACCGGTGCGATGGTGCTGATGAACCACTCCGCTGCCCCTGACCCGGCCCTGGCCGCTGCGGACCTGCTCTCCTACGTGCTCGACCACGACCCGGAGGAGCCGCCCGTCTGGCGGCCCGGCACCGCCGTACCGGAGGAGCTGCAGGGGGTGCTCGGTCGTTGGTTCTCCGAGGGCGGCGGGTTCACGTTCTCGGTCCGCGAGGGCAGGCTCGAGGCGCGCGTGGACGGCGCCCCGGCAGCCACGCCGCCGTCGGTGTTCACCCGGGTCGAGCCGGACCTGTACCGCACGGAGTCCGGGCGGGAGACCGGTGAGCTGCTGCGGATCACCCGCGACAGCGACGGCACGGTGACCAAGATGAACTGGGCGACGTACCTGTTCACCCGCGAGCCGTACGCCTTCGGGCAGTGGCGCCACCCCTGACCGGGTCAGGCGACCGGATCAGGCGACGGGTCAGGCGGTGGCGATGAACCCGAGGAGGTCGTGCCGGGTGAGTACGCCGACCGGCTTGCCTTCCTCCTGGACGAGGACCGCGTCGGCCCCGTGCAGTGCCTCGACCGCGGCCGTCGCCGGCTCCCCCGCGCCGATGGTGGTGAGGGGGTCGCTCATGTGTCGCTCGACGGCGTCGGTGAGCCGCGCCGACCCGGCGTACAACGCCTCCAGCAGGTCCCGTTCGCTCACCGCGCCGACGACCTCGGCGGCCATCACCGGCGGCTCCGCCTGGACGACCGGCATCTGGGAGACGCCGTACTCCCGCAGGATGGCCACCGCCTCGGCCACGGTCTCGTTGGGGTGGGTGTGCACCAGGTCCGGCAGCTGCCCGGCCTTGCCGCGCAGGACGTCGCCGACGGTCCGCTCCACCGGCCCGCCGAGGAAGCCGTACTGGGCCAGCCAGCGGTCGTCGAAGACCTTCGTCAGGTAGCCACGCCCCCCGTCGGGGAGCACCACGACGATGCAGGCCTGCGGGTCGTCGAGCTCCTGCGCGAGCCGGATCGCGGCGGCCGCGGCCATGCCCGACGAGCCGCCGACCAGCAGCGCCTCCTCGCGCGCAAGCCTGCGGGTCAGCGTGAATGAGTCGTTGTCGGAGACCGCGATCACGCGGTCGGCGATCTCGCGGTCGTAGGTGGTCGGCCAGAAGTCCTCGCCCACGCCCTCCACCAGGTAGGGGCGGCCGGTGCCACCGGAGTACACCGACCCCTCGGGGTCGGCGCCGATCACCTGCACCCGGCCGTCGGAGACCTCCTTGAGGTAGCGCCCGGTGCCACTGATCGTTCCGCCGGTGCCGACCCCGGCGACGAAGTGGGTGATCCGGCCCTCGGTCTGGCGCCAGATCTCCGGGCCGGTGTCCTCGTAGTGGCTGCGCGGGTTGTGCGGGTTGGAGTACTGGTCCGGCTTCCAGGCACCCTCGGTCTCCCGGACGAGCCGGTCCGACACCGAGTAGTAGGAGTCCGGGTGTTCTGGTGCGACCGCGGTCGGGCACACCACGACCTCGGCACCGTAGGCCGTCAACACGTTGCGCTTGTCCTCGCTGACCTTGTCCGGGCAGACGAACACACACCGGTAGCCCTTGGCCTGCGCCACCATCGCCAGACCGACCCCGGTGTTTCCCGAGGTCGGCTCGACGATCGTACCGCCGGGCCGCAGTTGCCCCTCTGCCTCCGCGGCGGCGATCATCCGGACCGCGATCCGGTCCTTCACCGACCCTCCGGGGTTGAGGTACTCCACCTTGGCCAGGACGAGCCCGGGGGCGCCGTCGGTCGTCGGTCCGAGCCGGAGAAGCGGGGTGTTCCCGACGAGGTCGATGAGTGATTCCACGTAGTCCACGGCCGCCAGCCTAAGGCAGAGGGACCCGACGCTGCGGGCGTGAGGGGATGGGTCCATGTGGGATCTGTGGCTCCCGTCGGGAACGTAGAGTGGAAGGTAACAAGGCAGGTCAGAGGCCGTCAGGAGGGGTGATGAGCCGGGAGAGCGCGGCGCGCCGACTGGCGAGTGCGGCGGTATTCGGGGGCACGGGGCTCACGGTGCTCAGCGGATCGTTCTACCTGTTGTTGAAGGCCCAGGTCGCGTTGGCGCGGCGTCGGATCGGGGACGCGGTCAGTGATCCGCCTGACCCCAGCGGCATGTACGGCGCCCTGCTGCCTGGGCGTCCGATCAGGCTGGCCGTCCTCGGCGACTCCGCCGCGGCGGGGTACGGCGCGCCGGTCCCGCAGCAGACGTTCGGCGCGTTCCTGGCCACCGGGCTGTCCGCGGTCGCCGGCCGGCCGGTCCGGCTGCGCACGGTCGCGGTCGTGGGCGCGCAGTCCACCGACGTGGTGGAGCAGGTCCCGTTGGCGCTGCAGATCAACCCGGACGTGTGCGTAGTGATCGTCGGCGCCAACGACGTCACCCACAACGTGCGGCCCTCGGTCGCGGTCCGCGGCCTGCACGACGTGGTGACGAGCCTGCGCACGGTCACGCCCCGGACGCCCAGAGTTGACGGTCCGCAGGTGGTGGTCGGCACGTGCCCGGACCTCGGGACGGTGCGGCCGATCTCGCCGCCGCTGCGGCAGGTGGCCCGCCGGTTGAGCCGGAGGCTTGCGGCGGCCCAGACGATCGTGGCCGTCGAGGCGGGCGCCCGGACGGTCTCGCTGGGCTCCATTCTCGGTCCCGAGTTCGCCGCCGCCCCCTCCGACATGTTCGGCCCGGACCGGTTCCATCCCTCCCCGGCCGGCTACCGCAGCTGCGCGACGGCGATGCTGCCGACGGTCGCCGCCGCCCTCGGCATCGCCACCGACGAGGAGACCTGGCCCGCCCCGCTCCACGGTGAGGGTCAGTCGGCGTTGGCCCGCGCCGCAGCGCACGCCGCAGCCACGACCGGCACCGAGGTGACCTCCGATGACGAGCGCGGACCGCGGGGGCGGCGGGTCCGGCTCCGTCGGCGTCGACGCCATCGGATCCCCGAGGTCGGAGACGTCGAACCGGACCGCGACACGCCGACGGCGCATGATGTTGCCGAGAACTCTTGCCTGCGGGCGAGCGATGAGGCAGGCTCCCGATAAGAGGTTCCCGACCGTGGGAGGCAGCCATGTCCGTGCACCACTCCGAAGAGACCCATCAGATGCTGGTCGCCCGGGTTCCGAAGGCAACCGGACGACCGTTGCACCAATGGTTCGGGCAACTCGAGGCCGGCCCCGGTTGCCTGCGTTTCCAGGAGCGGGTGCAGTGGCTGGAGGACGAGTTCTCCCTCCCTCACGGCTACGCCACCGCGATCGTGCACGAGCACGATCTGCACAAGGCCCAGCGCGCCTTCCGGTAGGTCCGCGCCGCTACTCGTCGCCGGTGAGGTTGAACCGCTGGAGCTGACGGGTGGCGAGGGCTCCGGTGACCGCGACCACGACCAGGGACGCGATGACGGCGTACGCCGGCGCGAGGTTCGGGGAGACGATGTTGATCCGGTTGCTGAGCGCCTCCGCGATGGCGCTCGTCCACCAGTTGATGCTGAGCCACCGCACCCCGGCGATGAGCCCCCCGATCAGCCCCTCCCACAACAAGACGTAGATCAACCCGACGACGACGGCGTGCCGGGTGAGGGTGGACAGCCACAAGAACAGCGCACAGTACGCCGCCCCGCCGAGCAGCGCTCCCACGGCGTACGCGATCGCCACCCCCGGCTCGTCGGTGACCAGCACGAACCCGGCGACCAGGATCGGCAGCGCAGCGAACACCCAGACGCACCCGACCGCCACCACCAGCTTGCTGCCGACAATGCTGGAGCGCCGGATCGGCTTGGCCAGCAGGTAGATCACGGACCCGTCGTCGACCTCGGGGCTGAGCAGCCCGGAGGCCGCGATCAACGCGACCAGCGGGAGCAGCACCTGCAGGCCGAGGTCGGACAACACCGTGGCCGGTGCATCGCTGTGGGCCGCGGTGCCCGTGATCGCCCGGACCACCGCCGCCAGCAGGATAAGGATCAGGGGCAGGACGAACAGCATGACGCCGCGGCGCCGCCGCAGCAGCGACCGCAGGCCGAGCCCGATGATGGTGCGGCTCACTGCACGTCCTCCCGGCTGCTCATGACGACACCAGGTAGGCGAAGACGCTTTCCAGGGACTCATCGGTCGGGGTGACCTCCAACAACCGCACCGAGTGCTCCCGGGCCAGGTGCGGCAGCACCTCGGCGAACCGGCCGAAGTCGCCGGCCTCCACGTCCAGGCCGCCCTGCGCGCGCAGCGACGCGCCGCGCACCGAGGGGTCCCGGATCAACGCGGAGGCCAGCAGCCGGTCGTCGCTGCTGCGCAGGACGTACCGGTTGGGCCGGTCGGTCATCAGTCGGCGGATCGCGCCGAAGTCACCCGAGGCGGCGTGCCGGCCGGCCACGACGACCTCGATCTGCCGGGCGACCTGCTCGACCTCTTCGAGGATGTGGGAGCTGAACAGCACGGTGCGTCCCTCGTCTCCCATCCTTCGCAGCAGATCCATCAGGTGCATGCGTTGCCGCGGGTCCATCCCGTTGAACGGCTCGTCCAGCAGCAGCACGCTCGGGTCATGCACGAGCGCCGAGGCCATCTTGACCCGCTGGCGCATCCCCTTGGAGTAGGTGGTGATCTCCCGGTCCGCCGCGTCGGTCATCTCCACCACCGCCAGCGCCCGGTCGGCCGCGGCGCGGGGCCGGTCCAGCCGGTGCAGCTCGGCGTTGGCCGTGATGAACTGCCGCCCGGTCAGGTAGTCGAACAGCGCCTCACGTTCGGGCACCAGGCCGATGGTCCGGTAGACCTCGGGGTTGCGCCACACGGGTTGACCGTCCAGGGTCACCGTGCCGGCCGATGGGGACAAGAACCCCGACATCAGCGAGATCAGGGTGGACTTGCCGGCACCGTTCGGCCCGAGCAGCCCGGTGACCCCGGGCCCGATCGTCATCGACACGTCGTTGACGGCGACCACGTTGCGGTACCACCGGGATACGCTCTGCAGCTCGAGGGTGTTCACACCGACACCGCCTTGCGGTAGCGACGCAGCATGGCGAAGACCCCGCCAAGGAGGATCGCGAGCGTGGCTACCACGAACAGCACGCCCATGCCCGTGCTCTTCGGCGGCGCCGGTGTCGACGCCGCGGTGCCGAACATCCAGTGCTGGAGCCCGTCGACCAGGGTGAACGGCGAGAACAAGCCGGCGACCTGGCCCAGCGTGCTCGACCCCTCGCTGGTCGCAGCCCCTTGTACGGCGCTGACCACGGCGTAGCTGACCAGGAGTACGACGATGACCGCGGCGACCGCGATCCCTCGCTTGGTCGTGACCGCGGACACCAGGCCGGAGAGTACGGCGAGGACCGCGGCCAGGATGAGGACGGCGGTGGCGGCTTCGAGGAAGCCGCGGACCTGGGCCCACACGTCCAGGTCGCCGAGCAGCCCCCCGATCATCAGGAGCAGCAACGGTGCCAGCAGCAGGCAGAACAGCGCCGCGGTGAGCGAGCCGAGCCGCACGAGGACGTAGGTACTGCGCCGCATCGGCCTGGCCAGGTACAACGTGATGGTGCGGAACCGGAGGTCACGAGAGATCAGCGCCGGCGCCTGGGCCGCCACGAACACCGACACCAGCAGCTGGGTGACCATGGGGTAGCGCGCAAACGGCACCAGCTGCTTGTCCAGTCCGAGCTGAACCATGACCGCGACCAGGACCAGGGCCGGCAGCACCATCAACGCCAGCAGCAGCATCGGCAGCACCTTCGCCTTCGCGGACCTCCCCAGGCCGTAGCAGTTGCGCAGCCCGGTAAGGAACAGTGACCGCGCCACCGGCCCCTCGCCCAGACGTGGCCCGGTGTAGGGCTGGTACCCAAGGTCGTGGATGACCCCTCGCGGGGGGACCGCGCGGGGCTCAGGCGGGCTGGACATGTCCGGCCTCCCCCTCGCGGAACACGTCCTCGATCCGTCGATGGTGCTGTTGCATCCGCACCAGCCCGTATCCCAGATCGCAGGCCAGGTCCCGGACGACGTCGTGCACGACCGGGTCGACAGCGTCCACCTCGATGACGTCGCCGTGCGGCCTGGCCGGGTAGCCGGCGGCGATGAGCGCCTTCCCCATCCGCTCCTGGTCCGCCCGTCCGCCGAACACCTCGACAAGCAGAACTCCGGTGGACCGGGTGAACTCCTCGGTAGCCGAGGACCGAAGCAACCGGCCGGCGTCGAGGACGACGACATGGTCGCTGATCCGCTCCAGCTCCCCGAGCAGGTGCGAGGTCACCAGCACCGAGATCCCGAAGTCGTGCCCGATCCGGCGTACGAGCTCCAGCATGTCGTCCCGCGCGGCGGGGTCGAGCCCGTTGGTGGGCTCGTCGAGCAGGATGAGCCGCGGGTCGTGGACGAGGGCCTGCGCGAGCTTGGCGCGCTGCTTCATCCCGGTGGAGTACCCGCCCATGACGCGGTAGCGCTCCTCGGCCAGGCCCACGTGCCGCAGGACATCCGCGGCCCGTTCCCGTGCGGCCGTGTGCGGAAGACCGGACATCTGTGCCATGTGTACGACGAAGTCGCTGGCCGAGACGTCTGCGGGAAGGCAGTCGTGTTCGGGCATGTAGCCCACGACAGCCCGGATCTGCGCACCCTGGCCGACCACGTCGTAGCCGAGGACACTCGCCGAGCCGCTGGTCGCCGGGAGGAGGCCGAGCAGGATCTTGATCAGCGTGGACTTCCCCGCGCCGTTGGCGCCCACGAGCCCGGTGACTCCGTCTCCGATGGACAGGTCAAGGCCGTCGAGGGCTGTCACGCGGGGGTACTGCTTGGTGAGTCCCCCCGTTTCGATCACCGGCATCGGCGGCTATTCACGCATGATCGCAAGGATGCGGAGCAGTTCGATGTAGATCAGGATCAACGCGGCGGTCAACGCGAACGCGGCCCGCCAGGACTCGGCCTCCGGGGCTCCCGCGCGGACGCCGTTCTCCACCATGTCGAAGTCGAGAATCAGGTACAGCACGCCGAGCGCGAGCCCGACGAAGCTGAAGATCAGGCCGAGCGTCCCGAAGTCGTTGAAGCCGATCTGCGCGCCGAACATCGCGAGCAGGAAGTCGCCGAACACCACGACGAAGAAGCCCATCCCGGCGATCGTGACCCACTTGCGGAAGGTCGAGGTCACCTTGATGTCGAAGAACTTGTACGCCGCGAGGGTGGCCACGAAGGCCGCCACCGTGCCGACGACGGCCTGCGCGACGATCCCGGGGTAGATCAGCTCGAACGCCTCCGACGCGGCACCGAGGAAGAACCCCTCGGCGACCGCGTACAGGATCGCGAGCGGTGGGGACGCCACGCGCTTGAAGCTGAGGACCAGGCCGAGACCGGCACCGACCAGCAGACCGCCGATCCAGGCGGTGCTCACGTACTGCTGGGGAAGGAACACCCACGTCAGCGCAGCCGTGGCGACCACCAGGAACAGCATGATGCCGGTCTTGGAGATCACGCTGTCGATCGTCATCCGGTCCTGGAGGTCGACCGATGTCGGGTACTGCCAGGTGGACGGGTCGCCGGCTCCTCGCTGGCGCGACTGGCCATAACCGGCGTACCCACGCCCGGTCGCGGGGAAGCCCTGGTGCCCGTAGGCACGAGCAGCGCGGCCGTTGAAGGTCTCGCTGTTGTTCAGGATCGGATTCCGGCTCTGCATCGTCGGCGGCTCCTTCTCCGGAGTCAGGACACGTCAGTCCCCACATCGTACGCGCTCCCCACGGCTGATCCCAGCCTCCGGTTCGCGCCCGTGTTGCGCGCTGCACGAAAGTGCGCAGCAGAACGTGGTCCTGTCGTCGGAACGTGTTTTACTAGCCTCGGTCGTCGAAACGGCGAAGGAGGGTGCTGTGACGCTCACCGCAGCGGATCATGTGGTCA
>CAYLOC010000117.1:0-10461 GCA_964385195.1 uncultured Nocardioidaceae bacterium
TCACCCCCTTGACACCAGACACCGTCCTCACTCAGCGGTCCAGAAGAGGAATCCGTCTCTCTTCGACGTGGCACTGATCATCCATATGTGACACAATTAGGTTATGGATGCCACGCTCGTGTTGGGTCAGCAAGGACGCCTCGTCATACCCGCCGAGGTCCGAGCGGCGCTCGGACTTGCTCCAGGCGATCAACTGCACCTGCATCTGGACGGTCAACGAGTCGTGATCGAACGCCAGCAGGACGCCGCAGCCGAGCTCCGCGGGTTCGCCGCGTCGGTCCCGGAGGCGCGCTCCTTGGTCGATGAGCTGCTTGCCGAGCGTCGCCTCGCGGCTCCAGCCGGCGAATGACCGTCCTGGACGCCTCGGCCCTCCTCGCCCTCCTCCACGACGAGCAGGGTGCGGATCTGGTCGCTGCCGAACTCTCCTCGGCATCTCTGGGCGCAGCGAACCTTGCCGAGGTCATCGGGAAGTTGGTAGACGTCAACATCGACGCAAGCCGGCTGCGACAACTTCTCCTGGCCGCGGGCGTGACCGTCGAACCAGTCCGCAAAGCAGACGCTGAGCTGGCAGGTGCCATGCGCGGGCTGGCCGGCGGCAGGAACCTCTCACTCGGCGACAGGTGCTGCCTCGCACTCACCGTGCGCAGCGACCCGGCCGAAGTCCTCACCGCCGACCGCGCCTGGGCCGATCTCGACCTGCCCGTCAGGGTCCGCCTGATCCGGTAGGACACCGCACCGGATAGCGATGGCCCCAGCCGTCCAGGCCCGCGCGGCGGATTGGATCCCGTGCCCTCCGGACGCCGGTCCTGCTCGCTACGCCGGTGCCGTCCCGAGTTCGTGCTCCTCCAGCTCGGCGTCGCTCACCGACTGGTCGATGTGTTCGGTGACCCGGGAGGAGTCCAGGCGGGAGTACTGGGAGATGATGTAGACGAGGATCGAAAGTCCCAGCAAGATCGGGATCGCGGGCCCGAACCCGATGACGTCCTGGCCGCCGTAGTCACCCAGGTAGGAGATGATGGTCAGCCCGGCCAGCCAGGGCAGGTACCAGGAGGCACCGGCGACGAAGTCGAGGCTCGGCGCGCCCTGCCGCATCTGGTAGACGGCGAGCAGAGCCAGGCCCAGCAACACCGCGACCATCAGCTTCCAGACCGTGGACCAACCAGACCAGAAGATGATCAGGTTGGAGGACCAGAACGCGAGGACGGGGATGATGTGCCCGCCGGGCAGGCGGAACGGCCGGCGCTGCTCGGGGATCTGCTTCCGCATCGCCGACAGCACCAACGGGCCGGAGGCGAAGGACATCACCGTGGCGGAGGTGATGAACCCGACCAGTTGCTGCCAACTCGGGAACGGCAAGAACATGATCAGACCGATGATGAACGCCAGGATCAGGCTCACCAGCGGGACACCACGGTCGGTGGTCTTGGCGAGTGCGGACGGCGCGTTCTTGTTTCGCCCCATGGCGTAGGAGATGCGGGCCGTGACCGTGATGTAGATCAGACCGGTGTCACCCGGGGAGGCGATGGCGTCGATGTAGAGCAGCACCGCCAGCCAACTCAGACCCAACAGGGTCGCCAAGCCGGCCAGTGGACCGAAGTCGTTGGTGAACTGGAGCGCGCTCCAACTACCACCCTTGGCCAGGATGCTCGGGTCCAGTGCACCGATGAAGGCCGCCTGCAAGGCAACGTAGATCAGACCAGTGATCAGCACCGACCCGATGACGGCCAACGGGACGTTGCGCTTGGGGTTGTCGGTCTCGCCGGCGAGCTCGATGCCCTGCCGGAAACCGAGGTAGGAGAACACGATGCCCGAGGTGGCGATCGCGGTGAAGACACCGTGCCACCCTTCCGGTTTGAATCCCATGGACGAGAAGTTCTCGGAGTGGAACGCGGCCACGAAGAACGCGATCACCACCAGCACGATGATGAACAGCTTCCACCAGACCAGGACGTTGTTGATGCGCGCGAACCACCGGATGCCGAAGTAGTTGATGACCACGAAGAGCGCCATCAGCACGGCCGCGGTGATATAGCCGAGCGTGGTGAGCGTATGGACGATCTCGCCGTTCACCTTGTGCTCATGGGTGAACTCGGCGTACTTCGTTGCGTACTGCAGGACCGCCTCCACCTCGATCGGTGCGGTGGTCACCACGCCGACCCAGGTAATCCAGCCGGTCAGGTAGCTGGCGAACGACCCGTAGGACATGTGCGGGAAGCGCACGACGCCGCCGGACAGGGGGAACATGGTGCCCAGCTCGGCGTACACCAGTGCGATCAGCAAGATCATGATCGCGCCGATGGGCCAGGAAATGATTGCGGCAGGACCAGCCTGCCGGGAGGCGTTCAGCGCTCCGAACAGCCATCCGGAGCCGATGATCGAGCCGACGCTGGCGAAGAGGAGTCCGGTACGGCCGACGTGCCGACGGAGCCGGTGGGAATCCTGCGGCCGAGAGGAGTCCGTCGTGGTCATGGTGCGCTCCTTGCCTGTCTACGACAGAAACAAGGTAGACCCACTGGGGGGTTCGCGCACTGCGACGCGCCCGGACCGCCGTGCTATGTCTCGGGGCCGGTCTCAGCCCTCGCCGGACTCGTCTCCTTCACTCAGCGACTCCCAGATGTCCTTGCAGGCCGGACACACCGGGTACTTCTTCGGGTCACGGCTCGGTACCCACACCTTCCCGCACAGCGCCACGATCGGGGTCCCCATCACCATCGCTTCGGTGAGCTGGTCCTTGCGGGCGTAGTGGGAGAACCGGTCGTGGTCACCCTCGTCGAGCTGTTCCTCGGTACGCCGGTCGGTGACGGTCTCCGTGCCGGGAGCCAACGTGATTCCCATGGACCTGATTCTACGGGCCGCGTCCAGCGGTCAGTTCATCGTCGGGTCGTCGGGGTAGGTGGCAACGTAGGCGAGCTCGTTCGGCTGGCGGCGGAGGATGCGACGCCACAGTCCCTCGGGGTCGGGGTGCAGCACGTCGGTCGTCAGTGCGTTCACGACGTACCAGGAGCCCTCTTTGATCTCCGCCTCCAACTGACCGCTCCCCCACCCGGAGTATCCGGAGAAGACCTTGACGCCCACCAGCGCAGGTAACAGCTGATCCGGGGGCGAGTCCAGGTCCACCAGACCGTAGTCGCCGGTGAGCTGCTGGAACCCCGGGACGGCGACGACGCTGCGCGCCACCCCGACGGCGATCGCGGAGTCCTGCGCGACCGGCCCTCCCGTGAACAGCATGTCGGCCACGCCGACCGCGCCGGACCAGGCCGGCAGGACCGACGCCAGGGGCAGCTCCGACGGCCGGTTGATGACGACTCCCAGCGCACCGTCGGAGTCGTGGTCAAGTACGAGGATCACGGCACGGTAGAAGTTGGGGTCGACGAGTTTGGGTGTGGCCAGCAGCAGCTGACCGGCATGACCGGGGACCGCGTCCATGCTCACCCTTCCACCGCCTGCACGGCCTCCTTGACAGCAGCAGCCACCGCCTTGTGCACGTCCTCATGGAAGACACTGGGGATGATGTAGTCGGCGTTGAGCTCGTCGTCGGTCACGGTCGAGGCGATCGCGGTGGCCGCCGCCAGCAGCATCCGGTCGTCGATCCGGGTGGCGGCCGCATCGAGCAGCCCACGGAAAACCCCTGGGAACGCGAGCACGTTGTTGATCTGGTTCGGATAGTCCGACCTGCCGGTCGCAACGACCGCAGCGTGCCGTCGCGCCACTGCAGGGTCCACCTCCGGGTCCGGGTTCGCCAACGCGAACACGATCGCGTCCTCCGCCATGGTGGCGACGTCATCCCCAGTGAGCACGTTGGGCGCCGACACACCGATGAACACATCCGCGTCCTTGACCGCCTCGTGGACAGAGCCGTCCAGCCCATCGGGGTTGGAGTGTTCGGCGATCCACCGCAGCGAGGGGCCGAGCCCGGTCCGCCGGGTGTTGATGACGCCGTCGATATCCGCGACAAGCAGGTCACGTGCCCCGGCCTGGATCACCAACCGCGCAATGGCCGAACCGGCCGCTCCCGCACCGGACATCACGATGCGCACGTCCTCCAGGCTCTTGCCCACGACTCGAAGGGCGTTGGCGAGAGCGGCAAACACCACGATCGCCGTACCGTGTTGGTCATCGTGGAAGACCGGGATGTCCAGCAGGTCACGCAACCGACGCTCGATCTCGAAACAGCGGGGAGCCGAGATGTCTTCCAGGTTCACCCCCGCGAAGCCCGGCGCCACGGCGCGGACGATCTCCACGATCGCGTCGGCATCCTGGGTATCCAGGCACAGCGGCCAGGCGTCGATGCCGGCGAACCGTTTGAACAGTGCGGCCTTGCCCTCCATGACCGGCAGGGCTGCGCCCGGCCCGATGTTGCCGAGTCCCAGGACGGCGGAGCCGTCGGTCACGACCGCGATCGCGTTGCGTTTCACGGTCAGTCGCCTGGCGTCATCGGGGTTGTGGGCAATCGCCATGCAGACCCGCGCCACGCCTGGGGTGTAGACCATCGACAGTTCGTCACGGTGGCGGATGGGGTGTTTGGAGGCCATCTCGATCGTGCCACCGAGATGCATCAAGAACGTGCGGTCGGAGACCTTGCGGACGTCCACGCCCGTCACCGTCCGGATGGCCGACACCAGTTCCTCGGCGTGGTCGGTGTCGCGCGCGGCGCACGTGACGTCGATCTGCAACATGTCCATGGCCGAGGAGTTGACGTCCAGTGCGGTGACGGCACCGCCCTTCTCCTCGACCGCGCTAGTCAGGTGGCTCACCGCCGACCCGCCGGCGGGAACGACGACACGTACGGTGATGGAGTAAGAGACGCTCGGCGTAACTGCCATGCCCCCATCATCGCAAAGGTCGACAGCCTGGGTGCATCCTCCCACGCCCCCGCCGCCGTACCGACGGTATGCGTCACGCGACAGTCGAGCCGTGCGAACCTATTCTGACTGCATGGCACGCACGGCTCGTCGTACCGGCCGCCGGGTCCGAGCCCACCGTCACCGACATGGGTCGGCGCCCTCGACCGTCGACCTGTTGGTGTCCCGCGCGCAGGACCTGTTCACCACGCGGGGATACGCCGGTACGTCGCTGGACGCGGTCGTGGCCGCTGCCGACGTGACCAAGGGAGCGCTGTACCACCACTACTCCGGCAAGCGGGCCTTGTTCAGCGCGGTGTTCGAGTGCACCGACGCAGCGGCCGCCGCCCGGATGAAGGAGCGGATCGCGGCCTACGCCGACCCGTGGGAGCGCGCCTCGGCGGGGGTGCGGGGGTTCTTGTCCGAGTGCCGCGAGCCGACGTTTCGTCAGGTGGTAGCCCAGGATGCGCCGGGGGTGCTGGGTCCCGACCGGCTGCGGGAGTGGGACTCCCACTCGACGTACGGGGTGGTCTACCGAACGGTGCAGGGAGTGTTACAGCCCCATGACGTCCCCGGTGATGCCGTGACCACCTGCGCGCGGGTGTGTTACGGCGCGATGGCGGCGGTGGGGTTGTCGGCCAGCCAGGACACCGAGCCGCGCGCAGCAAACCGCCGCGCGGAGACGGTCATCGTCACGTTGCTAGCGGGGATGCGGCAGTTGGCCGCAGCCGGACCGGCGGTCACTTCCGCAACGTGATCGAACCGGTGGTCGACGGGATCAACTCGATGAAGACGTGGCCCGGCGGCACGGCCAACGACTTCCCGTGACCGGTGGTCAGCCGGATCTCGCCACCCGGGCGGTCCTTGTGCCAGGTTCCCTCGACCGCCCGCGTACCGTGCACGAGCACGGCACGGCCCTCGCCGTACAACTTGGTCTCGGGCACCGGGTTCCCGGCGGGGTCGAGGTATCCGGCGTTGCCGATGGGCACCCGGAGCAACAAGACGGTGTTCGTGCGGAAGTCCTGGCCGGTGGCGGCGTGAGACGTCGTCCGTACCCACCCGTGGTCGGTGTGCCGCCACCTCGTGGCGTGGGTGCCGGAGAAGCCCGCAGTGATCGAGGTGACCTTCTGCTTCCCGTGGAACGAGCCGCCAAACCGCAGGTAGGGGTGCTGCGGCGGTTGCCAGCCCGGCCTCGTCGCCCGGGCCAGATCCTGCAGTCGCATCATCAGGTTGTACGGCGCGCGCCGGTTGGAGGCGCGGTAGAAGCCGGCGGTCCCCTCTGAGCGTACGGAGATGCCGGCGTTGCGCAGGACCCGGAACGTAGGGTGCGCCGCCCCGGACATCACCAGGTAACCGTTAGTGGGCTTGACCACACCGACATCGGAGGCCCGGGCGGACCGGACCGGCCCCACGAGGCCCGGTATGTCGGAGTAGTAGAACGCGGCCAGCCGGGTGAGGCCGCCCTCGACCAGCTCCTCCACGACCAGATCCGCCGCCTGTAACCCCACCTGCGGGGTGGAGTTGTCGGTGTTGTCGATCTTCACGACGTACACCGGATGCCGGGGCAGCCCCTTGGTCAGCGCCTCGCCGGTGAGCGGCCACTGGCCGTGCAGGGACACCGGCGGTTGCGTGCGAACGGTGGGGGCTTCGGGCTTGCGTTGCTGTGTGGTCGGCGCGGACGTCGACGGGCTCTTGCTCGGAGTGGGAGTGGCCGCATCGTCACCACCGCTGCAAGCGGCGAGAGTCAGGACCAGCGTCACCACAACACCAAGAACCCCCACAGAGCGTGGGAAGGGCATGGCCCCCAGTGTGCCTCACACCCCCCGTCGCCCCCGGCAGCGGAGACCAGTGCACGTCCGTGTCGTCCGGGCCCCGAACCCGGTCGCGGCGCCGTCACGCCACCACCGGCGTAGCCTGCACGATGTGAACGAGGTCACACCGGATTCGGACACCGGCCTCCGGGTACGGAACCGATGGGGCCTGGTAGCGGCGTACGCGGCACTGAGTGCGAGCAACCAGATGCTGTGGTTGACGTTCACCCCCGTCACGACCGACGCCGCGGCGCACTTCGGTGTGTCGGTGGGTGCCATCGGTTGGCTTGCGCAGATCTTCCCGTTGCTCTACGTCGTCCTCGCACTGCCTGCCGGGCGGCTCCTCGACCGCTGGCTGGTCGGCGGACTCGGGGCGGGGGCGGTGCTCACCGCAGTAGGCGCGGTGGTGCGTGTCGGCTCGGGTGACTTCACCGGCGTACTGATCGGGCAGGTGCTGGTGGCGGTCGCCCAGCCCCTGGTGCTGAACTCGGTGACCAAGGTCTCCGGCGTCGCGTTGCGCCCGGATGACCGGGTCCAGGGCATCGCGGTGTCCTCCGCGGGGATCTTCGCCGGGATGGTGCTCGCTCTCGGCCTCGGGACCGCCATCGGTGGCGGGCACATCGGCGTACTGCTGGTCCTCCAGGCCGCCCTCACCGTGGCGGCGGCGGGGTGGCTGTGTCTGCAACTCAGGACGGCGCGGTCGTCGTACGCGACGTCGGCAGTCGGCGCGTCGGCCGCCGCCCTTCGGGCAGTGTGGGCGGACCACTACCTGCGGGCGCTGATGGGGCTGGTGCTCGTCGGATTCGGTGTGTTCATCGGGCTGACGACCTGGCTGCAAGCCCTGCTGGAGCCAGCAGGGGTCAGCGCGACCGCCGCCGGTGCGATGCTGCTGGTGATGGTCCTGGCGGGAGTCGCGGGCTCGGCGGTGCTACCGCCGTGGGTGCTGCGGCGGGACCGTCCGCTGTGGTTCATCCTGGCCTCGGCAGTGGTCACAGGCGCGGGGTGCCTGGTGCTGGCGTTCGTTCCCGGTGTGGTGGCCGGGTTCATCGTCCTGGTCATCGTGGGAGCCTGGCTGCTGACCGACCTGCCGCTGATCCTCGAGCTCGCCGAGCGACGCGCCGGTGATGCCGGAGCGACCGCGACCGGGCTGCTGTGGCTGGCCGGCAACCTGGGGGGCCTGGTGGTCGCGCTCGTCGTACAGGCGCTGGTGGACGACCCGGCGGCCGCGTTCGTCGTGCTGGCGGCCTGCCTGCTCCCGATCGGCCCGCTGCTGCACACGTTGCGACCGCGACGCGACGGCGACGCGCAGGCGGGGTTGCGCCGATGATCCCTCCGCAGGTCCCGGACCCGCGGCGGATCACGATCCAGCGCGGCGGGCCCCTGACCGCCCATGGTGGAGCTGCCGGGAATCGAACCCGGGTCCTCTGGCGTGGAACCAAGCCTTCTCCGAGCGCAGTCTGCTTGACGCGCTTCTCGGCCCCGGCACTTGAGCAGACACATTGCCGACAGGCCTAGTCACGAGCAAAGTCCCACAAGCCCCTCATGACGGGGGGTCTTGCAGCAAGCCTCCTTGTCGAGGCCGGACACTGGAGCGGAGGCACTTCCAGGCCGACCCTTCGGTTACTGCTTAGGCAGCAAGAGCGAAGTCAGTGCGCTTTGCGTTGGCACCTATTGGTTTCCAGGGGGCGTTGACGAGATGACCCTGGATCCTCGGCTCGCTTCTCCTGGTACACACGACCACAGTCGAAACCGTTCAGCCCCTCTTGAGTTATGCCTGACCAGGCTACCTGCTCCAACGCCCGGACCGCACCCGCAATTCCCGACCAGACACCTGTCACCCACCGTTTTCGGGGTCTGCGCCGCCTGATTCGGTGGGTCGCGGGTGTTCGGTCGGGGGTACGGCGAGCAGGCGCGCGGGGTTGTGCCAGCACACGGCGCGGAGCCAGTCCTCGCCGAGGCCGAGCCCGGCCAACGCCGCGAGCTGCTCGGCGTACGGGTAGGGAATGTTCGGGAAGTCGCTGCCGAGCAGCACCTTGCCCGCCTCACCGAGCGCGGCGAACCGCGGCAGCAGGTTCCGCGGGTATGGTGCCAGGTCCTCGAAGAATCCCGTGAAGACCATCGTGGTGTCGAGGCACACCCGCTCGAACCGTTCGGCGAGGCCGAGGAACTCCGCATACTCCGGCGCCCCGCAGTGCGCGATGATCAGGCAGAGTCGGGGGTGGCGGGCCAACAACTGCGCCACCGGACCAGGTCCGGTGTGGGTGTTGGAGACCGGGCCGGACCCCGCATGCAGCACGACCGGCGCACCGGCCTCCTCCAGCGTCGCCCACACCGGGGCCAGCAGGGGGTCGCCGAGGTCGAAATCACCGACCTGGACATGCACCTTGAACACGTCGACTCCCCGGGTGACCAGGTCGGTCACATACCGGTCTGCCTCTGCCTCGGGGTAGAACGTCGCACACCGGAGCGCGTCGTGGTGGTGGTCGGCGAACCCAGCCGCCCAGTCGTTGAGGTAACCGGCGACCCCGGGTTTGTGCGCATACGGCAGCGCACCGTAGCGGCGTACTCCCATTGACCGCAGGTGGTGCACCCGCTGGTCGTCGCTCCACTGGTACCGGATCGGCCACTCCCGGCCGATCAACGGACCCCGGGCAGCGAAGTGCTCCCACACCCGCTGCATGATCGGCGGCGGCAGGAAATGCACGTGAACGTCGATGAGCCCGGGAAGGCCCAGTCCTTGCCAGAACTGCGGAACGTCGGCGTCGGACTCCGGCCGCACCCACACGTCCCTCAGCGGCCCTTGGCGCGGCGCCCCAGCTCACGCTGGGTCTCGCGCTCCATGTCCCGCTTGGCAATCGCCTGCCGCTTGTCGTAGGTCTTCTTGCCCTTGGCGAGGGCGATCTCCACCTTCGCGCGGCCGTCCTTGAAGTACATCGATAGCGGCACGATCGTGAAACCGCGCTCGTGCACACGCTGGCTGAGCTTGTCGATCTCGTGCCGGTTCAGCAGCAGCTTACGTTTGCGTCGCGGCGCATGGTTGGTCCACGTTCCCTGCGTGTACTCGGGGATGTGCACGTTGTACAGCCACACCTCTCCACCGGAGATGTCGGCGAACGCGTCCCCGAGTGAGACGCGGCCGGCCCGCAGGGACTTGACCTCGGTCCCGGTCAGGACCAGGCCCGCCTCGAACGTTTCGTGGAGGTGGTACTCATGCCTAGCCCGGCGGTTGCTCGCGATCCGCCGCTGCCCCTGCTCCCTCGCCATGCGTCCCAGTCTCCCACGCCGACTTGTCAGAAGTGGAGCACGTCATAGCGTGCTCCACTTCTGACAAGTCGGGGGGGTCAGAGCCAGGACATCGGGTTCACCGTGTGACCGTTGACGAACACCATGAAGTGCAGGTGGCAGGCGGTGACCCACCCCGTCCCCCCGGCGTACGCGATCAGCTCACCACGGTTCACATGCTCGCCCACACTGGCCACGTACGACGACAGGTGCTGGTACGACGTCGTCAGGCTGACCCCGTTCACCACCCCGTGGTCGATGAACAACCGGTTGCCGTAGGCGGAGTTGTAGTACTCCGAGGTGACCCTGCCGGAGGCGGCGGCGTAGATCGGCGTCCCACATGGTGCGTGCAGGTCGGTGCCGTCGTGCAGCTTCCACACGTGCAGGATCGGGTGGAACCGCCGGCCGTACGGCGAGGTGACGTAGGTCGGGATGTGGACCGGCATGCTCAGGTAGCCACCATCGTTGGTTGAGCCCCCGCTGGAACCGCTGCTGGCGGAGTGCTCCTGCTGTGCCTCACGCCGTTG
>CAYLOC010000118.1:0-10454 GCA_964385195.1 uncultured Nocardioidaceae bacterium
GGAGTTGTCGCCGGCAACGGAGGCGGGGTGCCGCCCCACGCAGGACAGATGGCCTGGTGGTCGCACCACGCACACAACGCCGACCGTCGCGGCCGCCAGTCACCGGTACTGTCCGCCCGCTGGATGGCGGCCCACAGCGCCTCGACCTTCCGCTCCGTGGAACGCAGGTCGGCCTCGTCCGGCGCGTAGCTGACCGTCTCCCCGTTGCCGAGGTAGATCAGCGTCAGTACCCGAGGGATCACCCCTCGGGTACGCCACAGCACCAGAGCGTAGAACTTCATCTGGAACAGCGCACGGGCCTCGAACCGCCGGTCGGGGGAGCGTCCGGTCTTGTAGTCGACGATGCGGACGTCGCCGTCGGCGTTCACATCCATCCGGTCGATGTAGCCGTGGATGGTCAGCCCGGAGCCGAGCTCGGCGCCGACATGGAACTCCCGTTCCGCCGGCTGCAGCCGCGCTGGATCCTCCAGCCGGAAATACCTGCCGAGCAGGTCGCGGCACTCCTCCAGCCAGGCCGCCAGGTTCGCGGCGCCGCCCGAGGAGTCGGGTTCCTCGTCGTGCGGGCCGAAGATCTCGGTCAGCTCGGGCTCCTCGGTGACCAGTGCCTCCCATGACGGACCCACCATCTGTCGCGCACGGTCCAGCGTCCGCTGGGCCGCCGGCAGGTCGAACAGGTCCTCAAGCACCTTGTGGACGACGGTGCCACGAACGGCCGCCGGGCTGGGACGCTCCGGCAGCCGGTCGATCACCCGGAACCGGTACAACAGGGGGCACGTCATGAAGTCCGCCGCCCGGCTGGGCGACAGCGACGTGGCCCGATCAAGCGACAGGCTGGGCTCGGCATCCTCCGCAGACTCTGCCGAGGGGAGACCGGTAGACGTGCTCATACGCGTAGGTTAGGGCACGGCGCCGACACGGCACGCTAGCGTTGACCTGTGAGTACCAACCAGGAGAAGCCGCGGCGGGCCCAGCCCCCGGGCACGTTCCGGTTGGGCACCGTGGCTGGAATCGACATCCTGGTCGCTCACTCCTGGTTCCTGATCGTCGCGCTGGTGGCGTTCCTGATCGCCCCCAGCCTGCAACAAGTGCGGCCGGACCTGGGATGGCTGGCCTACGTCGCCGGGGTCGCGTTCGCCATCCTGCTGTATTGCTCGGTGCTGCTGCACGAGATCTCACACGCGTTGGCCGCCCGGGCGTTCCGAATGCCCGTGCATGCGATTCACCTGCACTTCCTCGGCGGTGCCACGGAGATCGAGGGGGAGGCGACGACTCCTTGGCGGGAGTTCGTGATCGCGGTCGTGGGGCCGATCACCTCACTGGCCCTCGGTGGTGTGTCGTACTTGGTGTTCACCACACTCGACCAGGGGCTGCTGGCGTTCGTGGTGATTGCGCTGACGGTAATGAACCTGGTGGTCGGGCTGCTGAACCTGGTCCCCGGTCTCCCGTTGGACGGCGGGCGCGTCCTGCAGGCGCTGATCTGGGCGGTGTCGCGGCGACGCTCGCTCGGCGTGGTCGTCGCCGCCTGGGGCGGTCGCGTCGCCGCCGCGGCCGCGCTGTGCTACCCGCTGGCACTGCCCGCACTCGGCCGCAGCATCCAGATCGTTGACTACCTGATCGCGTTCTTGGTGGCGGCGTTCCTGTGGGGCGGGTCCACCCAGGCACTGGCGATGGCGAAGGTCCGAGGGAAGCTCCCCGCACTCAACGCCCGGCGACTGGCCCGCCCAGCCATCGGGATTCCGGCCGACCTCCCACTGTCCGAGGGAGTCCGGCGCGCCAACGAGGCGCGCGCAGGCTCCCTGGTTACCGTGACAACGGACGGCTACCCCACCGGGATCGTCAACGAGGCCGCGGTGATCCAAACCCCGGCGGAACGGCGGCCGTGGATGACCTGTGGCGACGTGGCCCGGCGTATCGAGGACGGCCTCCGACTTCCGGCCGACCTCGCGGGGGAAGAGCTGCTGCGGGCGATGCAACATACTCCCGCGACCGAGTACGTCCTCCTGGAGCAGGACGGGACCGTCTACGGAGTGCTGGTCTCCACCGACGTCGACCAGGCCTTCCGCGCCGCCTGACCCCCTCGCTGCGCTTGCCTTGTAGACGGTCCGGATGCGCCGTCTACAAGGCAAGTTTGGCTTGTACAGGGTCAATCTGCCTCGCCCGCCCCACCCCGACCCTGGTCGGCCTGGTACGGCGACCGGTCCGCTCGCAGAACGCGCGTACGGCGACCGCGCGGCCCGACCGCGGGGGAGTAGCCTGCCTGCCATGTCCGAGCCGCACGCAGCCGAGCCGGAATGGTCCGGCACCCGACGGGGCCCCCTGTGCGCCGGGGAACGCGTCCGTCTCAGCGACCCCAAGGGCCGGCGGCACAACGTCCTGCTCCAGGACGGGGAGACGTTCTTCACCCACAAGGGCGGCATCCGCCACGACGACATCATCGGGCAACCAGAGGGAATCGTGGTGTCCTCCACCGGCGGGGTGGACTACCTCGTCCTGCGGCCACTCCTGTCGGAATACGTCGTGTCGATGCCACGCGGAGCCACCGTGGTCTACCCCAAGGACGCGGCACAGATCCTGACGATGGCCGATATCTTCCCCGGCGCACACGTGGTGGAAGCCGGCGCCGGCTCAGGAGCGCTGACCTGCAGCCTGCTCCGCGCGGTCGGCTGCAACGGCAGGGTCTCGTCGTACGAGCGGCGCCCGGAGTTCGCCGACACCGCCAGGAACAACGTCACCAGGTTCTTCGGCGGAGAGCATCCGGCCTGGCAGCTGACCGTCGGTGACCTGGAGACCGATCTGTCCGAGACCGGCATCGACCGGGTGATCCTGGACATGCTGGCGCCGTGGGACTGTGTCCCCGCCGTTGCCGAGGCACTCACTCCCGGCGGCGTGGTCTGCGCCTACGTCGCGACCACCACCCAGCTGGGCCGGTTCGTCGAGACCGTCCGGGCGACCGACTGCTTCACCGAGCCCCAGGCATGGGAGTCCCTGGTACGCGGCTGGCACGTGGAGGGGCTCGCCGTCCGCCCTGAGCACCGGATGAACTCCCATACCGGCTTCCTCGTGACCGCGCGGCGCATGGCCCCCGGGGTGCCCTCGCTGCGCCTCACCCGCCGGCCATCGCCGGGAGCCTATGGCCCCGACTACCACGGGCCTCGCCCCCCGTACGTCGCACCAGCGGCACCGCCGGAGGAGCCAGCGGAGGAGTGAAGTGTCAGATTTGTGGTAACAAGCAGGTACCGACACGTGGTCATCCCCTCGTTCACAGGCGGGACACGGGTAGTGTCGGAACCAGTCGTTTCCCCAGTGGAGGTGATGACGTTGTCGTCTCGCGAGGAAGGCCGCCGGACCAGCCGGTCGAGGGAGGAGCTGCAAAGCCAGGTCGGCTTCTTGGAAAGCGAGGTGGAGGAGCTGCGGCGCCGGCTCGCTGAGTCGCCACGCTCCGGGCGCCACCTGGAGCAGAAGCTTGCCGAGACCCAGTCGTCGCTGGCGTCGTTGACCACCCAGAACGAGCGCCTCGCGGCCACCCTCCGGGAGGCCCGGGACCAGATCCTGACGCTGAAAGAGGAGGTCGACCGGCTCGCCCAGCCACCGACCGGGTTCGGGACGTTCCTCGGCCGCAACGACGACGACACCATCGACGTGTTCACCGGTGGCCGCAAGCTCCGGGTCAACGTCAGCCCGAACGTCGACGTGGACAGCCTGGAGCACGGCCAGGAGGTGATGCTCAACGAGGCACTCAACGTCGTATCCGCACTGGAGTTCGAGTCCGTCGGTGAGGTCGTGATGCTCAAGGAAGTGCTGGCCGACGAGGAGCGGGCACTGGTCATCGGCAACGCGGACGAGGAGCGGATCGTGCGGATCGCCTCCCCGCTGCGAGGGCAGCGGCTGCGCGCGGGGGACTCGGTCCTGCTGGATCCGCGGGCCGGCTATATCTACGAACGCATCCCCAAGACCGAGGTCGAGGAGCTGGTCCTGGAGGAGGTCCCCGACATCGACTACGCCCGGATCGGTGGGTTGATGCGGCAGATCGACCAGATCCGCGACGCGATCGAGTTGCCCTACCTCTACCCCGACCTGTTCAAAGAGCACCAGCTCAAGCCCCCCAAAGGGGTGCTGCTGTACGGCCCGCCCGGTTGCGGGAAGACCCTGATCGCCAAGGCAGTGGCGAACTCCCTGGCCAAGCAGGTCGCCACCAAGACCGACGAAGAGGGCAAGTCCTACTTCTTGAACATCAAGGGCCCCGAGCTGCTCAACAAGTACGTCGGGGAGACCGAGCGACACATTCGGCTGGTGTTCCAGCGTGCACGCGAGAAGGCAAGCGAAGGTACGCCGGTCATCGTGTTCTTCGACGAGATGGACTCGTTGTTCCGCACCCGTGGGTCCGGCGTGTCCTCCGACGTGGAGAACACCATCGTGCCGCAGCTGCTCAGCGAGATCGACGGGGTCGAGGGGCTGGAGAACGTCATCGTGATCGGCGCCTCCAACCGCGAGGACATGATCGACCCGGCGATCCTGCGGCCGGGACGGCTGGACGTGAAGATCAAGATCGAGCGTCCCGACGCGGAGTCCGCACGCGATATCTTCAGCAAGTACCTCACCGACGCCCTGCCGCTGCACGCCGATGACCTCGCGGAGTTCGGCGGCAACCGCTCGGAGTGCGTGGCGGCCATGATCCAGCGGACGGTGGAGCGGATGTACACCGAGAGCGAGGAGAACCGGTTCTTAGAGGTCACCTACGCCAACGGCGACAAGGACGTGCTGTACTTCAAGGACTTCAACTCCGGTGCCATGATCCAAAACATCGTCGACCGTGCGAAGAAGATGGCCATCCGGGAGTTCATCGACAACCGGCAGAAGGGCATGCGGGTGCAGCACCTGCTCCAGGCCTGCGTTGATGAGTTCAAGGAGAACGAGGACCTGCCCAACACCACCAACCCCGATGACTGGGCCCGGATCTCCGGCAAGAAGGGGGAGCGGATCGTCTTCATCCGTACCCTCATCTCCGGCAAGGAGGGCACCGAGCCTGGTCGTTCGATCGACAACGTGGCCAACACCGGCCAGTACCTGTAGAGAACGTCAACGTTGACGGCTGGCGCCCGCAACGTTGACGGCTCCGCGGCGGTGGTGTGGCGCGCCCCGGGGATGAAGGCCCTGGTGGGGCTGTCCATCGCCGGGTTCGGGGGGTTCGCTGCCCTGGTCTCGGTCGCGCCGTTGTGGGCGCGGCACGGCGGTGCCGGCTCCGGCGGCGCCGGCCTCGTCACCGGGGTGCTCCTGCTCTCGACCGTGGCCACCCAGACGTGTGTCCCGTGGCTGCTGAGCCGGTTCGGGTACGCCGCCGTGCTCACCGCCGGCCTGCTGACGCTGGGCCTGCCGTCGCTGGGCCTGGGTGTCTCTGACGCCTTGGGCCCGATCCTGGTCCTGTCGGCGGTCCGTGGCACCGGGTTCGGCATCCTGACCGTCACCGGCAGCACCGTCGTGGCCACCCTCGTCCCACCGTTGCGCCGCGGCGAGGCGGTCGGCGTCTACGGGCTCGCCGTGGCCATTCCGAACCTCGCGCTGCTGCCGCTGAGCGTGGCGATCGCCGAGCATTTCGGCTTCTGGTGGGTTTTCGCGCTCGGTGCGATCCCGGTTCTCGGGATCCCTGCGGCAGTACGGCTCGGGATCGTCGTGAGCAGGCTGGACGCGCGTGCTGCGGACTCCGCAGCCGCTTCCCACGTGTCGCAAGCCACCGACGTACGCCCGTCGCCCTCGCGCGCCGACCGGGTGTGGCTGTACACCGCCGCGCCCTCGGCGGTGTTGCTGGTCGTCACGATCGCCGGCGGAGCCCTGATGACGTTCCTGCCGCAGATGACGACGAACACCGTGTCGGTTGTGGGGTTGTTGCTGATCGGGCTCTTCGCAGCCGTGAGCCGGTGGGGGATCGGCCGGGTTGCGGACCGCCGTGGCGCGGCCGGACTGCAGGCACCGCTGTTGCTGTTGACCATCGTGGGACTTCTGCTGGCGGGGCTGTCCCTGACCGGCTCCGGCCGGCCGTGGCTGCTGCTGGTGGCCGTGGCAACGGTCGGTGTCGGCTTCGGCGCGCTGCAGAACGTCACGCTGGTCGTGGCCTTCGCAGTCGTCTCACGGGCCGACTACGGCCGGGCCAGTGCGATGTGGAACATCGGCTTCGACGGCGGTACGGCGCTGGGCGCGGTGCTGCTGGGATTCGTCGCCGCAGCAGCCAGCTTCGCGTGGGGGTTCGTGGTGATGGCCCTGGTGGCGGCGGCCGCGCTGCCCCTGACCCGCTGGCCACGTCCCGCCCGGGCGGGGGCGGTTGGACGCGGACCGTAGGCTGTTGGACATGACGACCCCACGGCTCCGCTCGCTGCGTTCGCACCTCCACCGAGGGCTCGCATGAGCGTTCGGCGGATCATGGGGACCGAGGTCGAGTACGGCATCTCCGTACTCGGAACGCCCACCGCCAACCCGATGCTGGCCTCGTCGCAGGTGGTGAACGCCTACGCGGCACACACCGCCCGCGCCCGTCGGGCGCGATGGGACTTCGAAGAGGAGAGCCCGCTGCGCGATGCCCGCGGGTTCGACATGGGCCGCTCCATCGCCGACCCCAGCCAGCTGACCGACGAAGAGGTTGGGCTGGCAAACATGATCCTCACCAACGGCGCGCGGTTGTACGTCGACCACGCCCACCCCGAGTACTCAGCGCCCGAGTGCACCAACCCCCGGGCGGTGGTCCGCTGGGACAAGGCCGGAGAACACGTGATGCGTGCGGCGGCCGCCGGGGTCGACGTACCCGGACAACAGCCGATCGTGCTGTACAAGAACAACACCGACAACAAGGGCGCGTCCTACGGCGCCCACGAGAACTACCTCGTCAGCAGGGACACCCCGTTCGCCGACCTCGTGCGCCACCTCACGCCGTTCTTCGTGACCCGCCAGGTGATCTGCGGCGCCGGCCGGGTCGGCCTGGGCCAGGACGGGCACGAAGAAGGGTTCCAGCTCAGCCAGCGCGCCGACTTCTTCGAGGTGGAGGTGGGCCTGGAGACCACCTTGAAACGTCCCATCATCAACACCCGCGACGAGCCGCACGCGGACCCGGAGAAGTACCGGCGGCTGCACGTCATCATCGGCGACGCGAACCTGGCCGAGATCTCCACCTACCTCAAGGTCGGCACCACCGCACTGGTGCTGCAGATGATCGAGGACCGGGCGTTGACCCTCGACCTGGCGATCGACCAGCCGGTCACCGAGCTGCACGAGGTGTCCCACGACCCGTCCCTGCGCCACCGGCTCCGGATGAAGGACGGCCGGGAGCTCACCGCGCTGGATGTGCAAGAGGCATACCTGGAACAGGCCCGCAAGTACGTGGCAGACCGGTACGGCGACGACGTCGACGAGCAGACCCAGGACGTGCTCGATCGCTGGGAGTCGGTGCTGCAGCGGCTGTGGCGCGACCCCATGGAGTGCCGCCACGAGCTGGACTGGGTGGCGAAGCTGGCGCTGCTGCAGTCCTACCGCGACCGGGACGGGTTGGACTGGGACAACCCCAAGCTGCACCTGATCGACCTGCAGTACGCCGACCTCAGACCGGACAAGGGCCTGTACTACCACCTGGTGCGCCGCGGCTCCCTCCACCGGCTCCTCGACGACGACGAGGTCGAACGTGCCGTGGTCGACCCGCCGGAGGACACCCGGGCCTACTTCCGCGGACGCTGCCTCTCGCAGTATCCCGACCAGGTGGCGGCCGCGTCGTGGGACTCGGTGATCTTCGACCTCCCGGGGCGGGAGTCCCTCCAACGGATCCCGACGATGGAGCCGTTGCGCGGTACCCGTGCCCACGTGGGGGACCTGCTGCGGGAGTGTCACACCGCCGAAGAGCTGTTTACGGCCCTAACCTCGTGAGTTCATCCGGGGCTCCAGGTAGGGTTTCGGGTGTAGCACAGACCGAGGAGGTGGCTTATGGCTCGCGAGGGTGGCCAACAGCGCAAGCCCACGCGCAAGTCGACGACCGAGGAGGAAGAGCTCGAGTCGACCACCAACGACGAGGCGACCGAGCGCAAGGAGAAGCTCGACGACGACGTCGACGGGATCCTCGATGACATCGACGGCGTCCTGGAGTCCAATGCGGAGGAGTTCGTGCGCGGATTCGTCCAGAAGGGCGGCGAGTGACCTCGATGGCCGATGCACGTGCCGCGTTGCCCGCGGCCTACCTGGCTCCGGGCAGTTCCTCCTTCACCGACTTCCTGGCCGCACATGCGCCCGACCTGCTCCCCGGTCACCGGGTGTCCGGGAGTGCCGCAGGCACCCTGGAAGCGCCGCACGGGACCACGATCGTCGCGGCGACGTGTGTCGACGGAGTCGTCATGGCCGGCGACCGGCGAGCAACCACCGGCAACATCATCGCCCAGCGGGACATGACCAAGGTGTTCCCGGCCGATGAGTACTCCTGTCTGGGTGTCGCCGGGTCCGCGGGCCTCGCCATCGAGATGGTCCGGCTGTTCCAGGTCGAGCTGGAGCACTACGAGAAGATCGAGGGCAGCACGCTCTCCCTGGACGGCAAGGCCAACCGACTGGCTGCCCTGATCCGCGGCAACCTCGGCATGGCCATGCAGGGGCTGGCGGTCCTGCCGCTGTTCGCCGGCTACGACCTGCACCGGCAGATGGGCCGGATCTTCTCCTACGACGTCATCGGCGGTCGCTACGAGGAACACGCGTTCCACTCGGTGGGCTCCGGGTCGCTGTTCGCGCGCGGGTCGTTGAAGAAGCTGTATCGTCCCGACCTCAGTTCCGATGAGTGTGCAACGGCCCTGGTCCAGTCCCTCTACGACGCCGCGGACGACGACTCCGCCACCGGTGGCCCGGACATGACCCGTAGGATCTTCCCGATCGTCAGCGTCGTGACCGGCGACGGGTACACGCAGATGTCGGAGGACCGGATCTCCGGCATCGTCGACCAGGTCGTGGCGGCGCGGATGACGCGGCCCGACGGCCCCGCTGCCCCTCTGACGTAACCGACCGGACAGGAACACCTCTCATGTCGATGCCGTTCTACGTCTCGCCCGAGCAGTTGATGAAGGACCGGGCAGACTTCGCTCGCAAGGGCATCGCCCGCGGCCGCTCGGTGGCCGTGCTTCGGTACGCCGACGGCTTGCTGTTCGTGGCAGAGAACCCGTCCCAGGCGCTGCACAAGATCTCCGAGTTGTACGACCGGCTGGCCCTGGCCGCGGTCGGTCGGTACAACGAGTTCGAGAACCTGCGCATCGCCGGTGTCCGACTGGCCGACATCCGGGGCTACTCCTACGACCGACGCGACGTCACCGGCCGGGGGCTCGCCAACGCCTACGCCCAGACCCTGGGGACGATCTTCTCCTCCGGGGGCGAGAAGCCCTACGAGGTGGAGCTGTTCGTGGGCGAGGTAGGCGCTGGTCCCGAGGACGACCAGATCTTCCGCGTCACCTACGAGGGGTCGGTGTCCTATGAGCAGGACTGTGCGGTGATGGGCGGCTCGGCCGAGCAGGTGGCGGAGTACCTCAGCAGTCGGCACTCCCCGGACATGGACCTGGACTCCGCGATGCGACTGGCCGTGGACGCCCTCGGCCACGACAACTCCCAGACGCGTACGCTCGGCCCGGAGACCATCGAGGTCGCCGTACTGGACCGGACGCGGTCCCAGCCGCGCAAGTTCAAGCGGGTGCCGTCGTCCCGGCTGAGCGAACACGAGGGTGCGGAGTAACACTTCGCGCCGAGCCCGCCCGGGGTTTCTCCGGTGGCATAGGCTGGCAACGTGGACAGGCGGATCTTCGGGATCGAGAACGAGTACGGCGTGACGTGCACGTTCCGCGGCGCCCGCCGGCTCTCGCCCGACGAAGTCGCGCGTTACCTGTTCCGGAGGGTGGTCTCCTGGGGACGTTCCAGCAACGTGTTCCTTCGCAACGGAGCGCGGCTGTATCTCGACGTCGGCAGCCACCCCGAGTACGCCACACCCGAATGCGACTCGGTCACCGATGTGGTCGCCCACGACAAGGCGGGAGAGCGGGTGCTGGAGGGGCTGCTGATCGACGCCGAACGGCGGCTCCGCGACGAGGGCATCGCCGGGGACGTGTACCTGTTCAAGAACAACACCGACTCGGCGGGCAACTCCTACGGCTGCCACGAGAACTACCTGGTCAGCCGACACGGGGAGTTCAGCCGGCTCGCCGACATCTTGATCCCGTTCCTGGTCAGCCGACAGATCATCTGCGGCGCCGGCAAGGTGCTCCAGACCCCCCGCGGCGCCATCTACTCGGTCAGCCAGCGCGCGGAGCACATCTGGGAGGGGGTCTCCAGCGCCACCACGCGCTCCCGGCCGATCATCAACACTCGCGACGAGCCCCATGCCGACGCCGAACGGTTCCGGAGGCTGCACGTGATCGTCGGCGACTCCAACATGAGCGAGACCACCACCATGCTCAAGGTGG
>CAYLOC010000119.1:0-3764 GCA_964385195.1 uncultured Nocardioidaceae bacterium
AGAAGCCGCCGTTCGGCATCGCCCAGACCGGCAAGAGCTTCCGCAACGAGATCACCCCGGGCAACTTCATCTTCCGTACCCGCGAGTTCGAGCAGATGGAGATGGAGTACTTCGTCGCCCCCGGCACCGACGAGGAGTGGCACGACACCTGGATCACCACGCGGATGGACTGGTACGTCGACCTCGGCCTCTCCCGGGACAACCTGCGGCTGTATGAGCATCCCGCCGACAAGCGCTCGCACTACTCCAAGCGCACCGTCGACATCGAGTACCGCTTCGGCTTCACCGGTCGCGAGTTCGACGAGCTGGAGGGCATCGCGAACCGTACCGACTACGACCTGAAGGCACACAGCGAGTACTCCGGGGTGGACCTTTCCTACTTCGACCAGGCGAGCGGGGAACGATGGACGCCGTACGTCATCGAGCCCGCGGCGGGCCTGACCCGGTCGCTGATGGCGTTCCTCGTCGACGCCTACGCCGAGGACGAAGCCCCCAACGCCAAGGGTGGTGTGGACCGGCGTACCGTGCTCCGGCTCGACCCCCGGTTGTCCCCGGTGAAGGCGGCCGTGCTGCCGCTGTCCCGCAACTCCGACCTGTCTCCGAAGGCGCGGGGGCTCGCGCAGGATCTGCGCGCGGTATGGAACGTCGACTTCGACGATGCCGGGGCGATCGGGCGCCGCTACCGCCGCCAGGACGAGATCGGCACGCCGTACGCGGTCACCGTTGACTTCGACACGCTGGAGGACAATGCGGTTACGGTCCGTGAGCGTGACACCATGAAGCAGGAGCGGATCGGGCTGGACCAGGTCAAACCGTACTTGGCCGAACGGCTTCTCGGGGTGTGACCCACTCCGCGCAGCCCCGACGCGCCAGTGCGGACGCAGACGTCGACCGCCGTACCCGGAGACGAAAGGTGTGACAGTGACGCGGCCCAGAGCAGTGACAGGGGGCGCTGGCAGGCGCATCCTCCAAGCAGTGGCGGTGTGCGCCTGTGCCGGCCTGCTGGCCACGGGGTGCAGTGGCGGTGGCGATGACAGCCCCGAAGCAGGAACGACCACACCGGCAGCCCCGACCACGTCCGAAGCGGGTGCATCCGCGGCGACCACGAACACCCCGTCGTCCTCTCCCTCACCCACGATGCACTGGGAGAAGGGCACCACGAAGCCGGGGACGACCATGAAGGTGGGGAAGTCCGCCACCGTCCGCTTCAAGGCCGACGCCAAGCACAACTCGCTGGTGAAGCTCACCGTGGAGAAGGTGCGCAAGGGCAAGGTGAAGGACTTCAAGCGGTACAAGCTGCCGAAGTCCGTGCAGCGGTCCAGCATCTACTACGTCGATGTGCAGGTGAAGAACACCGGAACCGGCAACCTGTCGGGTCAGCACCTGACGTTGTACGGCAAGATCTCCAAGTCCACCGTCATCCAGCCCGCCACCCTCAAGGGCGGGGAGTTCAAGCCCTGCACCGACCAGGCCCTGCCGAAGAAGTTCGGCAAGGGCAAGAAGGCCACGACCTGCCTGGTGTTCTTCGCTCCGCACCACGGAAACATCAGCCAGATCCAATGGCGTTTCACCAAGCCGACAACCCCGCCGGTGGCATGGAAGGTACGCAAGTAGCCGCTCCGCCCGCCACCGAGCGGCCGTCCCTGCCGCTGGTGCTCGGACCCGTCGAGGTCCCGACACCGGTCGTGCTGGCCCCGATGGCCGGCGTCACCAACGCGGCCTACCGCACCCTGTGCCGCGAGCAGGGCGCCGGGTTGTACGTCTGCGAGATGATCACCAGCCGGGGCCTGGTCGAGCGCGATGAGACCACCCACCGGATGCTGGAGTTCGATGCCGGCGAGCAGGTGCGGTCGGTGCAGTTGTACGGCGTGGACCCGGCCACCATGGCCGAGGCGGCTCGGATCCTGTGCGGTGAGTACGGCGTCGACCACATCGACTGCAACTTCGGCTGCCCCGTGCCGAAGGTCACGCGCAAGGGTGGCGGCGCTGCGCTGCCGTGGAAGCAGCGGTTGCTGGGAGCCATCCTCGACGCCACCGTGCAGGCTGCCTCGCCGTACGGTGTGCCGGTCACGATGAAGACCCGGATGGGTATCGACGACGACCACCTCACGTTCCTCGACGCCGGGCGCCTCGCCACCGACACCGGGTGTGCCGCGATCGGGCTGCATGCGCGTACGGCGAGCCAGCACTACTCCGGACGCGCACAGTGGTGGGCGATCGCCGAGCTCGTCGCCGCCGTGGACATCCCGGTGCTCGGCAACGGCGACATCTGGGAGGCAGCCGACGCGCTCGCGATGCGGGCCGCGACCGGCTGCGCCGGGGTCATCGTAGGACGTGGCTGCCTCGGGCGCCCGTGGCTGTTCCGTGACCTGATGCACGCTTTCGCCGGGGGCGGAAGCCCGACGCTGCCGACGCTGGGCGAGGTCCGGGCGATGCTCCGGCGGCACGCGGAGCTGCTGGTGCACTCCATGGGGGAGGAGAAGGGGTGCAAGGAGATCCGCAAGCACATCGCGTGGTACCTCAAGGGCTTCAGTGCCGGCAGCGAGCTGCGGCAGTCGCTCGGGCTGGTCGACTCCCTGGCCGCCCTCGACATGTTGCTGGGCCGGCTGGATCCCGACGAGCCGTACCCGGTCGAGCAGCTGGGGAAACCGCGTGGGCGGCAAGGCAGTCCGAAGCGGGTCCACCTGCCTGAGCGGTGGTTCGACGACCGCGACGGGCTGAGCACCGGACGGGTCGACCCCGCCGCCGAAGACGGCACCTCCGGCGGCTGACGCGCCGGTTTCCCGCATTTCGAGAAGTTCGTTAGGGTCGCTGGAACGTATATCCGACCAGAGGGAGACAACTCGTGAGCGAATCCCCGCTCAACAACCTGTCCCAGCGCCCCCTGTCCCGCCGCACCATGCTGCGCTACTCCGCCCTGGGGGCGGTTGCCGTTGCCGGCGGATCGGTCCTCACTGCGTGCGGTGGTGGAGAAGAAGAGGCCGAAGGAATCCAGGCGCGGATCGACGCAGGCAACCAGATCCGGCTCGCCATCGCCAACGAGCCGCCGTACACCAAGCTGACGAAGGACGGCACGCTCACCGGTGCTGCGCCTGATGTCGCCAAGGCGGTGCTGAGCAAGCTCGGGGTCGACAACGATCAGGTCAAGGGCGTGCAGACGGCCTACGACTCGATGATTCCCGGCCTGAACGCCGGCCGCTGGGAGATGGTGACCGCGGGGTTGTTCATGAACGAGTCCCGATGTGCGAAGGTCGCCTACTCATCCCCGGTCATCGTGTCCACGGAGTCGCTGGCGCTGCCGCCGGACAACCCCGGTGACCTCGCCACCCTGGACGACGTGAAGAGCAAGGACGTGAAGGTAGCGGTACTCGCTGGAAGCTTCGAGCTCAAGACCGCGAAGTCGCTGGGCATCCCAGAATCGAAGTTGAAGACGTTTCCCCGTGCACCCGACGCTCTGCAGGGGATGGAGGCCGGCCGGGTGCAGGCGATCCTGCTGCCCACGCTGACGCTGAATGCGCTGAAGAAGCAGCAGAACGCGAAGTTCTCGGTGACTCCACCGCTGGAGGCGTTCCCCAAGACCGGCTCCGGGGCGGCGTTCAACCCGGACGACAAGGCGTTCGTGAAGAAGTACGACGAGCAGCTGAAGAAGTTCAAGCAGACCGACGAGTTCGACTCGATCCTCGACAAGTGGGGCTTCAGCGGGGATGCCGCCCGCAGCGCTTCCACCGAGGAGCTCTGCAAGAACCCGGGGTAGATCCCGCATC
>CAYLOC010000119.1:3864-10444 GCA_964385195.1 uncultured Nocardioidaceae bacterium
CCCCACCAGCGTGTCAGCCGTACGTCGCCAGTCGCATCTCCAGCCGGCGCAGTAGGACGGCGGTGGGGTAACTGGCGGCGAGAAAGATGAGCCCCGCCAGCGTGATCGGCTCCACCCACTCGTAGGTGCCGTTGCCGTACTGCCGCGCCGTGAAGACCAACTCGGTTACGGTGATCAGCGCCAGGTACGGTGTCTCCTTGAACATCGCGATCGCGTAGTTGCCCAATGCGGGAAGCACGTTGCGGATCGCCTGCGGGAGGATCACGCGCAGCCACACCGACCTGCGTGGCAACCTCAGCGCGGCGGCGGCCTCCCACTGCCCGACCGGAACCGCCTCGATACCGGCCCGGTAGACATCGGTGTAGTAGCACGCATAGTGCACGCCTAGCCCGATGACTCCCGCTTGCATCGGTGAGAGCGTGACACCCAACTGCGGCAGTGCGTAGAACAGGAAAAACAACTGGATCAGAAGCGGCGTGCTGCGGATGTAGGCGACTACGAACGTGATGATCTGCGACACCACCGGCATCCGGTTGTACTTGATGATCGCGAAGAGCAGGCCGAGGATGGCCGCAAGGATCGTGCCGAGCACCGTGGCCACCAGCGTGTACTTGAAGAACGCCAGCAGCAGGTCCGGCAGCATATCGCCGGTGTAGCCCCAGTCCCAGGTGTAGTCCAGCATCAGGCAACCTCCCCTTCGGCGCCGGTCGCCCTGGTCTGGCGGAAGACTCCGACGAGGCGACGCCACCCGCCAGAGCGTTCTTGTCCGAGACGGGCCTTGGCGTATCCCTCAAAAATGTTGGAGGCGCCGGTGAGCACATAGGCGAGCACGAAGTAGATCGCAGAAAGCAGGACGTACATCGCGACCTGGTTACCTCCGGCGAACCGGAAGTCCTCACCCCGGGTCATCAGGCCGACGAGGGAGATCGTGTAGAGCAGCGGGGTGCTCTTCAGCAGCTGGATGAACAGGTTGTTCATCGACGGGATCATCAACGCGAACGCCTGCGGCCACACCACCCGCCGCATCCGTTGCGACCGGGAGAGGTTCAGTGCGGTCGCGGCCTCCCACTGCGGCTGCGGGACCGCATTGATCGAGCCGCGCACCACCTCCGCGCCGTACGAGCCGTAGTTCAGTCCGAGCGCGAGCATGGCGACGAGCATCGAGTCGAGCTTGACGCCGAGCATCAACGGCAGCGCGAAGTACAGCCACCACAGCTGCACGAGCAACGACGACCCGCGGAAGAACTCCACCACGACCCGGGTCGGCCCGCGTACCCAGAGAGTGTCTACCCGACTCAACAGCCCGAAGACGACCGACAGCACGATCATCAGGGCCAGGCCCAGCCCGGTGGCGATCACCGTCACTGCCAAGCCGTCGAGCAGGTTACCGGTCCAGTCCAGCAGCGTCAGGTCTGCAGCGAGTGGAGACATGGGAAGCGATCCTAACGGTGCCGCCGGTCGTGCACCCAGAACGCCGCGCCACGGGCGCCGATGGTGGAAGATGAGCGGCGTCGCCGGCGGGCAGTAGGGTCGGAGGCGATGGACCGACCGCCCCCGCCGTACGCCGACAGCGACATCGAGCGTGCGGTGCCGGAGCCGGCGAGCCGGTCCGGCCGGTCGCCGTTCGAGCGGGACCGGGCCCGGATCGTGCACTCGGCGGCGCTGCGGCGGCTCGCGGCGAAGACCCAGGTGGTCGGCCCCACCAGCCACGACTTCGTCCGCAACCGGCTGACCCACACCCTGGAGGTGGCCCAGGTCGGACGGGACCTGGCCGAGGTGCTGGGCTGCGACCCGGACCTGGTGGAGGCCGCCTGTCTGGCGCACGACCTCGGCCACCCGCCGTTCGGGCACAACGGCGAGCGAGCCTTGAACGAGGCGGCGACGGGGATCGGCGGCTTCGAGGGCAACGCGCAGACCCTGCGGTTGCTGACGCGGCTGGAGCCCAAGCGGATCGCCGACGATGGGACGCCGCACGGGCTCAACCTCACCCGCGCCACCCTGGACGCCTCCTGCAAGTACCCGTGGCTGCTGGGTGCGGCGCCGCGTCCGGTGGGCCGGCATGCGGACGGCCTGCCGCGGGCGGTACACAAGTTCGGCGTCTACGACGACGACCAGAAGGTGTTCGACTGGGTCCGCGCCGGCAGCCCACCGGGCCACGTGTGTGTCGAGGCGCAGACGATGGACTTCGCCGATGATGTCGCCTACAGCGTGCACGACCTGGAGGACGGCATCGTGGCCGGCCGGATCGACCTCACCGCGCTGGGTGACTCCGAACTGCGTGCACGGGTAGGGGAGACGGTCCGGGACTGGTACGACGACGGGCTCACCACCGACGTACTCGAGGCGGCCTTCGCCGGCCTCACCGCAGATCCGGCCTGGCCGACCGTGCCGTACGACGGCACCCGCAGACACCTGGCAGCGCTGAAGAACCTGACCAGCTCACTGATCAGCCGGTTCTGTGACGGCGTGCGGGATGCGCTGCGGGTGCACGACGACGCCGGGGTCCGGCACGGCGCGGACGTGTCCGTCCCGGAACCGGTGCGGGTCGAGATCGCGCTGCTGAAGGGGATCACCGCCACCGTGGTGATGCGGGCCGATGACCGGGTCGCGGCCCTGGCCCGGCAACGTGAGCTGCTGCACGAGCTGGTCGAGGCGCTGCTGCGGGGCGCCCCACGGGCGCTGGACCCGGCGTTCGCGGAGGACTTCACCGCGGCCAGCAGCGACGCCGCCCGGCTGCGGGTGGTGATCGACCAGGTGGCCTCCCTCACCGACGCCTCGGCTGTGGACCGGCACCGGCTGCTGACGGGCCGTCCTGCGTAGACTCACACCGTGGCCGGGCGGATCAAGGACGCGGACATCGCGGAGGTGCGGGACAAGGCCCGCATCGACGACGTCATCTCGGCCCACGTCACCCTGCGCAAGGCCGGCGGGGGGTCGCTGAAGGGGCTCTGCCCGTTCCACGACGAGAAGACCCCGTCCTTCCACGTCACCCCGGCGCGCGGTTTCTACCACTGCTTCGGCTGCTCCGAGGGCGGCGACGTGATCGACTTCGTCCAGAAGATCGAGGGCGTCGGCTTCACCGAGGCCGTCGAGCGGCTGGCGGACCGGTTCGGCGTACGACTGCACTACGAAGACACCGGGTCCGGCCGGGCCGGTTCAGCGCGCCGGCAGCCCGGCCAGCGCAGCCGGCTGGTGGCCGCCAACCAGGCCGCTGCGGAGTTCTACGCCGACCGGCTGGGTTCGCCCGAGGCGTTGCCGGGTCGTCAGTTCCTCGACGAGCGCGGCTTCGACGCCTCCGCTGCGGAGACGTTTGGGGTCGGGTTCGCCCCTCGCGACGGGAACGCGCTGCTGCGACACCTGCGCGGCAAGGGCTTCTCCGACGAGGAGCTGGTGGTGGCGGGTCTGGTGGGGCGCAGTGGACGCGGACCGTACGACCGGTTCCGCGGGCGGTTGATCTGGCCGATCCGGGAGCTGTCCGGCGACACCGTCGGGTTCGGTGCGCGCCGCCTGTTCGACGACGACCGGATCGAGGCCAAGTACCTCAACACACCAGAGACCCCGGTTTTCAAGAAGAGCCACCTGCTGTACGGCGTTGACCTGGCCCGGAAGGAGATCGCGCGGCGGTCCCAGGTCGTGCTCGTGGAGGGCTACACCGACGTGATGGCCTGTCACCTCTCGGGCGTGCCGATCGCGGTGGCGACCTGCGGGACCGCGTTCGGCGCCGAACACACGCGGGTGCTGCGGCGGCTGCTGTTGGACCACGATGAGTTCCGGGGCGAGGTGATCTTCACCTTCGACGGTGATGAGGCCGGACAGCAGGCGGCGCTGCGGGCGTTCGACGGTGACCAGGAGTTCGTGGCCCAGACCTACGTGGCGGTGGAGCCGGAGGGTCGTGACCCGTGCGATCTGCGGCTGGCCGAGGGGGACGCTGCCGTCCGGGAGCTGGTCGCCCGGCGGGTGCCGCTGTACCGGTTCGTGCTGTCCTCGGTGGTCAAGCGGTACGACCTGGACCGTGCCGACGCCCGCGTCGACGCCGTCCGTGCCGCCGCCGGGCTGGTGGCCAGCATCCGCGACCGGTCCAAGGTCGAGGCGTTCGCCCGGGAGCTCGCGGGAATGGTCGGGGTCGAGGTGGACCAGGTGCGCGCCGAGATCCGGCATGCGAGCCGCGCACCACGCAGCCGACGCGACGCCCACCGCAGTCCCGCCCCCAGCGAGGCGCCGCCCCGGAGCCACCGTGACGACGTACCGGACCCGCGGGAGCGCCGGTTCACCGTGGAACGCGACGTGCTGAAGCTCGCACTGCAGTACCCCGCGGTCATCGCAGCGCAGTGGGCGGACCTGGAGGCGGAGGACTTCACCCACCCCTACTACCGGCATGTGTTCACCGCGATCTCCGACCTCGGAGGGCCGCAGGCAGCGACGCCGGAGGTGCTGGTCGGCAAACTGCTGGAAACTGAGCGCGGAACGGTCTCCGCGCTGGAGGTGGAGCCGCTGGAGGTGAAGGGGGACCCGGATGCGCGGGTCGCCACCGCGTTCACCGTCCGGCTGCGCGAGCTCACCGCGATGCGCCGGATCAAAGAGGTCAAGTCCCGGCTACAGCGCACCAACCCGGTCGAGCACCAGGCGGAGTACAACAAGATGTTCGGGGAGCTGGTGGCTCTGGAGAGCCATCGGCGTACGCTGCGCGAGGCCGCGATCGGTAACAGCTAGCCCGGAGCCCCCGACAAGCCCCCGGCGGCATGTATCAACACCCACGGTTCGGTGTACCTGTCAGGTATGCACCGGACTGCGCTGCGCTCGGACCGCCGGAACGGATCCGAGGCGCGGCTCCCGCGACAGCGCGAGACGTATGCAGCCGACGGGCTCAACGGTTACCTGCAACAGATCGGCCGGGTTCCACTGCTCACTCCGGACGAGGAAGTCCGGCTCGCACACAGCGCCGAGGTCGGGGTGCTGGCGGCGGAGCGCCTCGCCGACGGCAGCGGCGCGACGCCGGAGGACCGGCGTGACCTGCAGTACCTCGCCGAGGAGGGTGCACGCGCCAAGCGGCACCTGGTGCGGGCGAACCTGCGGCTGGTGGTGTCGATCGCTCGTCGGTACGCCGGCCGCGGGGTCGTCCTGCTGGACCTGGTGCAGGAGGGAAACGTCGGGCTGATCCGGGCGGTCGAGCGGTTCGACTACCGACTCGGGTTCAAGTTCTCCACCTATGCCACCTGGTGGATCCGGCAGGCGGTCTCCCAGTCCGCCGCGGACCAGTCTCGGGCGGTCCGCGTGCCGGTGCATGTGCTGGAGTCGGTCGGTGCGGTGGTGCGGCGGCAGCAGGAGCTGACCCAGGCCCTGCACCGGAGCCCGACGCTGGCCGAGCTGGCCGCAGAGATGGAGATGCGGGCGGAGAAGGTCGCGGCGCTGCTGCGGTTGACCGAGCGTCCGGTCTCGCTGGACACGCCGATGGGGTCGGGGAGCCTGGCGGAGCTGCTGGACCTGGCGGCCAACGGCGACGGCGTCACACCGGACGGGGTCGAGCGGCGCTGGCTGCATGAGGAGGTGGTCGAGCTGTTGCATCCGCTGACCCGGCGTGAGGAGCAGGTGGTCCGCCTCCGGTACGGGATCGGCTGCGCTCGTCCGCACAGCCTGGTGGAGATCGGGCAGGTGCTCGGCGTGACACGAGAACGTGCGCGACAGATCGAGGCCCGCGCCCTGGTCCGGATGCGGCGGTTGCAGGGAGTGGAACTCCTCCGCGAGTACCTCTAGCCCGACCCGGCATGATGGACGCATGAGGAACCGGTTCCGGCGTCAGCCACCGCTGCCCGATACGGTGCGGCAGCAACTGCCACTGGAGACCGGCGAACGAGCACTGGCCTGGGCGGTCAGCGACGACGGCGAGTGGTACGTCGGCACCGAGCGGGCGCTGTACCTGCCCGGGACCGCGGGGTACCGGCGGCTGCGGTGGGAACAGGTGGAACGCGCGGACTGGTCCAGCGCGGAGCACGCGCTGGTGGTCGTGGAGAGCGCGGACTGGGGCGAGCGGGAGCCGCGGACGGTGGTACGGATGTCCCGGCCCGGCCGACTCGCGGAACTGGTGCGGGAGCGGGTGACCAAGAGCGTGGTGTGTACCGTCTACGCGCCGGTGGGGGAGAAGACGGGCCTGACCGTGGTCGGCCGCAGCTCACCGCAGGGCGAGGGCCCGGTGGTGTGGTCCTACGTGCTTTCGGCAGGCCTGGATCCGGCCGACCCGGAGGTGCAACAGGTCGCCGCGCGGACCCTGACCGAAGCCAAGTCCCAGATCGGCCAGTAACCACCCGCCGCCTGCGTTTGCCTTGTAGACGGGGCAAACGCACCGTCTACAAGGCAAACGTGCCCCGTCTACGGTGAGTTTGCCTCGCCTACCCCCGCGCGTGTCAGCGCGGATCGGTGGCCGTCGTACCAGATGGGGGAGGAGCGGACTTTCTGCAGCGGTACGCCGGTTTGCTAACCTATGGCGAGCCGCCTCACTCAGGCGTCGGTCCCGCGTAGCTCAATTGGCAGAGCAGCCGGCTGTTAACCGGCAGGTTACTGGTTCGAGTCCAGTCGCGGGAGCCAC
>CAYLOC010000120.1:0-10286 GCA_964385195.1 uncultured Nocardioidaceae bacterium
CGCCCCGCTCGCGCTGTACCGGAGGTACCGGCCCGACACCTTCGCCGAGGTGATCGGGCAGGACCATGTGACCACCCCGCTGTCCAACGCGTTGGCGCACAACCGGGTCCACCACGCCTATCTGTTCTCCGGCCCGCACGGCTGCGGGAAGACCACCAGCGCGCGGATCCTGGCGCGAGCGCTCAACTGTGAGAAGGGCCCGACCGCGGTCCCGTGCGGGGAGTGCGAGTCCTGCGTCGAGCTGGCGTCCGGCGGGCCGGGATCGATCGATGTGATCGAGATTGACGCGGCCAGCCACGGCGGGGTCGACGACGCCCGTGACCTGCGTGAGCGGGCGATGTTCGCGCCGGTGAAGTCGCGGTACAAGGTCTACATCATCGACGAGGCCCACATGGTGACGAGCCAGGGCTTCAACGCGTTGCTGAAGCTGGTCGAGGAGCCTCCGGCGCATCTGCGGTTCGTGTTCGCCACGACCGAGCCGGAGAAGGTCATCGGCACGATCAAGTCCCGTACCCACCACTACCCGTTCCGGCTGGTGCCACCGAAGCTGCTCGGCGACTACCTGGTCGGGCTGTGTGAGCGCGAGGGAGTGGCGATCGAACAGAACGCGGTCCCGTTGATCGTGCGCGCCGGTGCCGGTTCCGTGCGGGACGCGCTCTCGGTGCTCGACCAGCTGATCGGCGGGGCGGACGCCGAGGGCGTCACCCATTCGTTGGCGACCGGGCTGCTCGGCTACACCCCCGACTCGTTACTGGACGAGATCGTGGATGCCTTCGCCGCTGACGACGGCGCATCCGTGTTCGGCGTCATCGAGAAGGTCATCGACGGAGGGCAGGACCCGCGGCGTTTCGCGGAGGATCTGCTCCACCGGCTCCGTGACCTCGTGGTGCTCTCTGCGGTACCGGACGCGGCGAGCCGGGGGCTGCTGGAGGTCTCCGACGACCATGCCGAACGGCTCGGTGGCCAAGCAGCCCGGTTCGGACGCGCCGATCTGACCCGCGCTGCGGACATCGTCAGCGCCCAGATCGCGGAGATGCGCGGCGCGACGGCCCCGCGGTTGCTGCTGGAGATCATGTGCGCGCGGATCCTGCTCCCGGCCGTCGACGACACCCCTGAGGGCCTCGGCGCCCGCATCGACCGGGTCGAGCGGCGGTTGGCGGTCGCCGGCTCCTCCCCACCCCCACCCAGCCAGCCAGCAGCATCGCGGCCGGCTCCGTCCACCAAGCCACCAGTGGCCGCTGCCCCGGAGCCGGCCCCTTCGGCTCCCCCGCCGGTGGCTGAATCCGCCGGATCCGCGGAGTCCACCCCCCCGGCGCCCGAGATGGGCAACACCGAGCCTGCGGAGCCGGACGCCCCCGGCGAAGCGCCGACAGGGGCGGGGCTGTCCCTGGTCGACGTACGTCGGCTGTGGCCGGGGGTCCTCGACCGGGTCAAGTCGGTACGCCGATGGGCCTGGATGCAGCTGTCCAACGACGCCCAGGTCAAGGACGTCTCCGAGGGCATCCTCACCCTCGCGTTCGCCAACCCGGGATCGTGCGAGCGCTTCCGCTCCAGCGGCAACGACGACATCCTTCGCCAGGCCCTGGTCGACGAACTCGGCGTCGACTGGCGCGTGGAAGCGATCCTCGACGGCCCCGGCAGCGGTAGCGGTAGCGGGGCGGCGAAGTCACGCGGCCAGACCCCTCCGCCTCCTGCTCGCCCCGCTGGCCCCACGTCCACGCAGGCCCGCCCACGAGAAGCCCAGGACACCGACAAAACCGATCAAACCGACACCGACCCGGACCCCGACACCGCCACCATCTCCCAACAACCGTCCGCAGAAGGGGACGAAGGCGCCCCCCGTGTCGAGGTCGCCGATGACGACGCCGTCGTTGACGACGCGGCGACCAGCTCCGACGAACTGCTGGCGCGAGAGCTCGGGGCCCAGGTGATCGAGGACATCCCGCACGACGGATAGCGCCCAGCGCCCCCGCTCGTCGGCTAGCGTGGGGGCACAGACCCCGACGTTTGGGAGGACCGGATGCCCGAAGGCAACCTGGACATGAACGCGTTGCTGCAGCAGGCGAGCGCGATGCAGCAACAGCTGATGACCTCCCAGCAGGAGCTGGCCGAGGAGACCGTGGAAGGAACCGCCGGCGGCGGCCTGGTGCGGGCAACGGTGTCCGGCACCGGGGAGCTCCTCGGCCTGACCATCGAGCCGGAGGTCTGCGACCCCGACGACACCGAGACCCTCGCCGACCTCATCGTCGCCGCTGTGCGTGACGCGTCCACCACGGCGGAGCGGAAGGCGCGCGAGCAGATGGGTGGTCTGCTCGGCGGTCTCGGCGGCGCGGAGGGCCTTGGTGGTGCGGAGGGCCTTGGTGGTGCCGAGGGCCTGGCCGGCCTCGGCAGCCTGGGGGGCATGCTCCCCGGTCAGGACAGCGAACGCTCCGACGAAGACGACCCCGACGACGAACCACCCTCCGCCGGTGGCACTGGCCGCGTCGGCTTCTGAGTCACCGGTCGCCTCGGCGTTGCAACCCCCGACGGGCAGTGCCGCCCGGTGGCGGTCCACCCCCGGACAGGGGCTCGTGTCGCATAGGCTGTCCGGGTGTACGAAGGCATCGTCCAGGACCTGATCGAGGAGCTCGGTCGGCTTCCCGGGGTGGGTCCGAAGAGTGCCCAGCGCATCGCGTTCTACGTGCTGGGCGCCGAGCCCACCGACGTACGCCGGCTCGCGAGCGTCCTGGTCGAGGTCAAGGAGAAGGTCCGGTTCTGCGCCACGTGCGGCAATGTCGCGGAGGAGGAGCAGTGCCGGATCTGTCGCGACCCGCGCCGTAACCCCGCTCTGCTGTGCGTCGTGGAGGAGCCGAAGGACGTGGTCGCGATCGAACGGACACGCGAGTTCCGCGGCCGCTACCACGTGCTGGGCGGCGCGATCAGCCCGATCGAGGGCGTCGGCCCGGACGAGCTGCGCGTGAAGGAGCTGATGCAGCGGCTCGCCGACGGCGAGATCACCGAGGTCATCCTCGCTACCGACCCCAACCTGGAGGGCGAGGCGACCGCCACCTACCTCACCCGGATGCTGAAGCCGATGGGTCTGCGGGTCACCAGACTTGCCAGCGGGCTGCCTGTCGGGGGAGATTTGGAGTACGCCGATGAGGTGACGTTGGGCCGAGCGTTCGAGGGGAGAAGGTCCGTAGATGAGTGACAACGGCACGACCACCGACGGGCCGGTACGCCGGTCGGTCGCGACCAGTGACGTGAGCAGCGACCTGGAAGACCTCGCGCAGTCCATCGCGGACCAGGCCGAGAGCTTCCTGCTCGCCGTCCGCGAGATCGCCCGCGGGGGTGACCGGTCCCGCGCGGTCCCGATGTTGCTGCTGGCCGTGAGCCAGCTGCTGCTCGCCGGCGGACGCCTCGGCGTACAGGAGGACTTCGTCCCGGCCGAGGCCTACGAGCCCGACGCCGGCCCGGACGTCGACGTGGACGAGATCCGGCATCGGCTGGCGGAGCTGCTGGACGGAGTGGACGACTTCGTCGGGGTGTTCGACCCTTACGGGGCGCCGCCAGAGTTGACATCTGCCCGATTGTCCGACGACGTCGCCGCCATCGCCGAGGCCGTCGCGCACGGTCTCCAGCACTTCCGGAAACGCAGCGTGTCCGAGGCGCTGTGGTGGTGGCAGTTCTCCTACGTCTCCAGCTGGGGCCCGCAGGCCGGAGGAGTCCTGCTGGCTTTGCAGTCGGTGATCGCCCACGACCGCCTCGACGACGACGAGATCGCTGCGGCCGAGGCGGCCCAGGTCGCCGCGGCCGAGGACCTCTAGACACTGGCCGAGCCGTCAAACTTGGCACGTCATTCGTGCGATCTGGGGTGCAACTTTGGCGGGTGGGGCGTGCAAGTTTGACGGCTCGGCCCTGCATGGTGGGTGGCTCTCGTTACACTGGGCGACGGTCTGAAAACGTGAGGAGCTGAACAACTGTGGGAATCGTCGTGCAAAAGTACGGAGGATCCTCCGTCGCCGACGCACAGGGAATCAAGCGAGTCGCCCAGCGCATCGTCGACACCAAGAAGAACGGGAACGACGTCTGTGTCGTGGTGTCCGCGATGGGTGACAGTACCGACGACCTCCTCGACCTCGCAGAACAGGTGTCGCCGCTTCCACCGGCGCGTGAGCTGGACATGCTGCTCACGTCCGGGGAACGGATCTCGATGGCGTTGTTGGCGATGGCGATCGCCAACCTGGGGCAGACCGCCCGCTCGTTCACCGGTAGTCAGGCGGGGCTGATCACCGACTCCCGCCACGGCAAGGCGAAGATCATCGACGTCACGCCCGGGCGGATCGTGTCCGCGCTCGGCGACGGTGACATCACGATCGTCGCCGGGTTCCAAGGGGTGTCCATGCAGACCAAGGACATCACCACCCTGGGCCGCGGCGGGTCCGACACGACCGCGGTGGCGCTGGCAGCCGCTTTGGGCGCAGACGTCTGCGAAATCTACACTGACGTGGACGGGATCTTCACCGCTGACCCGCGGATCGTCCCGACAGCGCGGCACATCCCCACCATCTGCTACGAGGAGATGCTGGAGATGTGCGCCTGCGGGGCGAAAGTTCTGCATCTCCGGTGCGTGGAGTACGCCCGTCAGTACAACATTCCTATCCATGTGCGGTCCTCGTTCTCCAAACGGGACGGCACCTGGGTCAATGGCGTCAGTAAGGAATCAGACGTGGAGCAAGCGATCATCTCCGGGGTCGCACACGACCGGAGCGAGGCGAAGATCACCGTCGTCGGTGTCCCGGACAAGGTCGGTGAGGCAGCGCGAATCTTCGAGGAGCTGGCCGGCGCTGGCATCAACATCGACATGATCGTGCAGAACGTGTCAGTGGCGTCTCGTGGACGCACTGACGTGTCCTTCACGCTCCCCCGCCAGGACGGAAAACTGGCGATGGAGGTGCTGAACAACCGGCGCCAGTCCATCGGCTACGACGACCTGCTGTACGACGACCGGATCGGCAAGGTCTCGCTCGTGGGGGTCGGGATGCGCAGCCATCCCGGTGTCACGGCCCGGTTCTTCGGCGCGCTCGCCGACGCCGGCGTCAACATCGAGATGATCTCCACCTCCGAGATCCGGATCTCGGTCATCGTCGACCAGGACCAGGTTGACGACGCGGTGACCGCCAGCCACCACGCGTTCAAGCTGGACACCCACGAGGTGGAGGCCGTCGTCTACGGAGGAACCGGCCGGTGAGTGCGCAGACCAAGCCCACCCTTGCCGTGGTGGGCGCCACCGGCGCTGTCGGAAGCGTGATGCTGGACATCCTGTCCACCCGGGCCGACGTGTGGGGCGAGATCCGGTTGCTGGCCTCAGCCCGGTCCGCCGGGCGGACGCTGCGCTGCCGGGGCGAGGACATCGTCGTACAGGAGCTGACCGCTGAGGCGTTCGACGGGGTCGATGTCGCGATGTTCGACGTCCCCGACGAGGTGTCGGCGCAGTGGGCCCCGATCGCCGTCGAGCACGGCGTGGTGGTGGTGGACAACTCCGGGGCGTTCCGGATGGACCCCGACGTCCCCCTGGTCGTGCCCGAGGTCAACGCCGCGCAGGCCGCCAACCGCCCCAAGGGCATCATCGCCAACCCCAACTGCACGACGCTGACGATGATGGACGCACTGGGCGCCCTGCACTCCCGGTGGGAGCTACGGGAGCTGGTCGTCGCGTCCTACCAGGCCGTGTCCGGCTCCGGGCAGGCCGGCATCGACCGGCTGTACGACGAGATCGAGATCGTCGCCGGGAACCGCAACCTGGGCCAGACCGCGGGGGACGTGCGGGGCCTGCTGGCCAACAAGCTCGGCGAGGACTCACCGTTCGCTGCCCCGATCGCGCTGAACGTCGTACCGATGGCAGGTTCGCCGAAGGACGGCGGGTGGACCAGCGAGGAGTTGAAGGTCCGCAACGAGTCCCGGAAGATCCTCGGGATCCCCGACCTGAAAGTCTCCGCCACCTGTGTGCGGGTGCCGGTCGTCACGACCCACTCACTGGCGGTGCATGCGACGTTCGCGCAGCCGGTCGACGTCGATGAGGCGCGCATCGGCCTGACCGAGGCGCCGAGCGTGGTGGTCATCGACGATGTCGAGCACGGGGACTTCCCGACCCCGGCCGACGTCGTGGGTTCCGACCCCACGTTCGTGGGCAGGATCCGGCAGGCGCTGGACTTTCCCAACACGTTGGAGATGTTCATCTGCGGCGACAACCTGCGCAAGGGCGCGGCGCTGAACACCGCCCAGATCGCTGAGGTGGTTGCCTCCGGACTGTGATCCCCCCGGACATGACGTTGCCTCCGCCGCTAGCATGGCCTGGTGATTGAGGTAGAGAACCTCACCAAACGGTTCGGGGAGACACTCGCAGTTGACGGCCTGACCTTCCAGGTGCGTCCCGGCGTCGTGACCGGATTCCTCGGACCCAACGGTGCAGGGAAGTCCACGACAATGCGGATGATCCTGGGGCTGGACCACCCGACCCGCGGCCAGGCATTGGTCAACGGGATTCCGTACCGCAAGTCCGCTGCGCCACTGCGCGAGGTCGGTGCCCTGCTGGAGGCGCAAAGTGTCCACGGCGGACGTACGGCGAAGGCGCACCTGTGGGCGTTGGCGCAGAGCAACGGCCTTCCGCGCAAGCGGGTCGACGAGGTGCTGGAACTGACCGGTCTGTCCGCTGTCGCGAAGAAGCGCATCAAGCAGTTCTCGCTCGGGATGTCGCAACGGCTGGGTATCGCCGCGGCGTTGCTCGGCGAGCCCGGCGTGCTGCTGTTCGACGAGCCGGTCAACGGGCTCGACCCCGAGGGGATCCTGTGGATCCGCACGGTCATGAAGCGCCTTGCCTCCGAGGGGAGGACGGTGTTGGTGTCCAGCCACCTGATGAGCGAGATGGCGCTGACCGCCGACCATCTGGTCGTGATCGGTCGAGGCAAACTGCTCGCGGACACCACGACCAAGGAGTTCGTCGACGCGAACTCCAAGGGCCTGGTGCGGGTGCGGGCCGCGGACCAGGACGGCCTGGCCGACGTGCTCGCCGGCGCGGGACACGACGCCGCCCGCGTCGACGGCTACCTCGAGGTGACCGGGGTGACCACGGACGAGGTGGGCGATCTGGCGCTGACGCACCGGATCGCCGTACACGAGCTGTTCAGCAAGAGCTCCTCGCTGGAGGAGGCGTTCATGGAGATGACGCGGGAGAGCGTCGAGTACCGCGCCGGAGGCGACGAAGTACCCGTCGCGGCCGCGGGTGGGGAGGAACGGTCATGAGCACCACAACATCGACCGGCGCACACGCCTCCGGCATCGCGTCTGGCGGCGACGCCTTCTGGCGGGTTGTGCGGTCGGAGTGGACGAAGCTGTGGTCGGTGCGGTCGACCGGGTGGTGCCTGCTGGTGTTGTTCGTCCTCACCGTCGGTTTCTCCGCCCTCACGTCGTGGGGGGCCTCGTCCCATCTGGCCGAGGTCCGTGCGGCCGGGCCCGTCGATCCCACGAACATCGCCATGGCGGGCACGGTGTTCGGCCAGCTTCCCGCCACCGTGCTCGGCGTACTGGTGATCAGCGGCGAGTACACCTCCGGCGGCATCCGCGCCAGCCTCACCGCCGTGCCGCGCCGACTGCGGTTCCTGCTGGCCAAGGCAGTGGTGTTCACCGCAGTCGTGCTGGTCGTGGGGATCGTCTCCGGTTTTGTGTCCTTCTACGTCGGCATGATCTTCTTCAACGCCTACGACGCCGCTGTCAGTATCGGCGATCCCGGGGTGCTGCGCGCGGTCGTGGGAGCCGGACTCTACATCGTCGCCGGCGGGCTGGTCGGGTTCGCGTTCGGGACGTTGCTGCGGCACACGGCGGGCGCGATCGCGGTGGCGGTCGCGGTCCTGTTCGTGATCCCGATCGTGCTCGGCGCCATCCCGGTCGACGTGGTCCACACGATCAACCGGTACTTCTTCGGCACGGCCGGCGGGAACGTGATGCAGGTGAGCGACCTGCCGAACACGCTCGGTCCGTGGTGGGGCTACATCGTCTACACCTTGGAGTGGCTGGTGCTACTCGTCGGCGGCGCTGTCCTGCTGGAGCGTCGCGACGCCTGAGCGTCGAACCGACTGCCGGCAACGCCCGCAACTTCGCACTCATGCTGGTGGTCGTCGTAGGCACCGGCGGCGATGTCGTCGAAGAGCGTTGGGCCGGTGGGTGTCCAGCCGAGCAGTTCGCGGGTGCGAGCGCTGGTGGCCGGGGCATCGTGGCCGAAGAACGTCGCCATCCAGTCGAAATGGGCCTGCGCTTCCTCGGGTGGCACTGACACGGTCGGTACGCCGAGTTGGGCTCCGATCGCCGCGGCGATATCGCGCGCGGCGAGGCCCTCCTCGGCCACAGCGTGCATGCGTGACCCGGCCGGTGCCTCCTGCAGGGCCAGGCGCACCATCCGCGCGGCGTCGGAGCGGTGCACCGCTGGCCACCGGCTGGTGCCGTCCCCGACGTAGCCCGCCGCACCGTGTTCGCGGGCCAGACTGGTCAGGTACGCGACGAAGCCGTGATCGCCCATGCCGTGCACGACCGGGAACCGCAGCGCTACCGAACGCACGCCGCGGTCGGCGTACGCCAGGGCAAGGTTCTCGCTGCCGCCGCGCATTGAGTCCGCCCCGTGGAACGGCGAGGGGTCGTCCTCAGTTGCCGGACGCCCCGTGGCGGTGGTGACGAGGCCGGACGCGAGCAGGAAAGGCCGACCGCTGCCGGCCAGCGCCTCGAGCATCCGCGTCACCGCGGCGTGCTCACTGCGGCCCGAGGTCGCGAAGTCGGACGTCTCCTTGAAGGCGAGGTGGATCACACCGTCGGCAGCATCGGCCGCGGCCGCCAGACCGTCCAGGTCGTCGAGGTCGCCGCGCTGGACGACTGCGCCCTTGGCTTCGAGCACCGCGGCTGTGCCGTCGGAGCGGGCGAGGCCGACGACCTGGTGGCCGTGTGTGAGGAGTTCGTCGGTAACAGGGGAGCCGATCCAACCGGTGGCCCCGGTAACGAAGACGCGCATATGAGGGTTCCTTTCCCATGGTGACTGTGACGGGCAGTGACTGACTGCAAGGGTCAGAGTGCGTTACGCACCGATGATGCGGTAATGTTCTGTTGGAAGGGGTCGTTGTGGCAGCGAGACAGATCAGTGGGCCGTGCCAGGCTTGGCCGGAGGACAGCGGGTTCATCCGGGAGGTGCTGGACCGGATCGGTGACAAGTGGTCGGTGCTGGTCATCAGCACGCTCGCCGGTGGACCGTTGCGCTATTCCGACCTGCAGGCGAGCATCCCGGGCATTTCGCAGCGGATGCTCACCGTGACCCTCAAAGCGCTCGAACGCGACGGCCTGCTTTCGCGCGCCAGCTATCCCGAGATTCCTCCGCGAGTGGAATATGAGCTCACCGCGTTGGGACGTTCCCTCCTGGACGCCGTGATGGCGCTGGCAGGGTGGGCGGCGACGCATCACGAGGAGGTCGCCGCCAGCCGCGCTCGCCACGAGCGGACCGGGGTCGGACGGGAAAAGACGCGTACCACCACTGCGGGCCGACCGCTCATGTGACCGCTCCGGAGACAGTCGAGGTCGCCTCGTCAAGGGCGTGGGTGTAGCCGGCCACGGTCTGCGCTCCGGAGAGAGCCAGGCGGCGGTCGAACACCGTGAACGGCACCCCGCGCGCACCGAGAGCACGAGCCTCTTCGATGTCTCGGCGCACCGCCTCGGCGTACTCGTCGCCGGCGACTATGTCCCGCACGCGCTGGCCCGACAACCCGATCGCCTCTGCCTCGTCGGCAAGCGCGCCCGGCTCGAACGGGTTGAGTTCCCCGGCGAAGTACCGATCCTGAACCTGGGAGAAGAACGCCAGCCCCCGTCCTGACTCCTCCGCGTAGTGTGTGACCCGGTGCAGGTCGAGGGTGTTCGCGTTCAGCCGGTCACGTTCGAACGGTAGGCCCTCGCGCTGCGCCAGCGCCTGAGCGCGACGTTCGGCCTGCATCGCGCCCGCCGCGTCACCCCCGTGCGAGCGGATGAACGCGCGCTCGATCGTCTCCGGCTGCCGCGGCGCGTCAGGCATGAGCTGGAACGAGCGGGGCTTGACGACGAAGCGATCGGCGTCCGGACGGGCGCTGATGGCCTCGCGCAGCCGGTGCTTGCCGACGTAGCACCACGGGCACCCCAGGTCGGCCCAGACCTCAATGACCAACGGAGACTGGTCCCCGGTCTGAATCTCCTCCATGACTTCCACCTCACTTCTAGTGCGTAACGACATCATAGGTATGTCG
>CAYLOC010000121.1:0-1894 GCA_964385195.1 uncultured Nocardioidaceae bacterium
CTGACCCAGGGCACCACTGACCACGGACGGGAAACCCGGTTGACCGCTGCACCGACGTTTGTCACGATTCGGCGGGAAGGAGCCTGCCGATGGGACACGTGGACGTCGCTGGTCTGCGGTATGACCTCCCGGACGGCCGGGTCCTGTTCGACGATGTCTCCTTCCGGGTCGGCGAGGGCGCCAAGGTGGCGCTGGTCGGGGCCAACGGCGCGGGCAAGACCACCTTGCTGCGCGTCATCGCCGGTGAGCTGAGCCCCCAAGCCGGAACCGTGACCCGAAGCGGCGGTCTTGGGGTCATGCAGCAGCTGATCACGCAGGCGCACGCGGACGCGACCGTGCGCGACCTGCTCCTGTCGGTCGCGCCACCGCGGGTACGGCGGGCCGCGGCAGCCGTCGATGAGGTCGAGCTGGCGTTGATGGAGACCGACGACGAGAAGACCCAGATGCGCTACGCCGAGGTGCTGGCCGAGTGGTCCGACGCCGGCGGCTATGAGATCGAGGTGCTCTGGGACGTATGCACCATCGCCGCGTTCGGACAGCCCTACGACCGGGCCAAGCACCGCGACCTGACCACGCTCAGTGGCGGGGAGCAGAAACGGGTGGTCCTGGAGGCACTGCTGCGGGGACCGGACCAGGTCCTTCTCCTCGATGAGCCCGACAACTTCCTCGACGTCCCCGGCAAGCAATGGCTGGAGCAGCGGATCAGCGAGTCCGACAAGACGGTGTTGTTCATCAGCCACGACCGGGAGCTGATGAACAACACCGCCACCCGGGTGGTGACCCTCGAGCTCGGGAGCGCCGCCAACACGGTGTGGACCCACCCCGGAGGGTTCGCGACCTACCACCAGGCCAGGCAGGACCGGTTCGCACGGCTGGAGGAGCGGCGCAGGCGATGGGACGAGGAGCACGCGAAGCTGCGCGACCTGATGCTGATGTATAAGCAGAAGGCTGCCTACAACTCCGATATGGCCTCCCGGTACCACGCCGCACAGACACGGCTGCGCAAGTTCGAAGACGCGGGCCCGCCGGAGGGCCAGCCGCTCCAGCGCAATGTCCGGATGCGCCTGTCCGGCGGGCGTACCGGCAAGCGCGCGGTCATCTGCGAGGGCCTGGAGCTCACCGGCCTCGTCCGCCCCTTCGACCTCGAGGTCTGGTACGGCGAGCGGGTGGCCGTCCTGGGCTCCAACGGCACCGGGAAGTCGCACTTCCTGCGGCTCCTGGCAGCCGGCGGCAGCACGCCCGACGTTGAGCACCAGCCGGTCGGCGACGCCGCCATCGCACCCGTCGCGCACAGCGGGAAGGCCCGACTCGGCGCCCGGGTCCGCCCAGGATGGTTCGTGCAGACCCACGAGCATCCCGAGCTCGCCGGACGCACCCTGCTGGAGATCCTGCACCGCGGGGACACCCACCGCGCCGGCATGGGACGCGAGGACGCCTCCCGGGCGCTGGACCGTTACGAGTTGGCCCGTTCCGCGGAGCAGACGTTCGAGACGTTGTCCGGCGGGCAGCAGGCGCGACTGCAGATCCTGTTGCTGGAGCTCTCCGGCGCCACACTGTTGCTTCTCGACGAGCCCACCGACAACCTCGACGTGGAGTCTGCGGAGGCACTCGAGGCCGGGTTGGCGACGTACGAAGGCACGGTCCTGGCCGTGACGCACGACCGGTGGTTCGCTCGCGGGTTCGATCGCTACGTGGTCATCGGAGCGGACGGGTCGGCGTACGAGTCCGATACGCCGGTGTGGCACGACACGACACGGTGACATCGCCCCTTCCTTCTTCCCGGACAGCAGGAGCGCAACAATGCGGGATTACCGGACGGCGTTTTCTCCGGCTGGGATACTTCTTGCTAGGAGGAGCGGACGGGAGGCCATGGAGTGAGTGAGAGTGACGGGCT
>CAYLOC010000121.1:1994-10174 GCA_964385195.1 uncultured Nocardioidaceae bacterium
AGTGAGAGTGACGGGCTGGTCGGGCCGTGAGGCACGTTGGCATCCTCGCACACAGCGTGCCTGGTGCCGCGATGTGTTTCGAACGGTTCGGGGAGTACGCGATGCGCTCTCTTGGCGCCTACCAGCATCCGGACGTGACGTTGGACTGCATCCCCATGGGGCGCAGCATGCCGGCGTGGGAGCTGGAGGACTTCGACACCGTGCGCGGGATCCTCGCCACCAGCGTGGAACGGTTGGCCGCCGCTGGTGCGGACTTCTTCGTCTGCCCTGACAACACCGCGCACCTCGCTCTGGAACGTCCGGGCCCGGACCTGGCGCTCCCGGGGATCCACATCGCCGAGATCGTGGCGAAGGAAGCCGTTGCGGACGGTTTCGAGAAAGTGGGGATCCTCGGTACGCGATGGACGATGGACGCGCCGATGTATCCGCAGGCGTTCGCCCGACGGGGGCTCGACTCGGCAGTGCCGGCGCCCGCGGATCGGGCTGCGATCCAGCAGTTGACCTTCGACGAGCTCGTGCATGGGGTCTTTACCGACTCCGCACGGGATCGGTTCGTGCAGGTGATCGAGTCGCTTCGCGATGCTGGATGCGATGCGGTGGCCCTGGTCTGCACAGAGTTCCCGCTGCTGATTCCCGCGGATGTGTCCCCGCTGCCGACCCTGGAGTCCACCGTCCTGTGTGCGCACGCTGCGGCCGACCTGGCCAGCGGCGACGACCCGTTGCCGGACTGGCGGGGCGGACCGCTTGCGGGTACTGGGTAAGCCTCAGGGGTACCTCCAGTGCCTGGGTCGGCGCTACGATGACGCTGTGAGCGTTCCGGTTCCGTTGAGCGAGCTCGCCGCAGCAATGGGTGAGTACGGCTTCGCCTACCTCATGACGGTGGGTGAGGACCTGCGGGTGCACGCCGTGGCGGTGCGGCCCCGCGTGGACGGTGCCCGCCTGCTGGTGGAGAACCCGGGCCGACGCAGTGCGGCCAACGCGAAGGAGCGCCCGGGACTCTCGTTGGTGTGGCCACCGCCGGATGCCGGCGGCTACTCGCTGATCGTCGACGGGGACGCGGAGGTCGCCGATGGCCTGCTGCGGGTCGCACCGACCCGCGCGGTCAAGCACCGTCCCGCTCCGGAGGGTTTCGACGCTCCCGCCGAAGGGTGCGGGTCAGACTGTCAGCCGGTGCGGCTGACCGGGTGATCGCTACCCCGACCCGGTTTACCTCAACTCTTTCTGTAATAAACTAGGACCGTCATTCATTCCGCTGTCCGAAGGAGTCACCGTGCCCGATATCGCTCTTGCCTCCAGCGAGGCCGAGGCCCACGCGGTCGAGGCCATCGAGAGCCACCACGCCGAGCTTGTCGGCGGCCTCCACACCCGGGTATCCCGGCTGGTGCAGGCGGCCCAGGACTCCCCCTCGGATCTGAACGACGCCCGCACGGATCTCGTGGACTGGTGCGACGAGGAGATCGTTCCGCACGCGAAGGCGGAAGAGGTGCAGTTGTACCCCGCGGCACAGGAGCTTGCGGAGGGCAGGCTCTTGGTGGAGGCGATGCTCGGGGAGCACCAGACGCTGGTCGGACTGGTGGAGCGTGTACGGCGGGCCGGTGGCGCGGCCGAGGCCGTGGCCGCAGCGGGAGCCCTCGACGTACTGTTCGAAGCCCACGCGGGTAAGGAGAACGAGCAACTGGTTCCCCTGCTCGCGGCGACGCCCGGGGTGTCGGTGGCCGACGCGCTCTCCGGTATGCAGCAGGCGCTGGCCAGTGCCAAGGCCCATGCGCAGCCCGGCGCCGGCGACGCACACGCGGATCACGCGTGCACCTGCGGGGAGCACGACGGCCCCGGCTATCCCGAGTTGGATGCCCGGGCGATCCCGCACGCCATCCGGCATGCCACGGTGTTCGGGGCGCTGGAGGCGGTTCCGCCGGGCGGCGGGCTCGTGCTGCTCGCGCCGCACGACCCGCTGCCGCTGCTGGCGCAGATCGAGCAGCGGTTCCCGCAGGTCTTCTCCGTGGACTACTTGGAAAAGGGACCCGAGGTCTGGCGGCTGCTGTTCAGTCGCGGCGAGTAACGGCGCCGGCTACTTCCAGCGCTCGCTTGCGGGCACGAACTTGCGCTCGCGGTGCCCGACGTACACCTGGCGGGGCCGGGCGATGCGCTGGTCCGGGTCCTGCACCATCTCCATCCACTGGGCGACCCACCCGGAGGTACGGGGGATGGCGAACAGCACCGTGAACATCTCCGGCGGGAAGCTCAGCGCCTCGTAGATCAGGCCGCTGTAGAAGTCGACGTTCGGGTAGAGCTTGCGGGAGACGAAGTAGTCGTCCTCCAGCGCGATCTTCTCCAACTCGACGGCGATCTTCAGCAGCGGGTTGACTCCGGTGACCTCGAAGACGTCGTCGCAGGCCTTCTTGATGATCTTCGCCCGGGGGTCGTAGTTCTTGTACACCCGGTGCCCGAACCCCATGAGGCGTTCCTTGCCGCTCTTGACCCCTTCGATGAACTCCGGAACGCGGTCCGCGGAGCCGATGCGGCGCAGCATCCGGAGCACCGCCTCGTTCGCACCACCGTGGAGGGGGCCGAACAGGGCGCCGATACCGGCCGCGACCGCGGAGTAGGGGTCCACCTGGGACGACCCGACGGCGCGTACCGCGTTGGCCGAGCAGTTCTGCTCGTGGTCGGCGTGGAGGATGAACAGCACCTCCAGGGCACGGATCAACCGCTCGTCGGCGACGAACTTCTTCTCACTCATCCGGAACAGCATGGCCAGGAAGTTCGCGGCGTAGCCGAGGTCGTTGTCGGGGTAGACATACGGCTTGCCCTGCGCGTGCCGGAACGCCCAGGCACCGAGGGTCGGCATCTTCGCGATCAGCCGGATCGCCTGCATCTCCCGGATCTCCGGGTCGGAGATGTTGCGCGCTTCCGGGTAGAACGTCGACAGGGCACCGACCGAGGACAGCAGCATCCCCATCGGATGCGCGTCGTACCGGAACCCCTCCATCACATCCTTGAGGTTCTCGTGGACGAACGTGTGGAACGTGATCTGGTGCTCCCAGGACTCATACTGGGCCTTCGTCGGCAGCTCCCCGTGGATCAGCAGGTAGGCGACCTCAAGGTACGTCGCGTTCTCGGCCAGTTGGTCGATCGGGTAGCCGCGGTACTCCAGGATGCCCTTCTCGCCGTCGATGAACGTGACCTCGGAGCGGCAGGAGGCGGTGTTGACGAAACCCGGGTCGTAGACCCGGATGGGCGGCTCGTCCTCCGAGACCCTGATCTTGGCGACGTCCTTGGCGCTGACCGCGCCATCGGTGATCGGTAGCTCGTACTCGTTGCCGGTGCGGTTGTCGCGAACGGTCAACGAAGAGCCAGTGGCGGTGCCAGCGGAAGTCTCATCGGACACGTCGGCTCTCCCTTACTCCTCGGGGCCTCGTGGGCCGAAACGCCCCTGGCACGGTAGTCGGGTGCTCGTCGTGCCCGTCTCCAAGGCGTCGTGTCGTTATCTTTGGCGACTCCAACTTAGCGCCTGGGCCAACCCGGGCGAAAACCGGGTGAACGAACGAGCCGGACACGCCGCCCGCCGCTCGACGGTGTGGGGGAGGCATGGTGACCCTCCCGCTGACTAGCCTGGCCGACCACAAGGAACGGGGAGGAGCAACTGGTGTCACCGCCGCGGGTCTACGGCCGCTGGGATCACTATCCGGTTACCGGAGACGAGATCCGAGAGGCGGTCGGTCGTGTCGAGGACCGCGGCAAGGCGGTGCACCAGCTGTCCGCCGAGATCCGGAAGGCGCAGAACGCGGCCAACGCCTCCGTCGCGGGCGACTTGCACGACCCGGTGGCCGATGCGCCCAAGGCGTCGATGAAGGTGGCGGAGAAGCTGGGTACGGACTCGGTGTACGCCGCTGGCTGTCTCCGGTTGTGGGCGTTGGGTGTGGACACGTTCGACGCCGAGGTGAACAGGCTGAACTCTTTGCTCACGCTGTTGCAGCACCAACCGGCGTACCGGAGAGGGACGATCGACCGGGACGAGGCCCGAGCCGGAACGATTCGGTACGGCAACCAGGAGTATGCCAAGGCCGTCGGCGATCTGGACACCGCTGCCGAGACGACCGAACGACTCTTGAAGGACCAGTCACATTCGCACATCCGTCAGCTCATGCACCTGGGGTGTCTGCCGTTGAACGCCGCCGTGTACTTCCCCGATGTGCACTTCACCAACAAGGACTACGCCAAGGCGGTGCAGGCAAAGGTGGCGGCCGGGGTTCTGCCGGACTTCACCAACATGTCGACCGACGAGGTGAAGCAGTACATCAAGAGCCATCCGCACGTGCTTCCCGGCCTGAAGTACCTCCTGAAGGGCAGTGGCGGTGCACCGGGCGGATTTGCATTCGTGCCCGGGCCCCCCGTCCGTCCCAGTATCAAGTGGGACGAGGACTTCAAGTACAACTCCGACGACCCGACCTTCCAGGACTACGTCAGTCGCGCGGAGTGGCTCGCCAAGCTCAAAGGCGGTCAGCTCTTCCGATCCGACCTCGACGACGCCACCCAGATGTACGCGCACTACTGGGACAACAACGGTGAGCCCATCGAGTTCGACTACGCCGAGGCCGCCCAGGAGGACCCGGGGATCCGGCGGGCCATCAACAGCGAGATCGCCCGCGCCCAGTGGTGGGCGGACGTCTACGCAAGGTCGGGCCGGCAGAACTTCTCCATCACCGGAGACGCCAGTCCCACGGCGGCAGACGAGTACCCGCAGACGGAGAACTGGCAGAAGACCATCGGCGGGTACCAGCAGTGGAGCAGCGCCGACGTCCATGTCGAAGGCAACAAGGTGACCATGGTCATCACCGTGCACGCCGAGGACCACTACAACTTCAACCGCGGCCAGCAAGACATCGCGACCGGCGCCTCGGACAACGAGAACGGGCGGTTCCAGGAGGTGGGGTGGGCGAAGTCCTTCGACAGCCACGGCAGCGTGAAACGGACCGTCACCTGGACGATCGGGCATCCCGGTGGTGGGCACGACGACCCGGACTCCTATGACCCGCAGCGCAACCCCGGTCGCGAAGACCGGGAGGACGGGCGGAACGACGGTTCCGGCGGGCCACGCTGGCCGGACAACAACCGGGACACCGGGCACTGGCGGGGGACCTGACCAGTCCGTGGGCGACCTAGGATGTGGTGCCGTGAAGGGACGTCCGAGCCGCAGGGCGATCGGTGGCACGCTCGCTGCCCTGCTGCTCCTGCTGACCGCGGCATGTACGCACGACCAACCCACCTCCGACGACCAGACGGGAGCAACCGTGGACACGGGCACTCGCATCGCCGACAAGCAGGGGGACGGCGAAGTCCGCACCGACCTCGCGCCGTTGACGCGCCGGTTCGACGCACTCGGTGAGCCGGTCTCGGCGGTGTGGCAGTCCGGCACGATGAGCGGCGGCGACGCACCGGGCCCCTCGACGTACTGGATCGACGCGGTCGTCACGCTGACCGAGGGACAGGCTCGGACGCTCAACGAGCGGTACGACCCGCACCGCACCCAGGACGTGCCGAACGTCACCGACGCCATCAGCGCGCACCTGCCGGGAGGGCCGCTGCTGACGGGGAAGTCGCTGAACCAGGCATTCCGGACCTCCCGGTTCGCCGCGCAGGCCTACCTCGATCTCGCCGCCCACCAGGTGGTGCTGGTGGCCGTCGGCCAGTAAGGCGGCTCCCCGCCGGCTCGGAGCCGACTTTGACCGGGTCCACCGGGTACCGGTATCCTCTGATGTTGGCCGTGACTGTCGACGCAGGGCTCGATGGTCGGCGCGCCCTGCGGCGTGCCCCGGTCACGAAACCAACGATGCAGAAGAAGGTCCATGCCCGTGCGCACGTACAGCCCCAAGCCTGGCGATGTCACACGTGAGTGGCACGTCATCGACGCCACTGACGTGGTGCTGGGACGGCTCGCCGTCTCTGCTGCCACCCTGCTGCGCGGGAAGCACAAGCCGATCTTCGCCCCGCACCTGGACACCGGCGACTTCGTCATCGTGGTCAACGCGGACAAGATCGCGCTCACCGGCAACAAGCACGACAGCAAGGTCGCCTACCGGCACAGCGGCTACCCGGGCGGCCTGCATGGCAAGACCTACGGCCAGTTGCTCGAGACCGACCCCCGCAAGGTCGTCGAGCGCGCCGTGTGGGGCATGCTCCCCAAGAACAAGGTCGGCCGGGCGCTCATGAAGAAGCTCAAGGTGTACGCCGGTCCGGACCACCCGCACGCGGCGCAGCAGCCGACGCCGTTCCAGATCTCCGAGATCGCCCAGGTCGCGAAGTAGACGCTGAGCCAGTCGACCCAGAACCACCCGTCGTGAGTACGTTGACAGTGAGGAAAACCCGTGGCTGAGACCACCGACACCGCCGTCGAGGACGCGAACGTCCCCAGCGAGTACACCACCGAGTCCGCCGCCCCGGTCGAAACCGCGGTGCGTCCGGTCACGGTCGCCCCCGGCCGCGCGACCGGTCGTCGTAAGCAGGCCATCGCCCGGGTCCGGATCGTTCCTGGCAGCGGGACGTGGAAGGTCAACGGCCGCACCCTGGAGGACTACTTCCCCAACAAGCTGCACCAGCAGCTGGTCAACGAGCCCTTCGCCCTGACCAACCAGGTCGGACAGTACGACGTCATCGCCCGGATCAGCGGCGGCGGCTCCAGCGGGCAGGCCGGCGCGCTGCGGCTGGGTGTCTCCCGTGCGCTGAACGCCGTCGACGTGGAGTCGAACCGTCCGGCGTTGAAGCGGGCAGGGATGCTGACCCGCGACCAGCGGATCAAGGAGCGCAAGAAGGCCGGCCTGAAGAAGGCCCGCAAGGCACCGCAGTACTCCAAGCGGTAGCCACGGCGCCCGGCTCGTGGCTCGACTCTTCGGCACCGACGGCGTCCGCGGACTCGCCAACGGCGAGTTGACCGCCGAGCTCGCGCTGGACATCTCCGTTGCGGCTGCCCGGTTACTCCCAGAGGGGTCAGCGCCGTCGACCCGGCGCCCGTTCGCCGTTGTGGGACGGGATCCACGCGCCTCGGGGGAGTTCCTGGAATCGGCGGTCGTGGCGGGGCTGGCGTCGGCAGGCCTCGACGTACGCCGCCTGGGGGTGCTGCCGACCCCGGCGGTCGCCTACCTCACCCGCGCCACGGACGCCGACCTCGGCGTCATGCTGTCCGCGTCACACAACCCGATGCCGGACAACGGCGTGAAGTTCTTCGCCCGCGGGGGCCTGAAACTCCCCGACCAGGTGGAGGACCAGATCGAGGGGCGGCTGCGCGAGCCATGGCAGCGCCCGCTCGGCGCCGATGTCGGCCGGGTCACCGACGACCCGACCGCGCTCGGCCGGTACGTCGACCACCTCACGTCGACGATGCCGGGTCGGCTGGACGGCTTGCGGGTGGTCCTCGACTGTGCGGAGGGTGCTTCGAGCGTGCCGGCTCCAATGGCGTTCGAGAGCCTGGGCGCGGACGTGCTTCCGATCCACAACCACCCCGACGGGGTCAACATCAACGTGTCCTGTGGTTCCACGTCCCCCCGCTCGCTGCAGGAGGCGGTGGTAGCGCGGAGGGCCGACGTCGGGTTCGCCTTCGACGGTGATGCCGACCGATGCTTGGCAGTCGACGCAGACGGCCGTCTGGTCGACGGTGACCAGCTGCTCGCGGTCCTCGCCGTCGCGCTGCGGGACCGTGGTCTGCTGCGGCACGACACCGTCGTCACCACGGTGATGAGCAACCTGGGGTTCATGCTCGCGATGGAACGGGCCGGGATCACCGTCGTACAGACCAAGGTCGGAGACCGGTACGTGCTGGAGGCCATGCGCGCCGGCGGGTTCACCCTCGGCGGAGAGCAGTCCGGTCACATCGTGCTTGCCGACCACGTCACCACCGGCGACGGGATCCTCACTGCGTTGCAGGTCGCAGCGCACGTGGCCATGTCCGGCCGCTCGCTGGCGGACCTGGGTGCGGTGATGACGAAGCTGCCGCAGGTGCTGGTCAACGTCGACGGGGTGGACAAGTCCCGGGCTGACGGCGACCCGGACGTCGTGGCGGCAGTGACGGCGGCCGAGGCCGACCTCGGTGAGCGCGGACGGGTGCTGCTGCGCCCTTCCGGGACCGAGGCGCTGGTGCGGGTGATGGTGGAGGCGCCGACCGAGGAGCAGGCGCGTGCGGTCGCCGA
>CAYLOC010000122.1:0-10143 GCA_964385195.1 uncultured Nocardioidaceae bacterium
CGCCGACCGGGCCACTGCCTGCGTATCTACGGCGTCCCCGACCGCACCTGTAAGCGTCGAAGGAATCTCATGGTGCTCACGACTTGTCGGATGGACGGCTGCGACGCGGTGGCTGAGGTGTTGGATGCCTACTGGCTCGACGGCAGCCCTGTCGGTGTGCTCATGGCCCGGGTGCAGTGCCTCAACGGACACATCTATGAAGTGCGCGACTGGGAAGGTGAGGACGAATAGCGGTCCTGGTCGGAGTTGTCGCTTCACATTCTCGCCTCCGGGCCCCCAGCGCCGACCCTCATCAGGCGACGGCAGGACCGCGGAACGCGCCGCCTCCTACCTGACCCGTTCGTCGGCCAGCTTCTCCAGCACCGGAAGCGCGGCCTGTAACGCCTTGCGTTCGGCGGCGGTCAGGCCCGCGACGTCGGCGGTCAACCGGCTCGTGCTCTCCTGCCGTAACCCGTCCAGGATCCCCTGGCCGTCGCTGCTGAGCGTGAGCAGGGAGGCCCGGTTGTCGTCGGGGTCGGCGGCGCGGTCCACCCACCCGGCTTCGGTGAGCACGTCGACCAGCCGCGACATGCTTGCGGGGCTGACCCCGAGCTTGTCCGCGAGGTCCCCGGGCCGGTGGGGGCCGGCCGCGCCGAGGGCGGCCAGCACACTGAGCCGGGTCGGAGTGATGCCCTGCGCCGTCGCGGGCTTGCGCAGATGGAACGCCAGCCGGTTGATCGCCGTACGCAGCCGTCCGGCGACCTCGCCCGGCGGCTCCGCACTCCCGTGACCAGCCATGCCGGTCAGTCTCTCACCTCGACCGGCTCCGGCTCGGCCACCGCAGTCTCTGGTTCCTCATGGATGTACCGGGCACCGCGCAGCGCGGAAGCGATGGCAGCGATGACGCAGGCAGCGATCGCGAAACCGAACGCGACGCCGAGACCGTCGGCGAACGGCCCGGAGATCAGCGACGGGAAGAAGCTGCGGCCGGTCAGGTAGTGCACGTGGGCCGCCGGCAGCTGCGCCAGCACATGTGGCCCGAGCAGCGTCTGGACCGGGTTGTACCCGAGAAGCGAGGCGAACAGTACGCCGACCGGCGGCAGGTCCGCGACGCGTGCGGCGGCGGCGTGGGGCACTCCCTGCGCGGTCAGGCCGGAGGTCAGCGTGTGCGGCAGCGAGGTCGCCAGCCCGGTGATCATCAGCGAGAAGAAGATCCCGATCGAGAGCACCATCGCGGCGTTCTGGAACGTGGTCCCCATCCCGGCGCCGACGCCGCGCTGGTCCGGCGGCAGGCTGTTCATGACCGCTGCCCGGTTCGGGGCCGCGAAGAGGCCCATCCCGATGCCGTTGACCAGCAGCGCGAGCGCGAACTCCCAATAGGAGAAGTTCACCGGCATCTCCAACAGCCACACGAAGCTGGCTCCGGCGATGAGCATGCCGCCGGTGGCGAAGGACCGCGCTCCCACCCGGTCCGACATCCACCCCGACGCCGGCCCGGCCACCAAGAAGCCCACCGTCAGCGGCAGCATGTAGATCCCGGCCCACAACGGTGTGGACTCGAAGCTGTAGCCGTGCTGGGGCAGCCAGATGCCCTGGAGCCAGATGATGAGGATGAACATCAGCCCGCCGCGGCCGAGCGCACCGAGCAGGCTGGCCAGGTTCCCGGCGGTAAACGCGCGGATCTTGAACAGGTCCAGCCGGAACATCGGGTCGGGCACCCGGGTCTCGATCACGCAGAACACCACCAGGACGAGCGCTCCGCCCAGGAGCGCGGCCAGCACCCACGGGTTCGACCATCCCATGGTGTGCCCGTCGTACGGCTGGATGCCGTAGGTGATGCCGACAAGAACGGCGATGAGGCCGGCCGCGAACGTGATGTTGCCCCACCAGTCCACGGTCCGGGACTTGTTCCGGGTGCCGGTGTCGTGCAGTCGCCAGTAGGCCCAGACGGTGCCGAACACCCCGACCGGGACGGAGACCAGGAAGACCATGTGCCACTCCACCGGCCCCAGCAGCCCGCCGATGATCAACCCGATGAAGGATCCGCCGATCGCCGCGACCTGGTTCAACCCCAGACCGAGACCGCGCTCGTTGACGGGGAACGCGTCGGTGATGATCGCGTTCGAGTTCGCCATCAACATCGCGCCGCCAACCCCTTGCAGGATGCGCATGAAGATCAGCCAGAGCGCCCCCTCCGTACCGTGCATCCACGTCACCGACAGCAGGATCGAGAACACGGTGAACACAGCGAATCCCGCGTTGTACATCTTCACGCGGCCATACATGTCACCGAGCCGCCCGAAACTCACCACCAGTACGGCGGTGACCACCATGTAGCCCATGATCAGCCACAACAAGAGCCCGGTATTGCTGGGCGTGAGCGGGTTGATGCCGATGCCCCGGAAGATGTCGGGGAGGGCGATCAGCAGGATCGACATGTTGATGGTGGCCATCAGTACGCCGAGGGTGGTGTTGGACAACACGACCCACTTGTAGTGCGGGCTGGCCACATCGCGGGCAGCCCGCTCCCTCCGACGTACTTCGCGCTCCAGGGACGCCCGGGGACGGCGACCATTTAGTTGATGCACACTAAGTAATTTACACCGGAGGGTGCTGCCAGGTACGGCGGAGTCCGTTGTCGGTGGCGGTGGCGAGCTGCGGTAGCGGCGCCTGGAGTCAGCGATCACCCGTGTGGGTTGGTAGAGAACGGGCAAAACGTGCATATCTCCGAACGGGGACGGGGGTGGCGACAAGGGTTGGGTAAGGGGTGGTCCCGCCAGCGGACGGGTTGCGGCGCGGGCGGGCCGGCCTGTTCTCCGGCTCCGGATCGTCCGCGTCCCAGGCCCGGACCTCCCGCCGGCACCTGTTGCCGGATGCCGACCTTGGTGGGAAAGTAGGAGCGTCCAACATCGCACCCACGTTGGGAGAGAAGATGTCGCACCGATCCCGTCGCCGGCTGCTCACCTCCGCGGCCGGACTCAGCACCCTGGCACTTGCGGTCTCAGGGTTCACGATCTCCGCGGCCACGGCCGAGCCCACGCAGAGTACCGGCGCACAGTGCCTGTCCGCTGTCGCCGCCGGACCTGCTGACACGGCCCGGCAACGCGCCTTCGACGCGGCCGCGCAGACCTTCGGCGTACCAGAGAAGCTCCTGCTGGGCGTGTCCTATATGGAGTCCCGGTGGGACAACCACGGCACGTCACCGAGTACGTCGGGCGGTTACGGCCCGATGCATCTCACCGACGTCACCGTCCCCGACCGGGCGACGGCCAAGGGCGACGGCTCAGCGCTGGACCTGTCGGTATCCGGCGCGTTCCACACCCTGGCTACCGCGAGCACGCTGACCGGCCTGTCGTCGCACCAGCTGAAGGCCGACCCGGCCGCGAACATCTGCGGCGGCGCGGCCGTCCTCGCCTCGAAGCACCACGGCACGCACGCCTCGCAGCGGGCCGGGCTCGCCGCCTGGTCCGGGGCCGTCGAGCAGTACGCCGAGAGCCCCGCGGCCTCCGGTGCGAAGACGTTCACCCGGCACGTCTACACCGCCATCAAGAACGGGCACTCCCGGGTCACCAACGACGGGCAGCGGGTCCGGTTGTCAGCCAGCCCCGGCCTGGCCGTTCCCTCCGCAGCCGCGGCCCCGTCGGATGTGCAGACCGACTGCCCGGCCGACCTCGGATGTGAGTGGGTCCCGGCGCCGTACGAGTGGTACGGCAAACCGGACCCGGGCGCGTACGGCAACCACGACCTCGCCGACCGGCCGAACGACCTCAAGATCGACTACATCATCATCCACGACACCGAAGGCTCCTACCAGACCGCACTGGACCTGGTGCAGATGCCTACCTACCTCGGGTGGAACTACACGATCCGCTCCAGCGACGGGCACGTTGCCCAGCACATGAAGGCCAAGGACGTCGGCTGGCAGGCGGGCAACTGGTACGTGAACATGCACAGCATCGGGATCGAGCACGAAGGTTTCGCCGCACAGGGCGCGACCTGGTTCACCGAGGCGATGTACGAAAGCTCCGCGGAGCTTGTGCGCTACCTGGCCCAGAAGTACGACATCCCGCTGGACCGGGCGCACATCATCGGCCACGACCAGGTGCCGGGCATCACCCCGGCGTACGTGCGGGGCATGCACTGGGACCCCGGGCCGTACTGGAACTGGGGTCACTACATGGACCTGCTCGGTGCCCCCATCCAGCGCGGACACCACGGGACGCCCGACGTATACGTCGTTGACCCCTCGTTCGACAGCAACCAGCAGCCGGTCACCGGCTGCGGCGACGACGCCGGTGCGCCCTGCCCCGAGCAGGGGACGAACTTCGTCTACGTGCACACCGCGCCGGACGCGGACTCCCCGCTGGTCAACGACATCGGGCTGCACCCGGACGGCTCGCCCAGCACCACCTACGTCTCGGACTGGGGTGCTCGTCTCGCGGCCGGACAGAAGGTCGTGGTGACCGACCGGGCGCCGGGCGGGTGGCTCGGCGTGTGGTTCGCGGGTCAGCTCGGCTGGGTGGACAACTCTCCGGCCAAGCTGCGGCCCGCACACGGCGCCACGGTGACGGTCAAGGCGGGCGAGGAGTCCGCACCGGTCTACGGACGGGCGTACCCCGAGCCATCGGCGTACGACCCGTATCAGATCCCGGTGCAGTCGGTGGTGCCGCTGCAGTACACGATCGGCGCCGGACAGTCCTACGTCCTCGCCGACGACGACATCCAGACCGACTACTACTACGCCAAGTCGTTCAACTGTGCGCACCTGGTTGACGACTGCACCGACGTGGTCGGGCAGGACGCCTACTACGAGATCTGGTTCAACCACCGGATCAAGTACGTGCGGGCCGCCGACGTCGTCATCCACCGCAACCGCTGACCCCCGACGCTTACGTCCTGCACCGCGCGCGCGACAGCGCGCCGGGTGCAGGACGTAGCGAGGGGGACGGTCAGGGGCGGGTCTGCCCGCGCGGCACGTGCGGCATGATCGCGTCCGGCGGGATCACGCCGAGCCGCCCCGCCTGGTAGTCCTCCAGCGTCTGGATCAGCTCGGCCTTGGTGTTCATCACGAACGGGCCGTAGTGGAACATCGGCTCCTGGATCGGCTCCCCGCCGAGCAGGATCACCTCGAGCGCGTTCGTGCGGCTGTCCTGGGTCGCGTCCGCGGCCAGGGTCAGGTGGTCACCGGAGCCGAACACCGCCAACTGTCCGGCGTGGAACGGCGCCTGTTCGACTCCCACCGTCCCGGCACCGGCCATCACATAGGCCAGCGCGTTGTACGTCGGCTGCCACGGCATGGACAACCGGGCGCCCGGGGCGATCGAGGCGTGGATCAGGGTGATCGGGGTGTGCGTCGACCCCGGACCGACATGGCCGTCCACGTCCCCGGCGATGACGCGGAGCAGCGTGCCGCCGTCCGCGCTGGCCAGGAGCAGCACCTCCGACGCCTCCAGTGGTTGGTACGCCGGCGTCAGCCACTTGTCCTTCGCCGGGAGGTTCACCCACAGCTGGAACCCGTGGAACAGTCCCCCGGACTCCACCAGCTCCTCCGGTGGGGTCTCGATGTGCAGCAGACCCGAACCGGCCGTCATCCACTGGGTGGCGCCCTCGGTGATCACGCCGCCGCCACCGTGGCTGTCCTGGTGCACGAACTGCCCTTCGACGAGGTAGGTGACGGTCTCGAAGCCGCGGTGGGGGTGCCACGGCGTGCCCTTGGGCTCACCGGCCTCGTAGTCCACCTCACCCATGTGGTCCATCATGATGAACGGGTCGAGGTACGTGTAGTCGATGCCGGCCATGGTCCGGCGTACCGGGAAACCCTCCCCCTCGAACCCGGACGGCGCGGTGGACACGGTCAGCACCGGCCGCTCGGTCGCGGTCAGGTCGGCGGGTGTGACACGGGCCAGCGTCTGGGTGTCTGCGGTGACGGCAGCCATCGGAACCACTCCTTCGCGGTTGTTGAATCATCAACTATACCAAACACAGGAGGTGCCGGTCTATTCCCTCGCGGCCACAACTCGACATTTGCGGAGTTGTGACTCCCACTCCGCGCGGGGACGTGTCACAAGTCCACACTTGACAGGTTGTTGTGCCCGTACGCAGGGGCGGGTCATCCCCGCCGGAGGAAGTGTGGCTGCCACGCCTGCGACGGCACCCGCGGCAGGGTGGTGCAGCCACGTTCGCGCAGGGCGCCGTAGACCCGCTGCACCGTGCGCCCGGGTTCCATGAAGATCCCCTTCGCGGTGACGACCACCAGCCGCCAGCCGGCGCGGTCGAGGTACTCACGGCGCTCGATGTCGCGGTGCCACTGGGTGGTGTCGTCCGCGTGCTGCCGCCCGTCGTACTCCACCGCGAGCTTCAACCACGGGTAGCTGAGGTCGAAGCGTACGATCCACTCCCCGCTACCGGTGCGTACGATGTGGTTGACGTGCGGTTCGGGAAGCCCGGCGAGCACAATGAGCAGCCGCAACCGCGTCTCCATCGGGGAGTCGACGCCGGCCCGCACCAGTTGCGCCGCCCGGCGTGCTGACACCACGTCCCACCCACTGGATGCCTTCGCAGCCTCGCGCAGTTGTTGTGTGGTCACCAGATTGAGCCGGACCATGGCGTCGCCGGCAATGACGAGATCCACCAGTGACAGCCGTGATGCCAGTGCCAGGAACGTGCCCACGGCGTCGGAGACGCGCACGCCTCGGTGTGTGATCACGCGTACACCTGACGGCGCGACATGGCTGCGGATGCCCGGCCGGGGCCGACGGTCACCGGGGCGTGAGACCGTGACGTGCTCCTCCGGAGTGTCCGGCACCGGGATCCGCAGGACGCGGGCGGCGCTGTGGTGGCTGGCGAACGCGCCCGCGGGGTGCACTGCGAGTGCCCCGAGTGCTCGCACGGTCTCGTCCACGTGGACGGTGCGGTCGACGTACACACCCCGGAAGAGTCGGCGGAAGCGCGACCCTCGCAGCATCGCCGGAGCGACCCCTGCCGCCAACGCGTCGGCACGGGTGAACGGGCGTCGACCGTCAAAGGCTCGGGGATGCATCCGGCCACCTTGCCGGAAATCCCGGCCTGGCCGTGGCGGTTGTCCACAGGGGCCGCCGCTCGACATCTGGACGGTGGTGTGCCGCGCTGCCGTCCGGGCCGGTCGTCGTACTGTCGTCGTACTACGGTGGGGGACTCGCGACACGAGGAGGTGAAGCGTGCCGGAGCGCGAGTGGTGGCGGCAGGCGGCGGTCTACCAGGTCTACCTCCGCAGCTTCGCCGACGGCGACGGTGACGGGGTGGGCGACCTGGCCGGACTCCGGAAGCGGTTGCCGCACCTGGTGTCGCTGGGGGTCGACGCGGTCTGGATCAACCCCTGGTACCCCTCGCCGATGGTCGATGCCGGGTACGACGTGTCCGACTACCGGAGCATCCACCCCGCGTACGGCGATCTGGGGCAGGCGCAGGCGTTCCTCGACGAGGCGCATGCGGCCGGCCTGCGGGTGCTCCTGGACATCGTGCCGAACCACACCTCGACGCAGCACCGGTGGTTCCAGGCGGCGCTGGCCGGCGACCGGGCTGCGCGGGGGCGGTACGTGTTCCGGCCGGGCCGAGGCCCCGCGGGCGCGGAACCGCCGAACGACTGGCGCAGCAACTTCGGCGGACCGGCCTGGACCCGGGTGACCGAGCCGGACGGTACGCCGGGGGAGTGGTACCTGCACATGTTCGCGCCGGAGCAGGCCGACCTGAACTGGGACGACCCGGACGTCCGCGCGGAGTTCGCCGACGTCCTGCGGTTCTGGTTCGACCGCGGGGTCGACGGGTTCCGCATCGACGTCGCGCACGGCCTGGCCAAGGACCCCGCACTGCCCGATGCGGGGCCCCGGCCGAGCCTGTCGCAGCTGGCGCCGCATCCGGCCTGGGACCGCGACGGCGTCCACGAGATCTACCGCGAATGGCGCGCCATCGCCGACGCCTACGACCCGCCGCGGGTGTTCATCGCGGAGGCATGGGTGCCGAGCAACGACCGGCTCGCGCGCTACATCCGACCCGACGAGCTGCACCAGGCCTTCCAGTTCGACCTGGTCCGTGCGCCCTGGGACGCGCGGGTGATGAGGGACGTCATCGACGACGCGCTGGCTACAGCCACGGCGGTTGGCGCCCCGAGCACGTGGGTGCTGTCCAACCACGACGTCGTCCGGGTCGTGACGCGGTACGCGCGCTCCCAACCGGCGGGCCTGTTCGACGGCCTGTGGGGCCGTGACCGCTGGCCCACTGAGGCCGCAGACGTGTGCCTCGGGATTCGGCGGGCTCGTGCGGCCGCGCTGTTGGCGTTGGCCCTGCCCGGGAGCGCCTATGTCTACCAGGGTGAGGAACTCGGTCTGCCGGAGGTGGAAGACATCCCCGCAGACCGGCGGCAGGATCCGACGTGGGAGCGGTCGGGGTACGCCGACCCCGGCCGAGACGGCTGCCGGGTGCCGCTGCCGTGGTCTGGCGTCCAGCCGCCGTACGGCTTCAGTCCCGTCGACACCGGCTCCGCGACATGGCTGCCGCAGCCGGACTCGTGGGCGGACTTCACGGTGGCGGCGCAGGACGGCGATCCGGCGTCGGTCCTTCACCTGTATCGGAAGGCAATCCGGCTGCGTGCCCGGTACTGGACCGACGCCCCAGCGCTGCAGTGGGTGGACGGCGTACCGGACCGGGTTCTCGCGTTCCGTCGCGGCGACGTCCAGTGCTGGGTCAACGTCGCCGCGCGGGAGGTGGAGCTTCCCCCGGGTGACGTCATCCTCGCCTCGCAGCCCGTTTCGCGGGGCCGGTTGCTCCCCGATTCCGCGGTGTGGCTCACCACCCGCCGCTCGACGGGTGGCGCGGCGCCGCCCGCCGTACCGTGGACCCCACCAGGCGACGGACGACAACGGTGACGACCAGCGCGCCGTGCGCGTGCAGGAGGAGGCAACACCCATGGGACAGCAGATGAGCGAGCACACGCCCACGAAGGAGGACCGTTTCAGCTTCGGCCTGTGGACCGTCGGCTGGGGCGGCGGCGACCCGTTCGGCGAGCCCACCCGCGAGCGGCTGGATCCGGTGGTCGCCGTCCACGAGCTGTCCGAGCGCGGTGCGTGGGGCGTGACGTTCCACGATGACGACCTGATCCCGTTCGGCTCCGACGACGGCGAGCGCGACCGGTGCATCAAGCGTTTCCGGCAGGCGCTGGACGAGACCGGCATGGTCTGCGAGATGTTGACGACGAACCTGTTCAGCCAGCCGGTTTTCAAAGACGGCGGCTTCACCAGCAACGACCGCGGGGTACGCCGCTACGCGCTACGCAAGGTCATGCGCAACCTGGACCTGGCTGCGGAGCTCGGCGCGCAGACCTATGTCTTCTGGGGCGGACGCGAGGGCAGCGAGTACGACGGGTCGAAGGACGTGCACGCGGCGCTGGACAGGTACCGGGAGGGGCTTGACCTTCTCGCCGGCTACGTCAAAGACCGCGGCTACGGCATCAGGTTTGCGCTGGAGCCGAAGCCGAACGAGCCGCGCGGAGACATCCTGCTGCCCACGGTCGGGCATGCGCTGGCCTTTATCGACAGCCTCGAGCACGCCGACATGGTCGGCCTGAACCCCGAGGTCGGACACGAGCAGATGGCCGGCCTCAACGTGGTCCATGGCATCGCCCAGGCCCTCTGGGCGGGCAAGCTGTTTCACATCGACCTCAACGGCCAGCGCAGCATCAAGTACGACCAGGATCTCGTGTTCGGTCATGGCGACCTGGTGAACGCGTTCTTCCTTGTCGATCTGCTGGAGCATGGCACCCCCGGTGGGGGACCGGCGTACGACGGGCCGCGGCACTTTGACTACAAGCCGTCCCGGACCGAGGACCTGACGGGAGTGTGGGACTCGGCGACGGCCAACATGCGCATGTACCTGCTGCTCCGTGACCGGGCACGGTCGTTCCGGGCCGACCCGGCGGTCCGAGAGGCGATGGAGGCCAGCGGTGTGTATGCGCTGTCCGAGCCCACCCTGGCAGACGGCGAGACGACCGACGAGCTGCTGGCGGACCGTAGCGCGTATGAGGACTTCGATGTCAACCGTGCGGGGGACCGCGGCTACGGGTTCGTGCGGTTGAACCAGCTCGCCCTGGAGCATCTGCTCGGGGCGCGCGGCCAGCACTGACTGCGGGACTCA
>CAYLOC010000123.1:0-10139 GCA_964385195.1 uncultured Nocardioidaceae bacterium
CCTTGGCGATCTCCTTGACCTGGTCGTCGAACTTGCGGATGTTGCCGGGGTTGACCCGTACGCCGGCACAGCCTGCGTCGATCGCCTTGAAGACGTACTTGGGCTGGAAGTGGATGTCGGCGATGACCGGGATCTGGGAGTGCTGGGCGATCGCCGGCAGGGCCTCGGCGTCGTCGGCGCTGGGGCAGGCGACCCGGACGATGTCACAACCAGCGGCGGTGAGCTCGGCGATCTGCTGCAGCGTCGCGTTGACGTCGGCGGTGAGCGTCGTGGTCATCGACTGCACCGAGATGGGTGCGTCGCCGCCGACGAGGACCTTGCCGACCCTGATCTGCCGGCTCTTGCGTCGGGGTGCCAGCACCGGGGGCGGCGCCTCCGGCATCCCGAGGTCAACGGTGGTCATCTGCGATCCCTTTCCCGTTCTCTCCTCTACAGACATATCGTACGCCGATGTGTCCGGTTTCCACGGTAACGCGCCCCTCCAGGCTCATCAGTCAGCCAGGCTAACCGGTCAGCTTGATGGGGTTGACGATGTCGGCCCACACCAGGATGACGCCCATCACGATCAGCACCGCTGCGACCGTGTAGGCCACCGGCAGCATCTTCGCGACGTCGGCATACCCGGGGTCGGGACGTCGCCGTACCCTGGCCCAGGCACGGCGCACGGCCTCGTAGACCCCGCCAGCCATGTGCCCGCCGTCCAGCGGGAGCAGCGGGATGAAGTTGAACAACGCGACGAACAGATTGACGAGTCCCAGCAGGGACAGCGCGAACGCCACCTTGTCCACCACGCTGACCTGCTGTTGTGCGGCGACGTCGCCGGCGAGCCGGGTCGCACCGACGACACTCATCGGGCTCTCCTGGCTCCGTGGCTTCAACCCTGCCGCGGCCTTCGCGACGCCTACCATCTTGCTGGGGAGATGCGCGAGCGCCTGGCCGGTGCGGACCGTGTAGTCACCGATGGTCGAGAAGACATAGCCGACGCCCTGCCGTTGCCGGACCTGGGTGGGCGAGACCCCGAGGAAGCCGGACCGGGAGAAGCTCTCCCCGCTCGTCCCGGTGGTCACGATCTGGTTGACGGTCGGGGTGGCCGTCAGACGCACCTGCTGTCCGTCCCGCTCGACCACGAGCGTCATGGTCTGGTGGGCGTGGTTCTCGATGGCCGATGCCAGCTGGTCCCAGCTTTTCATCGGGGTCCCGTTGACCGACACGATCCGGTCGCCGACGTGGATCCCCGCCTGACGTGCGGGTGAGACGGGGTCAGCGGGCTGGCACGGGCGGCCCTGCTGACTGGCCGGAATCACACAGTCGGAGACACGGTTGATCGTGAGTGTCGGCTGGACGACCCCGATCGCCACGAACACGATCCCGAGGATCACCACCGCCAGCGCCATGTTCGTCGCCGGGCCGCAGAGCATCACGATGAGCTTCTTCCAGCTCGGCAGGGCGTAGAAGACGCGGTGCTGGTCCTCCAGGGAGACCTCCTGGTGATCTGCTGCGCGGGCCTCGGCGATCACCTTGCCCCAGTACCCGCGTTTCCGGTCCGGGCCCTCGCGGCGCCGTTCCGGCGGCAGCATCCCGATGATCTTGACGAACCCGCCCACGGGGAACGCCTTCACGCCGTACTCGGTCTCCCCCTTCCTGGTCGACCACAGCGTCTTGCCGAACCCGACGAAGAACTGGGTGACCTTGACCCCGAACAGCTTCGCGGACACCATGTGGCCGACCTCGTGCAGGACGATCGAGACCAGCAGGCCCAGCGCGAACAACACCACCCCGATGGTGTAGGCCAGCGCGCTCACGACCCGGAACCTCCTGCGACGGTGGACTCGACGGTTTGCAGGGCACGGTCACGGGCCCACGCGTCCGCCGCCAGCACATCCTCGACGGTCAGCGGACCTGCACTCAAGGGTACGTCGGGGTCCCCGAGCACCCCTGCCACCGTGTCGGCGATCCCCAGGTACCCGAGCCGTCCCTCCCAGAACGCCTGGACCGCGGTCTCGTTGGCGGCGTTATAGACGGCCGGTGCCACGCCACCCTGCTTCCCGGCCGAAACCGCGAGCGGCAGCAGCGGGAACGCGTCGCCGTCGACGGGCTCGAACGTCCAGCTCTGCGCGGTCGTCCAGTCGACCGCCGCGGCGGCGTCGGGGACCCGGTCCGGCCAGGACAGGCCGAGGCTGATCGGCAGCCGCATGTCCGGAGGGGACACCTGCGCCAGGGTCGACCCGTCCACGAACTCCACCATGGAGTGGATCTGGGACTGGGGGTGGACCACGACCCGGATCCGGTCGAAGCCGATGTCGAACAACAGGTGCGCCTCGATCACCTCCAGGCCCTTGTTGACCAGGGTGGAGGAGTTGGTGGTGACCATCGGACCCATGTCCCAGGTCGGGTGCTTCATCGCCTCCTCGGGGGTGACGTCACGCATCTGGTCACGGGTGCGGCCGCGGAACGGGCCGCCGCTGGCGGTGATCACCAGCCGGCGTACCTCCTCCGCGCTCCCTCCACGCAGGCACTGCGCCAGCGCCGAGTGCTCGGAGTCGACCGGGACGATCTGACCGGGGCGGGCCGCGGAGGTGACGACCTCGCCGCCGATGATCAGCGACTCCTTGTTCGCCAGAGCCAGGGTCGACCCGGCCGCCAGCGCCGCGAGGGTGGGCCGCAGGCCGACCGCGCCGGTGATGCCGTTGAGCACGACGTCACACGGCAGGGCCGCGACCTCGCTGGAGGCGTCCGGCCCGCCGTGCAGCCGGGGAAGGGGGAAGTCGCCGTGGTGGTAGCCGTGCCGTTGCGCCTCGGCGTACAAGGCGAGCTGGACGTCTTGCACGCAGGTGCCCCGGGCGACGGCGACGTGCTCGACGCCGAACTCCAGCGCCTGCTCGGCCAGCAGCCGGGGCTGCCCTCCCCCGGCGGACAGCGCGACCACCCGGAACCGCTCCGGGTTGGCGCGGACGACGTCCAGCGCCTGGGTGCCGATGGAGCCGGTGGAGCCGAGCAGCACGATGTCGCGGCGGGCCGGGGACGGGGTCACCCCGACATTCTGGCATGTGGGCGGGGCGGAGGGTGACCGCCGAGCGAACCCCGGAGCCTGCCGCCCTAGGGTGGGGGGCATGGGAGCACTGTGGCATCCGTTCGCTGACATGGGAGCCGTCGCACGCGACGGCGAGTTCACCATCGCGCGTGGGGAGGGGGTGCATGTCTACGACGCCTCCGGGAACCGCTACCTCGACGCGACCGCCGGCCTGTGGTACACCAACGTCGGCCACGGCCGCAGCGAGCTCGCCGAGGCGGCGGCGGACCAGATGCGCACGGTCGCGGCGTACAGCAACTTCGGTGACTTCGCGACGCTGCCCACGACGCTGCTGGCGGAGCGGATCAGCGCGATCGCTCCGGTGCCGGGGAGCAAGGTGTTCTTCACCTCCGGTGGCTCCGACGGCATCGACACCGCCGCGAAGCTGGCGCGGCGGTACTGGCACGAGGTCGGGCAGCCCTCCCGCACCGTGGTCATCGGGCGGACGAAGGCCTACCACGGTATGCACTACGCCGGGACGGCGCTGGCCGGCATCGACGGCAACAAGGAGGGGTACGGCGAGCTGGTCCCCGACGCCGCGACGGTGCAGTGGGACAGCGCGGACGACCTGCGCGCCACGATCGAGCGGTTGGGGGCGGACCGGGTGGCCGCGTTCTTCTGCGAGCCGGTGATCGGGTCCGGCGGCATCTACCCGCCGCCCGAGGGCTACCTGGCCTCGGTCCGGCAGGTGTGCCGGGACTACGACGTGCTGTTCGTGGCCGACGAGGTCGTGTCGGGGTTCGGGCGGATCGGCGGGACGTGGTTCGCCAGCGGCCGGTTCGAGCTGGAGCCGGACATGATCGTGACCGCGAAGGGGCTGACCAGCGGCTACCTGCCGATGGGAGCGGTGGTGATCGCCCCGCGGCTGGCCGAACCGTTCTTCCAACCCGACGCCGGGGTGTGGTGGCGGCACGGCTACACCTACTCCGGGCACGCCACGGCCGCGGCGGTGGCGCTGGCGAACCTGGAGCTGATCGAGCGCGAGGGCCTGCTGGACGAGGCGGCCCGCCTGGAGTCGACGCTGACCAAGACGCTGGCGCCGCTGGCCGACCACCCGCGCGTGGAGGAGGTCCGGTCCGGCGTCGGGGCGGTGGCGGCCGTCCAGCTCGCCGACCCCGGCGCGGCGGCCGGATTCGCGAAGGCGCTGCGCGGGCACGGCGTCGTCACCCGCCCGGTCGGCGCCGGCGCCATCCAGGTGTCCCCGGCGTTCGTCATGACCGACGAGCAGGTCGGTGAGATCGCCGCCGCCCTCGCCGCCACCCTCGACGAATCCTGACGTAACGACCGCCCGCCCCCGGTGCGTTTGCCTTGTAGACGGGGCAAACGCGCCGTTTACAAGGCAAATCCTCCTTGTAATGGGGGTATCTGCCTCGCCTACCCCGGGCCCGCGGCCGCGTCCAGCATCGCCTCGAACTCCTCCGGGGGAATGCTCCCCGCTCGACCACCTGTCGCCAGCAGGTGGTGCACGAGACGTTGGAGCAACGTGTTCACCGGTGTCGGTACGCCGTGCAGTCGCCCGAGCAGGACGACCTCGCCGTTGAGGTAGTCAGTCTCCACGGTGCCGCCCCGCCGGGTCAGGCCCTGCCTGGTCAAGCCCTGCCCGGTCGAGCCCTGCCTGGTCAGGCTCTGCCTGGTCAGGCTCTGCCAGGTGGACCCTCCGGGGCGGCTCGCGCCGCCGACCGGATGCCGGTGGAGCAGGTCGCCGCGGCGGGTTCGGTCCTCCTCGGCGGACGCTGCGTCGATGCCTGCTGCCGCAAGACACGCCTCCCCTTCGGCGGTGGCCCGTTGTCCGATCGGCCCCGGGCGGGCTTCAGGTCCGCACACTGCTTCTACGGCGTTGCCGAGGTTCGTCACCAGCTTGCGCCACTTCCACCGGGCCACGTCGTCCACGGCGCGGGACTCGAACCCGGATTCGGCGAAGGCGGAGGACACCTCCGTAGCCACGGCGTCGACGCCCCGTGGGTAGCAGCCGACGTCGAGGATCCCCGTGACCGGGGCGCAGTACGCAGTGACCACGCCCGGCCGCAGCCGCGCGGTCGGGCACGCGACCGGCACGGCGTACACGCGCGGGAATCGCCGGAGCAGCTCGGGTTCGTTTCCCACGCCGTTCTGCAGACACACCACGGGGGTGTCGATCGGCGCCGTCAGCGCGAGGTCCGCAGCAACGCCCGGCGTGTGCTGGCTTTGTACGGCGACCAGGCACGCGTCGTCCGGCCCCCAGTCGACTCGGCCCGGGTGGTCGACCACGCTCAACCTGAGTCGCTGCTCCCCGTCCGGGTCCTGCACCGTGAGCCCGTGGTCGACCATCTCCTGGTAGTGGGAGCCGCGGGCGATCAGCGTGACGTCGTACCCCGCCTGGTGCAGCCGCGCCCCGACCACACCGCCGACCCCGCCTGCACCGTAGATCACGAATCGCACTGCGCCAGTCTGGCACCGGGGGTTCCCCGAGCGCCTGCTACCCCGGTCGGCCATCCGGTTTGTGGCCCAGGGTGTGGGCCGCGGTTAGGTTGGAAGCATGAGCGTGCCGTTTCCGGAGCCGGCCTCGCCGTACACCGACACCAAGACCCGGTTCCTGGACTATCTCGACTTCTACCGCTCCGTCGTTATCGCGAAGGTCGACGGTCTGCCCGAGGATGAGTTGCACCGGAGTCGGGTGCCGTCGGGATGGACGCCGATCCAGCTGGTGAAGCACCTGTTGTTCATGGAGCGACGGTGGTTGCAGTGGGGATTCGCGGCCGCACACGTCTCGCGGCCATGGGGTGACCATGTCGACGACGACCCGGAACAGGGCTGGTACGTCGAGGCGGATGAAACACTCGCGGAGCTGGTCGCAGCGCTGCAACACACCGGTCGGCGTACCCGGGAGATCGTCGAGGCGGCCGACTCGGACCAGCGTGCAGGTGTCGGCGGCCGGTTCGCGTCCCAGGACACGGCTCCCCGGCTGGAGTGGATCCTGTTCCACGTGTTGCAGGAGTACGCGCGGCACGCCGGCCACCTCGACATCGCCCGCGAACTCGCCGACGGGTCGGTCGGCGAGTAGCACGCGCCTGCTCACAGTTACTCACCGCGGAACCCCAGGACCGTGGCCGGGTAGCTGGCGGCGTGTGGAACAATGCCCGGCATGCTTCGGGCAGAGCGGATCCGCTGGTGGGGGTACTCGTACCGGATCAGCCTGGATGGACAACCGTTGACGACGTTCAGTCCGAAGTCGTGGAGCGCAGGTGGCCACTTCAGCCTGGACGGCCGCGACTATGACCTGCGTTCGAACATGTGGGGAAACACGTACGCGCTCGTCGCCGATGATGAGACACCGGTGGCGACCGCGGAGCGGGTCGGGCGCCGGCGGTGGAGCGTGCACGCGGACGGGACACTCTATGAGTTCCGGCGCGTGTCGTTTTGGACGTGGGACCAGGCGCTGATGGTCGACGGGCGGGAGGCGGGCGTGATCAAACGCGTCAGCGCATGGAAGGCTGATGCGACGGCGGAGCTCCCGGGGCTGGCGCTGCCCCTGCAGGTATTCGTGCTGGCGGTGGTCTTGACGATGTGGAGGCGCCAGTCAGCAGCCGCTGCGGCTGGGTGAACCCGCTCCGCATTCCACGAAATTCACTACCCGTCGTCGGCAGTGTGTACTAGAATCGACACTATGTTCGATACACGGGATTCCGCGCCGTCCCGCCCGGACGTGGCGACCGAGGCGAGGGGCTGGCTGCGCCACCTGGGTAACGCCGTCCTGGTGGACGACGACGCGGCACGTATCGATGAGATGGAAGCCTTGGAGCGTCTCAAGGCTGCGGCCGCGGCACGGCAAGCACGGCTGACGGAGGCACTCAGGTGTTCACAGCGAACGCGTCAACGGCGCGCCGGAGTGCGCCGCCATGAGCAGGAGCGCGGGATTGCCTCCCAGGTGGGGTTGGCGCGGCACGACTCACCGGTCAAGGGCGCCCGGCACCTGGGGCTCGCCACTGCGTTGGTGAACGAGCTTCCCCAGACACTGGCGGCTCTGGAACGGGGTGACATCTCCGAATGGCGGGCCACGCTGGTCGCTCGTGAGACCGCGTGCCTGTCCAGCGCAGATCGAGCCACGGTCGACGCCGAGATCGGCCCGCGGTTGTCAGGGTACGGCGACCGACGTACGGCTGACGAGGCCCGCAAGCAGGCGTACCTGCTTGACCCAGCCGCGACGCTGCGACGGAGTAGCAGGGCAGCAGCGGACCGTCACGTCTCGCTGCGACCGGCGCCGGACACGATGACCTACCTCACGGGACTTCTTCCGGTCAAGGACGGGGTTGCCGCGTACACCGCGCTGACCCGTCATGCCGACTCGGCGAAGGCGTCGGGTGATCCGCGCAGTCGCGGCCAGATCATGGCCGACGAGCTTGCAGCCCGGTTGACCGGCCGGTCAACCGCTGACCCCAGCGACATCGAAGTCGTCCTCACCGTCGGCATCGACGCGCTCGCCGCGGGCCCCACGGAGGGGTCCCTGATGGCGTTGGAGTCCACCCGTCGTGAGTTTCCTGAACGGCTCCGGAAGGCGCTGATCGTCCGGGACCAGACCTGCCGCACCCCGTGGTGCGATGCCCCGATCCGCCATGCGGATCACGTCCGATCGGCCGCCGAGGGTGGTCCTACCTCCATCGAGAACGGACAAGGCTTGTGCGCCGCCTGCAACGATGCCAAGACCGCGCCGGGCTGGAATGCGCAGCCATCCGCTGCAGCGCCGTGGGCAATCGAGACCACGACACCGACGGGGCACCGCTATTGCAGCCCGCCTCCGTCACTCCCGGGGGCGCGCCCTCCGATACGCCGCCGGGCCGGCCCCGTGGATCCGGGTTCGGCGAACCAGTCACGGCGGTTCCGGGTGGTGCGCATCCCCTACCGGTGGGTACGAGAGCGAGCCGTGACAGACCTGGTTCTCGCCGGGTGAGGCGAGTGGATGAGCTTCCTCACCGGGCAGGGCGCGGGTCGAACGTCACGCGGATGCGGGTGATCCTGCCGTCCTCGACATGGGTCCAGTTCGCGACGACAAACGTCGCATCGGTCGTATGCAGGTCGAACCAGCTGATGACGTCGGTGTCATCCGCGAGCATCTTCTGCACGTCGATGCCGGTGGTACCTCCCGCCAGTCGCCGCATGCCTGCGACGCACTCGTCGATGCCGTGCGCGGCACCGAACGGGCCGGCGAAGTCGACGCCATCGGCGAGCAAGGCACGGTAGGCGTCCATGTCCTTGGTCCGCCATGCGTCGAAGTAGCGGTGTGCGACATCGCGCGGGCTGGGAGTCATGGTCGGTAGGAGCCTGGTTGCCAAGCGCGGGTGGCCACGCCGATAGCGTTCCAGGCGTTGATCGTGACGATCAGCGCAACCAACGCAGCGACTTCGTCAGCGGAGAACCGGGCCGCCACCTCGTCGTACGCCGACTGGGGGACGTGGCCGTCGGCGCACCGCGTCACCGCCTCCGTGAACGCCAGGGCCGCCCTCTCCCGGTCGGTGAAGAACGGCGTCTCCCGCCAGACAGGAAGCGCGTACAGCCGCTGCTCGGTCTCACCGGCGGCCCGGGCGTCCTTGGTGTGCATGTCCAGGCAGTAGGCGCATCCGTTGATCTGCGACGCGCGCGCCCGGAGCAAGTCCCGCAGGCCCGGATCGAGCGCAACCCGGTCCAGCTCGCTGGTCGCGGCGTGGTCGAGGTGGGCCATCGCTTGCGCGAACGTCGTGGCATGGGCATCGACGTCCAGCCGCACCGGAATCTCCGTGCCGGTCGGAGGGGTGATGGTTTCCGTCATGGCTTGAAACTACCAACGGATCGGCCCAGAGGTAAGGTCCAATTCAATGAAGGAAGAATGGGCCATTCCGGGTCTCGACCTGCACCTGGACCTTCCGGCGTCCGGTCGCCGGAAGGGGCTGGTCCGGAAAGGGCTGGAAGAGTCATTGCGCGAGGCGATCCGCTCCGGGCGGTTGACGGCCGGGACGCGGTTGCCGTCCTCACGTGCCCTGGCCACGGATCTGCGCCTCGCCCGCAACACGGTCGCCGACGCATACAACCAGCTGGTGGCCGAGGGGTGGCTGACCGCACGCGTGGGCGCCGGTACGCACGTGGCGGCACGACCACTCGCTGGCGCCGAGCCGGGAGCCGACGACGCACCGGCCCGCGAAGCGCCGGTCACGTCACCAGCGCCGGCTGCTCCCACCCCTTGTTACGACCTGCGCGCCGGGTTCCCTACCTTGACGGCGTTTCCCCGGTCGGCCTGGCTGGCCGCCACCCGTCGAGGCCTCAACTCGGCTCCAGCGGATGTCTTCGGATACGGCGACCCGCGCGGCCTGCCGGTGTTACGCCAAGCACTCGCGGAGTATCTTGCCCGCGCCCGCGGCGTGCACGCCTCCCCCGACCGGGTGGTGGTCTGCTCCGGCTTCGTCCAGGGACTCAGCCTGCTCACGGCCGTGCTGCGCGGCCGCGGCGCCCACCGGGTCGGCATGGAGGCGTACGGGCACCAACGACACCGAGACGTCGTCACCGCCGCCGGCCTGCACGTGACACCGGTGCCGGTCGACGAGGCGGGAGCGGTTGCCGAGGCACTCGACGGGTCCGCCGCCGCGGTGCTGACCCCCGCCCACCAGTTCCCGCTGGGCATGGCGCTGGCTCCGCACCGGCGTACCGAGGTCGTGGAGTGGGCCAAGCGCACCGGAGGGCTCGTGATCGAGGACGACTACGACGGGGAGTTCCGCTACGACCGGCATCCGGTGGGCGCATTGCAGGCGCTCGCCCCGGACCAGGTGGCCTACGCCGGAACCGCAAGCAAGACCCTGGCGCCCGGCCTGCGACTGGGGTGGCTGGTGCTGCCGCCCGCGCTGGTGTCCCCCGTGACCGACGCCAAGCGGCTGGCCGACACCCACACCAGCGTCATCGACCAGCTCACGCTTGCCGAGCTGCTCACCGGTGGCGACTACGACCGGCACGTACGACGGTGCCGGCTGGCCTACCGACGTCGGCGGGACCGCCTCCTCGACGTACTGCACCAGCAAGCACCGGATCTCCCGGTCGGCGGGATCGCTGCCGGCCTGCACGCGCTGGTCCG
>CAYLOC010000124.1:0-10090 GCA_964385195.1 uncultured Nocardioidaceae bacterium
CGGTTCGGCTCCCACGCCGGCGGCCAAGCGCGCCTCTGCCTCGGCGTCGATCCTGCTCGGGGTCGCGGCGGTGATCTGCCTGGCCTATGCCGCCTGGGCGTTCTCCATGCGGCGCGGTGTCTTCGCCGCTCTCACCTGGGGAGACGGGGTCAGCGTGGACAGCGCCCGTACCAGTGACGTGGTGACCACGGTAGGAGTGGTCGTCGCTGCGGTGGTCGCCGTCGCCGCGCTGGTCCTGTGGGCGTGGCGCGGGCGGCGGAGTACCCGGGGCAGCGTCGACGTCTTGGAAGTGACCGGGCTCGTGGTGACGCTGCTGGGCGCGGCCGTGGTCATCGTGGGGCTGAGCGTGGGCGGTGCCTCCACCGGAGTGTCCGGGGTGCGCGACGCCGCTCATCTGGCGCTGGTGGGGACCCTTGTCGGCGGAGTCGGGTTCGTCATCGTTGCCGTGGGGTTGGCCACGGCACTGGTCGCGATCCGCACCTGGCGGGTGAATCCCCCACCATGACGTGGAAGGCGCCGCGCGGGCGTCGCACGGAGCACGGCCGGCCCCGGCCCGCTGGCGCCGGCGCCTCCTCCTGGCGGCTACCGCTGGGACGGCCGTTGGTGATCGGGCACCGGGGCGCGAGCTCGTCCCACGCCGAGCACACGCTGACGGCGTACCAGCGGGCGCTGGAGGAGGGCGCGGACGGTGTGGAGTGCGACGTACGCCTCACCGCAGACGGACACCTGGTGTGCGTGCACGACCGCCGGGTGGAGCGGACCAGCAACGGACGCGGGGTGGTGTCCGAACTGGCTCTGGACGAACTGGAGTCGCTGGACTTCTCCTCCTGGAAGCAGAACGGCGATGCGCCGGAGGTGGTTCCTGGGGAGGGTGTCGTCACCCTCCAGCGTCTGCTCGGGGTCATCCACGACTGGGGGCGCCCGGTGGAAGTGGCGATCGAGACCAAGCACCCCACCCGGTACGCGGGGCTGGTCGAGCGGCGGCTCGTGGAGACACTGGACCACTTCGGATGGGCCCGGCCCCGCGGCGGTACGGCGTCCCCCGCGCGGGTGATGAGCAAGTCCTGGCTCAGTCTCCGACGCTGTCTGGAGCTGGCACCGCGCCTGGAGACGGTCTTTTTGATGAAACGCATCCCCACCCGCCGGCGGGACGGCAGCCTGCCGTTGGGGGCCAGCGTTGCCGGCCCCTCGATCCGGGCGCTGCGGGACGACCCCGGTTACGTGGAGCGGGCGCATACCGCCGGTCATGAGGTGCACGTCTGGGTGGTGAACTCCGACAGCGACCTGCGGTTGTGCGCCGAGTTATCGGTCGACGGGGTGATCACCGACTACCCCGGCTGGGCCATGAGCGGAGCCGGCCCGGCGCAATAATTGTGTCTCGCTCTTAGAGATACAACCTTCTGGCTCTTGCGCAAACGCCCCCGAATCGGGACAGTTACCAGGTGAGCGCTTTGGAGGCGGTCTATCCGTCGGCTACGTCGATCGACGGTCACCACGTCTCCTGGACCGTCCCGTTCGCTCCTTCCTCCGCCCGCACGGCGCGCACCGACGTCACCGTCGAGTTGCGTCGGCACGGGGCCACGCAGCGCACGATCGACGACGCACGGATCGTCGTCAGCGAGTTGGTCGGCAACGCCCTGCGGTACGCCGAGCCCCTCCCCAGCGGCGGCCTGGAAGTCGCCTTGGACATCGACTCCGAGTCCGTCCGGGTCGCGGTCTCCGACGGCGGCTCGGTCACCCTCCCGACGCTACTCAACCCGCCGCCGATGGCGCCCAAGGGACGAGGGCTGACGATCGTGGGGACGCTGGCACATTCCTGGGGGGTGCACGAGGGCACCCACGGCAACACCGTCTACGGGGTGTTGCGGCGTCACCTATCCTGACTGCCCATGGGACGCAAGTCACGCGCAGCGCGCGCTGCGCGCCGTGAAGTCGCCGACGGCGAGGTCGGCCCCCGCCAGCCGTGTCCGTGCGGATCAGGTCGGCGGTACAAGAACTGCCACGGCAGCGCGTCCGGCGCCCCGCCGTACATTTCCCGGACGTTCGAGGGGCTCCCCGGAGAGTGTGACTGGGTCGCGCTGCGGGAGTTCGTGCCAGCCGGCCACGGCCGGGTGCGGCTGCGGGGCGACGACACGCCGGTCCTGGCTGCGACCGTGCTCCCCGGTCTGGCACCGGCACTGAAACGCAACGACGGCGAGGTGTGGTTCGCGCTGCAGGTCGCCCACCAGTCCGGCGATGCCAGCCGCGACTTCGCCGAGGCGCTGCAACGCGGGCTGGATGCCGAGCCCGGGGAGAGCGTCGTGATGCCGGGACTGTCCGGTCCCGGAGACCGCCTGCAGGACCTGGTCGACGCCGACGCCGGGTTCGAGGTCACCGTGCTGGACGGGTTCGACTTCTGGTTCGACGGCGTGGACGACCCCGATGGCTCGCTTGCCGCGAGCCTGGAGCAGCTCAACGAGGCTGCCGACCCGACTGCGCGCCTGACCAACGTGGACGCGGCCTACTGGACATCGGTCGGCACCAAGGAGCACCTGCGGTGGGTGCTTCCGCAGGACGAGGAGACGGCGCTGACCGCACTCGCCCGCCTGCATGCGTCCGGCGCGGACGGCCTGGTCGAGGGATCACGGCTTGTCGGGTCGTTCCGTGCCCACGGGCTGCTGGTCCCGGTATGGGATCTCCCGGTCGGCACCGGGGCAGAAGCGCTGGAGGAACCAGCCACCGCGTTCGCCGAACGTCTCACGGAGGCGCTCGCCGACGAGACACCGCTGGAGGAGGCGCAGCGCTCCGCCCGCCGGGGATTGATGAACCGGCAGATTACTGTGCATTGATCCGATATGACGGGTCAGGTTGTTTGCGCCAAGCGGCTGTTATAAAGTTCAACTAGCCCGGTCGTTGCTGTTTCCCCCGTCAGTAACGGCCGGGCCTTCCAGTCCAGGGCCTTTCAGTTCAGTGCCTTCCAGCCTCCGGCCACCTTCTGGACCGCTCACTCCGGTAGCGGCGCCCGGTCGATCGGGCAGGACATGCACCGGGGCCCGCCGCGGCCCGATCCGAGCTCGGAGCCTGCGATCTCGATCACCTCGATGCCTGCCTCGGCCAGCCGGGCGTTCGTCTCCACGTTGCGCTCATAGCCGACTGCGACCCGCGGGGCGACGGCCAGCGTGTTGTTCCCGTCGTCCCACTGCTCCCGTTCGGCGGTGACCGGGTCCAGCCCGGTGTCGATCCGCCGGAGCGTGTCGATGCCCATGGCCTTGGCCGCGGCGACCAGGAACGGCTCTGCGGGCCCGATGTCCAACCGGATGCGCTGTTCGTCCTCATGCGCCTCCTGCATGGTGAGCCGGTGCGCGGACAGCGTGTCGGCGATGTTGGGGTACATCACGATGGCGTCGACGTCGACCATCGTGCACACGGTGTCCAAGTGCATGCTGGCCCGCTCCTGGGCGATCGGTACGGCGAGGATGGTGTGGGCAAGCCCGTCGGAGAACAGCCGCCGCGCGAACCGCTCCGCCCCCGCCGGCGTCGTACGCTCACCCACCCCGACCGCGACCACGCCCGGCGCGAGCAGGAGGACGTCCCCACCCTCCAGGTGCTCGCTGCGCCAGCCGTAGACCTGTGCGGTCTCGGCGAACCGCGGGTGGAAGGAGTAGATCAACTCGGTGAGCTGGGTCTCCCGGGCTCGTGCCGCCATCGCCAGGCTGGTGACGGCGACGCTGGCCCCGATCCACACCGAGGAGTCGCGGGTGAACAGCAGGTTCGGCAGCGGGTCGATGACGAAGTCCTCCGGGGACAACAAGGCGGTCACCGGCCCGAACCCGCCACGGACCTCGTCGTTGCGCAACCCTGCGGTCAGGATCTGCGCCAGCTCCTCGGGAGACAGGCCGGCTAAGTGCGTACGGAGATAGTCCCGGAGGGTGTCGCCCAGCCGCAGCCCGGAGGTGACCTGGGTCACTGCCTGGTTACGGGCCGCCTCCTGGCCCAGGGTCTCGGTCAGCAGGTCGACGAGATAGAGCACCTCCACCTCGCGTCCCCGCAGCGCGTCCGCGAACGCGTCGTGCTCCTCTTGCGCCCGGCCGACCCACGGAATCCCGTCGAAAAGCAGGCTGTCGTTGTTCCGCGGCGTCAGGCGTCGTAGCTCCGGTCCGGGCCGGTGCAGCATCACCGTCTGCAACTGTCCGACCTCGCTGTTCGCGCCGTTCGCGCCGTTCGGTGTCGTCATGTCCTCGACCCTAAGCGCCCGCCCGACTTGTCAGAAGTGGAACCCGCTATAGCGTGTTGAGCTTCTGACAACTCGGGGATCAGGCGCCGATCGTGGTGCCGGTCACCAGCTCGTAGACGCCGAACCCGACGAAGCCCAGGCAGACGCAACCGGCGATGTAGTGCAGCAGTGACAGCCGCAGGTGCCGCAGGAGCACCTGCCCGATCACCACCGCGAGACCGGACACGGTCAACAGCGCTGCCCAGGAGCCGATGAAGACCGACACCGGGTGCTGGAACTTCGCGACCAGGTTGATCGACAGGATCTGACTGAGGTCGCCCCACTCGGCGACGAAGATCAACAGGAACGACGCGACGGCGACGCCCCACCAGCCGCGCCGCTGGGCGGACGCCTTCTGCTCGAACTCCCCCGTCGCCTCCTCCTGGTCCTTGTCCGCGTGCGGCGCGGTCCAGAACAACACGATGGCGCCCACGAGGAACATCGCCGTACTCAGGCCTTTCACCACCCACTCGGGCAGGAACGACACCGCCTGGCCGGCGACCACCGCCACTGCACACTGCACCCCGAAAGCGAGCCCGACCCCGATCCACACCGGGAGCGGCCGGTACCGGGTCGACAACACCAACGAGGCGACGAAGGTCTTGTCGGGAAGCTCAACGAGGAAGATCAGACCGAAGGAGATGGCGATCAAGTGCCAGGACATACGCTTCCCAGGGTTTGCGGTCGAGTGCGCGTGGAGTCTATCGGGCGGTGGGCACGGACGCATGGGCGGCGGCCACCGCGTCGGCGAGCAGCACCTTCTCCGGACGGCCGAGGAGTCGGGCCGCCCGGGCGACGTCGTCGTACTCCGGCTGGGCGTTGACCAGCCGGCCGTCGAGGTAGCCGAGCTTGACCGTGACCGGTTGGCCGTCGACGTCGACGGTACGGGTGTCGCGGTCCAGTTCCCGTTTGGTGACCGCGCGCTCTCGCAGTCCCAGCGACGTCGTCTCGGTGAAGACCACCCGGCGTACGGCGGCGGTGCGGTCCGGTGCCACCAGCACCGACAGGGTGTGGGCGGGGCGGCCCTTCTTCATCAGGATCGGCACCAGCCATGCGTCCGAGGCGCCCGCGTCGAGCAGGTGGTGCAGCACCTGCGGCCACAGCCGCGGGTCGAGGTCGTCGACGTTCGCCTCCAGCACGACCGCCGCTGTCGGGTCCGGGCCCGATCCCTCCTCGGCCGCGTCACCGACGAACAGCCGCAGGGCGTTGGCCTGTCCGTTGAGATCTCGTGCGCCCGCTCCGGTGCCGGTCGCCCGGACCCGCATCGGCGGCTGTGGCCCCCAGGCGGTGACCCAGTGCCGCAGCAGGGCCGCGCCGGTCGGCGTACACATCTCGTGTGGCACCGGTCCGGCGTACGTCGGGACTCCGCGCAGCAGCGACACGACCGCGGGCACGGGCACACTCATCCGCCCGTGCGCGGCGGCGACGGAGCCGGACCCCACCGCCACCGGTCCGCAATGCAGCTCATCCAGGCCGAGGTCGACCATGGCGGCACACACACCCACGATGTCGGCGATTGCGTCGAGCGCTCCGACTTCGTGGAAGTGCACCGAGTCCGGGTCGGTGCCGTGTACATCCGCCTCCGCGGTGGCGAGCATGGTGAACACCGAGGTCGCGTGCCCGCGCACGCCCGCGTCGATGGGTGCGGCGTCCAACAGTGCACTGATGTCGGACAGGCCGCGGTGCGTGGTGGAGTCGGGGGCGCCGACGTGTGCCCGCCGCGCACGCAGGCCGCCGCGGCTCACCTGCTCGGTGGTCAGCGTGATCGACTCGGGACTGACGGCGGACACCGCGGCGCGCACGGCTTCCTCGCTCGCGCCGGCGTCGAGGGTGGCCGCCAGCAGCATGTCGCCGCTGGCGCCGGAGGACGCGTCGACCCAGCCGATCATGTGCCGGTACGGGGAGCAGCGTTGCGGGCGACGCGGGCCGCGAACACCCCGGCGCCGAACCCGTTGTCGATGTTGACCACGGTGACGCCGGGGGCGCAGGAGTTCAACATCCCCAGCAGGGCGGCGACCCCGCCCAGCGAGGCGCCGTAGCCGACGCTGGTGGGGACCGCGACCAGCGGTACGCCGGTCAGCCCGCCGACCACCGACGGCAGGGCACCTTCCATCCCGGCCACCACGATCAGGCAGTCGGCGGCGGCGAGGTCGTCACGGACGGACATGATCCGGTGCAGCCCGGCCACGCCGACGTCGTTGATCGCCGTGGCCCGGGCTCCGAACACCCGCGCGGTCAACGCCGCCTCCCGCGCTACCGGGGCATCGGAGGTGCCGGCCGAGATCACCGTGACCTGTCCGCGGCCGGCGGCGATTTCCCCGACAGTGCAGGCACTGGCGACCTCGTCGACGACCACTCCGGGAACGTCGTGCTGCACGAGTGCAAGTGCCTCCTCCGACAGCCGGGTCGCCAGGACCGCCCGGTCCGGGTGGGCCTCGTGCAGCCGGTTGAGCAGGTCCACGACGTGCGCGGGAGACTTGCCGCCGCCGTACACCACCTCGGGGTCGCCCGTCCGCGCGGCGCGGTCGACGTCGAGACGGGCGTACTCCAGGTCCAGGATCGGTGCCGGCTCCCCGGAGACATCACCCATGGGTCCGAATCTACTGGCGTGGACACGGCGCCGTCGACTGGCGTGGACACGGCGCCGTCGGTGCAGGCCGGAGCCGTACAGTGGTGGCCATGCCCGGAGTGCCCCCTGCCCGCTACGCCTATCTCGGCCCGCAGGGGACGTTCACCGAAGCAGCGCTCCGGTCGCTGCCGGCTGCGCTGCACGGCGTACACATTCCATGTGCCTCCGTTGTGGCGGCGCTGGACGCGGTCCGCGACGGCGAAGCGGACTACGCGGTGGTGCCGATCGAGAACTCCGTCGAAGGCGGCGTGGCGGCCACGCTGGACGAGCTCGCGGCCGGTGAGCCCCTGATGATCTCCGCCGAGATCCACGTCGACGTCCAGTTCGCGCTGCTCGCGCGCAAGGGGACCGCGCCGGAGGATGTACGGAGGGTGGCGACCCATCCCCACGCGGAGTCGCAGTGCCGCCGCTGGCTGGCCGTGCACCTCCCCGACGCCGACGTGGTACTGGAGTCCTCCACCGCGCATGCGGCCGCGCGGGTGGCCGAAGCGGACTCGCCGTACGACGCCGCGATCGCCGCGCCGATTGCCGCGGAGACCTACCGGCTGGCCACCCTGGCCACCCGGATCGCCGACCATGCCGCGGCCGTCACCAGGTTCGTCTGCGTGGGCCGTCCAGGGCCGGTCCCGGGCCCCACCGGGGCGGACAAGACGTCGCTGGTGATCTACATCCACCACAACCGGCCCGGCGCGCTGCTGGAGCTGCTGGAGCAGTTCGCGGCGCGAGGTGTGGACCTGAGCCGGATCGAGTCCCGGCCGACCGGCGCGGCGCTCGGTCAGTACTGCTTCTCCATCGACGCGGTCGGGCACGTCGCCGACGCCCGGATGGGGGAGGCGCTGGTGGGGCTGCGCCGTACCTGCCCCGACGTACGGTTCCTCGGCTCCTACCCACGCGCCGACGGCGCCGTGGCCGAGGTCCCGCCCGGTACGTCGGACTCCGATTTCCGTGCGGCGCGCGACTGGCTCCAGCACCTCCGCGGGTTTGCCTTGTAGACGGGGCAAACGCGCCGTTTACAAGGCAAATCCTCCTGGCCGACGGTGTATCTGCCTCGCCCACCCCCGGGGCGGCTGGGGCGGATCGACGGGGGCAGACAGCGGCCCGAGCAGCATGCAGGGGAGTTACGCTGCGGGACATGGCGGAGTCCTGGCTGCGGGATCGACGTCCGGTACGCCGAGTGGTGCCGAACGAGCATGCCGAGCGTGGACGCTGGCCCGCGACGATCCCCGCCGTCGGACAGATCCTCGACGACGGGCTCGATCTCAATGCCGGGGTGACGTTGCTGGTGGGAGAGAACGCCACCGGCAAGTCCACGATCGTCGAAGCGGTCGCGATGGCGTTCGGCCTGTCGCCGGAGGGCGGCTCCGTCGGCGCCCGGTATTCCTCGCGCAGCTCGGAGTCCCCGCTGTGGCGCTGGGTGGGACTGCAGCGGTCAGCAGGAGCGGCGCGCTGGGGGTTCTTCCTGCGCGCGGAGACCATGCACGGCTTCTATACCTACCTGGAGGAGAACCCGGGCAGCGACGACCCGAGGTTCCACGAACTGAGCCACGGCGAGTCGTTCCTGGAGATCCTGCGCACGCGGTTCGACTCGCCGGGGTTGTACTGCCTCGACGAGCCGGAGGCAGCGCTGTCCTTCTCCTCCCAGATGGCGCTCGTCGCGACCCTGCACGACCTGGCCGACGGCGGAGCACAGGTGCTGTGCGCGACGCATTCCCCGTTGCTGGCCGCGCTTCCGGGCGCGACGATCCTGGAGACGGGCCCGTGGGGGATACGCTCCTCGTCCTATGAGGACCTAGAACTCGTGGTCAACTGGAAGGCCTACCTCGCCGAGCCGATGCGCTACCTGCGCCACGTCCTGTAACCGGTGTGCGGCGCTCTACTCCTCCGAGCGTCGGGCGAAGCCGATCGCCTCTTCCTCCTCCGGCGAGAGCTGGGCGTTGGAGGACCAGCCGGAGATGTTCTTCGCGTACGTGCGGGAGTCGCTGCGGCCGTGGATCGAGGTGAGTACGAGCCCGTCCCCGCCATCATCGAGCAGCGCCATCGACCAGGAGAGGTGCCCGCCCATGTCTCCGAAGGCGTCATACCGTACGACGGCCATGTGCCGCAGCGATGTGGAGACCTCGGCCTGCAATGCCTGGACTTCGGCGGTGAGGTCTTCCGGTGACATCGGGGTGCCCTTACGCCGCCGGGGTACGGCGGGCCGGGCCGTGCGTGTTGTCGGGTGCGGTCGTCGTACGCCGGCTCGTCGCCACGCCGCCAGGGCCACGACCAGCGCGACCACCGCCACGACCAACGCGGTGATCGCCAGGACAGCCACGGTCGACGTACTCAGGTCCACGCAGGAAGCCTAGGACGTCGTGACCCCGGCAGCGGCCAGACACTCGGCGTACTAGGTTCAAGGGGCGGGCACGTGGAAGGGGCGGCCCCGGAAGGAGAGAACATGCTGCTTGAGGACAAGACGCTGATCGTCACCGGCGGGAACAGCGGAATCGGCGCGGCCATCGTGCTGGCGGCCGCCGCGGAAGGCGCCAACGTCGTGATCGACTACATCGCACACGAAGAGGACACCCAGGAGCTCATCGGCAAGGTAGAAGCGGCCGGGGGCAAGGCCGTCGGGATCAAGGCCGACGTCAGTAAGGTCCCTGATCTGCAGCGCATGGTCGACGCCGCGGTGGACAGTTTCGGCCGGTTGGACTGCCTGGTCAACAACGCCGGCATCGAGACGCGGTCCTCGCTGCTCGACAGCACCGAGGACGACTTCGACAAGGTGATGGCGGTCAACCTCAAAAGCGCGTTCTTCGGTTGCCAGATCGCGGCCAAGCAGTTCATTGCCCAGGGTGACGGCGGCATGATCATCAACATCTCCTCGGTGCACGAGGACTGGCCGATGCCCGGCAACATCGCCTACTGCGTGTCCAAGGGCGGCATGCGGATGCTCACGCGGACGGCGGGATGTGAGCTGGGTGACCACGGCATCCGCATCGTCAACGTCGGCCCCGGCGCCGTCGCGACGCCGATCAACCAGTCCACGATGGACGATCCGGCGAAGATGAAGAAGCTCAACGACGCGATCCCGCTCGGCCGGATGGCGCAGCCGGAGGAGATCGGCGACCTGGTGGCGTTCCTTGCCTCCGGGAAGGCGAGCTATCTCACCGCGACGTCGGTGTTCGCCGACGGCGGCATCATGATGGGCAGCGTCGGCCTCTGACCCC
>CAYLOC010000125.1:0-10069 GCA_964385195.1 uncultured Nocardioidaceae bacterium
ATCGGCTTGTACGCCGCGTCTGGGATGCCGTCGGCCAGGAGGGCGGGGGTGGTGCCGAGGAGAGCGTTACCGACCTTGATGTGGGCGTCGAGGAACGCCAGCGGCCGTCCAGGTTCGATCGCCTCCAGCCACAGCGACACCTTGGCCAGTTCCGCGGCCAGCGGGTTGACGTCCACGCCGTAGATGCAGCGCGCAACGACATCACGCATGGCTAGGCGCACCTGCTCGGGCGGTGGTTCGGGGTCGCCGGTGCGGATGGCGGCGACACGTTTGGCGATCCGTCGGGCCGCGCCGACAAGGAAGTGTCCAGATCCGCAGGCTGGGTCACAGACGGCGACCGCCAGCAGGGCATCCTCGGGGTCCTCGGCGTTCTTTTCTGCGTCATCGAGCACCGGGTCCAAGGCAGTATCCAGCAGCGAGTCCACCAGGGCGGTGGGGGTGTAGTAAGAGCCAGTCATCTTCCGCGCGCTTCCCGCTGCAGTTCCCAGGCGGTACTCCTTGGTGGCCGCGTTCCACTCCGGCACGTACTCCAGCAGTTCCTCGTAGATGCCGCCGAGTTCCTCGGCGTCGAGGTTGCGGTAGTCGACCAACCGCCGGAAGCCGGTCTTGGGTTCGCGGATCACCGATAGTCGCCGTACGGCGGTCAGCAGAGACTCGTTGCTGAGATGGCAGTCCACCAGGAAGTCCAGCTCGCCATGGTCGAACAGCCCGCCGATGCCGGGCAGGCCCAGCGCTGGCAGTCCGGCTTCGTCGCCGAGGCCTCGCCAGACCAGGCATAGCGCCTGCCACTTGTCGCCGTGCCTGCCACCGGAACGGCGGTGGGCCGTGTGCCGTAACCGTTCGGTGGAGAAGAACTCGGCGTACCGCTGCCGAGCCTGCGCCTCCGAAGAGGGGTCGAGGAGCGCCCCTCGGTCCTCGGCAACGAAGCAGAACAGCAGCCGGTACACCACCCGCAGCAGCGCGTGATTGACGTCGACGATGGACAGCCTCGACTCCTCCAGGTCCGCCCGCAGGTCGGCGTTGTCGGGATGGGTCAGGAATCCTCTGCCGAGGATCTCCAGTGCCTCCACCACGCCGTCGCCGAGTTGCTGCAGCGCCCGGGAGCCGGACTCCATGGACTCCTCGCGCCACGCTTCCAGCCAGCACGACCGCGGCCCGACGTCGGAGTCGCGCACCTCGACCCGGGACTGGTGACACAGCTCGTAGAGCAGCAGGAAGTCGGAGAACTGCTCCCCGTCGAAGATCGCCTCCAGGTCGAACTCGACGTACGCCGAGCCCACCAGTGACGTGGAGTCGCGCAGCAGCCGCAACGTGGAGCCGTTGGACAGGACCGCCCAGAGATAGTCGTCGGTGCGGTTAAGCAGTTCCTGCACCATGGACTGCGGCGACGTGCCGGCAGCACCCGCGACTCCCGGAGTACGGCGGTCCAGGTCGATGCGGGCGCCGAGCAGGTGGATCGGGGTGTGCTCCCACACGTGCGAGACCGGAAACTGTCGGTCTCCCCCGCTCAGCCCGCCGGAGGGGGTGGTGGGCACCCGGCCGTAGCCCAGTTCGTTGAGCAACACCAGCAGCCACCGTTCCCGTGTCAGACGGGTCGCGCGGTCGGCCTCCGGCAGCTTGGCCAGTGCCTCGGAGTAGGTACGCCAAACCCCGGTGAGGTAGGCCCAGGAGCGGTTCGCGGCCTCACGTACCGTCTCTCCGGCCGCCAAGTGATAGTCGTCTGACCGGAGGCCACGGAGGTCACGTCCGGTGGACAGTCGAGACAGCAGGTCGGCAGGAATCAGACCGCCTTGGACACGTACGGCGGCAGAGGTCATCGAGGGGCTCATCGCTCGCCTCCGGCGGGCGGTACGAACACGTAAACGCCGAGAAGGTCGCCAGGCTGTTCCGCTCGTACTCGCAGGCCGCGTTTGACATTGCGCGAGACCTCACGCACCCGACGGTGGGACTCCGCCAACTGTGTGGCGAGCCGATCGCCTTCATCATGTATGTCTTGCTCGATCTGCGAGAGCCCGTCGATGGCTCGGGAGATGAACTGCTGCGCCTGCGGCAACGGCACATTGCCGGTGGCTCGGGCGGTCAGCAGGTCACGAATGTCGTCGTCATTCAGCCAGGCCGCGTGCTCGGGGGCACCCTCGAAGGCCAGCATCGCCGCCTGCTCGGCCACATCCGTCCGGTCGCCGTTGCGGGAAGGAAGCACCAGGTGGAAGCGGAACCGCAGCAACAGCAGCGTGGTACGCGTGCGGACGGCGTCGGTGCGGACGACGCCGCAACGGCGGGCGGGGCGGTGCTCATCCGGGAGTGACCGGTCCAGCGCGGCCTCCAGCACGTAGGACGCGACGGCCCCCACCGACTCGTCGATGCGGTGCAGTACGGCGTCGCCGCGGCCCACCGGAAGGTCGTCGTTGAACAGCAACGGGTCGTTGCGGTCCAGAGGCAACGCGTCCCGCAGGCCTAGCGGCAGTTGGCTCAAGGAAGCGGTGAACCCGGCCTCGACCTCGCGCACTGTCGAGCCCAGGGACCGCAAGCTGTCCTCGACCAGCGATCGGACCTGGGCGTGGCTGCCCAGCCCCGCGCGGATCTCGGCGAGCTCTCGCGCTACCTCGTCGGGCTTGATGCCGTGCTGGGCATACTTGGTGATCGCCTTGCTCTCCCGTTCTGCGGCACTCTCCCATTCGCCGTACAACTCGTCCTTGGCTTCGGTGAAGTCCAGGTCGAGGGTGAGCTGTTCGGACTCTCGACCGCGGAGCAGCAGCCCTTCCATCAGGGCCTTGACGACGTCCTCGCTGTTGTCCGGTACCGGGACCGACACTCCGGTCGCCTTGCGGATGGCTTCGTGTTTGCGGAGCAGTACGTCGAGGACGATGCCGTCGATCTGGTTGTCGCTGCCGTAGAGGGTGACCGCGCGGACCTTCTGCGCGGTTTGGCCGAAGCGGTCCACCCGGCCTTCCCGCTGTTCGTGGCGGGTCGGGTTCCACGCGAGGTCGTAATGCACGACGGCTTGAAACGCCTCCTGCAGGTTCACCCCCTCGGACAAGCAGTCGGTGGCCACCAGCACATGCCGGCCGTCGGCGGCGGTGAGCTCGTCGATGCGGTCGACGCGTTCGGCCGGCGGGAGCGTGCCCGTCACCGACCGCACCGTAGCGTTCTTTCCCAGTATCGTGGCGAGCTCATCGGCGACGTAGTCGGCGGTATCGATGAACCGGCAGAACACGATCGGGTCGAAGCCGTCGGCCAGGAGTTGTTTGACGACCGTGCCGAGCGTGGCGATCTTGTGGTCGGGCTTTCCGCTCAATGCTTCGGCGGCGTGGAGGAACTCGCGGAGACGGCGCTGGCGGGACGTGGTGCCGGTGGACTCGTCGGCCAGCGACCCTGGGGTGGAGTCGGCGGACTCGGCAGCCTCGTCGTCGGCGTGGTCGAGGACCATGGCCCGTCCGATGGCGTCAGCTTCTTCGACGCTGTCGACGGCGACGGTCGCCGACCGGGTCCGCAGCGTCTGCGCCGCCGCGCGTGGGCTGGAGGCCAGCGCGCGCAGCAGCGCCAGCGCCGACCACCATGTCACCCGTCGGGCCACTCCGCCTTCGTCGGTACGGACCATCTCCCGGGCGTAATCGCGGACCCGGTCGAACAGGGCGCGGTACTCCTTGTCGAGGGTGTAGGAGACCTCCTTGGTCTCCCGGTCCTTCGGGAAGGGCGTCTCCTCGTCCAGGTAGTTGCGGATGTCCCTACGGCGGCGTTGGATGAAACACCGTGCCAGTCGTTCGCGGTCTTTGGGTTTCTCCAGGTCGAGGTCAGCCAGTGCCGGGTCGAGCAGGCCGAGCAGGTTCTCGAAGGCTTCCTCGTCGCCGCTGTGGGGGGTGGCGGTGGTCAAGACCAGGTGTCGGGAGGTGTCGGCGGCGATCTCGCGGACCAGGTCGTGTCGCTGGGTGCGTGCCCGGCCACCCTGCGTAGCGCTGGAGACACACGTGTGCGCCTCGTCGACGATGACCAGGTCGCCGCACGTGCGGAGGAACTCGTGGCGGCGTCGCGGACTCTTGATGAAGTCGGTGGAGACCACCGTCACCGGGTAGTGCTCGAAGACCGCTTCGGAACCGATCAGGCCGCGTTCAAGTCGGCGTACCGTGCTCGGCAGCACCAGTTCGGCCTCCAGCCCGAACTTCTCTCGGAGCTCGCGTTGCCACTGTTCGGCCAATGCCGGGCTGCACAGGACCGACAGCCGGGTCGCATCACCGACCGTGAGGAGCTCTTTGGCTATCAGCCCGGCCTCGATCGTCTTGCCGATCCCGACATCGTCGGCAATCAGGAGCCGTACGACATCTTGTCGCACCGCCATCATCAGCGGCACCAGTTGGTACGCGCGAGGCTCGACGGCGATCTGCGCCAGCGAGCGGAACGGGCCGGCGCTGGAGCGGAACCCAACCTGCAGCGCGCTGCGGAGCAACCCCGCACCGAACTCGTCACCGAGGTCGTCGACCGACGGCGGGGAGAACGACGCTTGGGCGACCTGCTCGATGTCGGGCAACACTCCGGCAACGTCGTCGTCGGACCCGCCGAGTGGGCGGAGTTTCAGAAAGTCGTCACTGCTGTCGGGCAGCACGACCCACTCCCGGCCACGGGCAGTGACCAGGCTTCCTGGGGCGTACGTCGTGGTCGTCACTTGCTCATGTCTCTCTTCCGGCGCCGAACACGTCAGGACGTTGTCTGATTACCTGGCCCCAGTCCGCCTGGTAGCCGAATCGGACAACTGACCAGCCGGCATCCAACAGTCGCTCTTCGGCGGCTTGGTCGCGCTCGGCGGGTGCCGCTTCGTCGTGGATCGGACCGTCGACGAAGATCGCCACCGCGCCGTTGTGGGAGCGGAACACGAAGTCGGGCTTGACCCGCACATCACTCAGCGTGGCTTGCGCTTCGTCCGGTAGCCGGTAGTCGCCCTCGGCGAGGGTTTCGATGAGGCGTTGTTCGAGGCTCGTGGTGCACTGGGCCAGCAGCCGGTCGACCTTGTCTTGCCTCGACTCCGCAACGCCGGTAGTCACGGTCGCGGAGTCGGCGAGGCGGCGCAGCAGATCCTTCACCGCGTGCCGGTCGATGTGTTCGTGGTCGAGCTGGTTGCCGTAGGACAACAGACAGTCGTAGCAGGCGCGTTCGCACCGCTCGGAGGCTCCCTCCGCGTGCTGCAGGTCCGCGCCGGTATCCGGGTCGAAGTGTGTGATGCGCAGCGCCTCGCGTGCCGCGACAGCGAGCGCGTCTGGCTCGGTCTGTAGACGGCGGAGCACTCCGGCCCCGCCTTCCGCGGCTTCGGTGAACAGCATGCGGCCGTACCCGTCCGGGTCTGGGAGCGCCTCGCTGGACAGTTCGGAGTCCTCCAGCTGGAAGGCGGCCTCGACGCCGCGTTCCAGGGCATAGCGCAGCGTCGTCGCCTCATTCGCATCGACCTGCTGGCGGAGGCGGAGTACGACGATGTTGCGGGTGTCCTCGACGTACGGGATGACTTTCTGCTTGGTCGAGGACTTGGCCGCGTCCTCGAGGGCGTCGTCTTCTGGCGAGGCGTCCAGCGCTTGCTTCTCGGTCAGCCAGGTGCCTTTCACTGTGTCTAGCCAGTAGCCCCGGTCGGATGAATCTTTGCGGCGCCGGCGTCCCAGGTTCGTCTTGCGTACGACTGCGGTGTCGCCGTACGACAGGTCGGCAAGCGTGCCGTCGCCGTGGCGAACCTCCGCGTCGAGCCGGCCAGACCGGGATCCGTGCTCGCTGAAGCGGTAGGAGGTCTCCAACTCGAACCCGGCACGGCGGCGTTCTTCCTCGTCGCTGGAGATGCGCTCCCGCCGCCGGGTGAACACCGTCTGCAGGTGCATGAGCCCGGCCTGCGGCGGTGGCAGAGAGGACCCGCAGTGCTCGCACACATCAATTCCCGGGGTGCGGACATGGTGGTATCCACAATTCGCACACCGGCGGGACTCCTCCAGTGCCACGGTCCCGATGCCCTGCGAGGTCATGGGCACCTGAACCCGGACGACCTCGTAGCGGGCGCCCTCATGGTAAATGAGCGCCCCCGGGCCGAACTCGTTGATTGCCAAGAACCGCGGACGCTGGAGATAATCGCCACTGTCGTAGGCGTTGGTGCCCGGTCGGACGCCCGGAATGTAGGCGGCCAGCGGCAGTCTCGGGAAGCTATAGCCGGGCAGAAAGCCCTCGGAGGCGAAGTACCGGTAGGAGTAGAAGTCAGAGAAGCCGGCCTCGGAGTCCTCATTACGGAGCAGGCGCAGCTGTCCCTCCGCTTGACGACGCCTGCTCTCGGCCGCCTTGCGAGTAGACGGACCGACAGAGGAGTCCAAGACAAGCCGGTTCTGCTCCTCCTGGTCGGCCATAGCATCGCGATAGAGACGTCGCCACCGCTCACATGCCTCGTCGAAGGCCTTCGGGGACTGTCGGACCACGTCTTCCACCCAGTTCTCGTGCCACCACGAAGAGCGTTCCAGCTCGGATCGCAAAGGTGCAGTAAGCTCGCGGCACCGGAGGGTGGCACGGCGGATAGCGTCACCGTCGGCCAAGCTCCGCTCCACGTCGGGGAGCAGGCCCAGCGACGGGGGGTCGCCAGACATGTCAAGGATCTCAGTCAGTCGAGAGTGCAAGCTCTGCCCGGTCTCAGCGAGCCATACCGAGTGCACGTGTGAGCGAAGGAGTGCCTCGTTGGTCAGGTCCAGTCGGGGAGCGGCAACCGTGCCGGCGACCATGTCTGCCGACCGCCGGAAGTAGTACTGGTCGTGGGCATTGCCGGCGGCACAGTATGTCACCACGAGTGCAGGCTGGCCGGACCGCCCGGCTCGGCCACTGCGTTGGGCATAGTTCGCTGGAGTCGGCGGGACGTTACGGAGCCCGACGGCGTTGAGGCTGGCAATGTCAACACCGAGTTCCATCGTGGGGGAGCAGTACAGCAGCGGAAGAGTGGCGCGACGGAACCGGTCTTCGCGGAGCTCTCGCTCGCGCGGGCTCACCTGTGCGGTGTGTTCGGCGGCGTATAGCCCTCGCAGCTCTTGAGCGAGGTCGGCGTACAAGGCGCGGAAGAACTCGTTGACGCGAGGGCCCTTCTCGTCTTTCAAGGTCTTGCGGAGGGGATCTGATGCGGCCACCTTGCCGTCTCCGGCAATCCAGCGGATCGCCGCCGCCTTCAGCTGGTAGCCAGGACCGCCTTCTTCTGTTGGAACCGCGACGGTCAGCAGCCCCGCGGTCGCAAGAACCTTGAGCAGGTCGCCGATGATCTTCTGCGCGTCCTCCGTGTCGATATCGCCGCCGTACGCCGGGAACTGGCCTCGCTGTCGCAGGTAGCGCCCCAGCGCCGCTCGACCCGACAGTGCGAGCTCCCATCGGGGCCGACCCTTGCCACCAGGACGCGGATAGGCAACGCCGCGCATCGGCGGCAGTTCGCTGCGAGGCAGCGACCATGGCCCGCTGAGATGCTGATCGGACAGTCGACGGATGCGGTCGAACCCGTCCGTAGTCAGGCACTCGACGTCGATCGCCAGGACCCGACGGAGCTCATCAAGGACGATGCGGCAGAGTTCTTCTCGGTGGCCGGGAGTCGTGTCGCGCAAGGCAGGGAACGTTGACTTCCACAGCGCTGCGTCGCCAGCGATCTGCGCCAACGACTCATAGCCCACCGTGAGCAGTCCGACCTGTTCCAAATTCGGCATGGTGATACGCCAGCCTCGTTGCAGGTCGGTGTACAAGCGGTACTCCACCACGTCCCGGAGGGCTCGCTCGGCTCCCTGGCGGGCGGCGTAGACGGCTTCGCGATTGGCGGCGTAGCCGGCGAAGTCGAGCCCGAGGCTGTCCACAACTCGGTGGGCGATGTCTTCGTGAGTGAGACCGTCAGGTGTCCGACGGGCGGCGTCGTACACGGCTCCGCGCAGCTGGGCCACCTGAGCGAAGTCGTTGAAGTGACCTGCCTGCAGACTGGCGTCTTGGCGGTTGTCCACAAACGTCAGCAGTTTGCGGGCCTCGTGCGGCAGCTCGTCGGCTGGCAAGCCGTTCAGGGCACGCATAATGCTGGCGCTGACAACTGACACCGCGGAACTGCGGCCCTCCTGGTCGAGGGTGGCGAGCTTGGCGAAGCTGCTACCACGGGTCTGCTCGTAGGAGACCCCGCAGCGTAGGCAGAAGGCGAACGGCGTGGGCACATACGCCGCTTCGGTACCAGCGTCGGATGTCACCTGGTGGCCAGTCGAGTCGACTCTGAGCCGCTTGGGCAGATACTTCCGCTTGGACGGAACCACGTCGCCGTCCTCGACCCAGGCGTCGGGCAGTCGTGCCTCGATGACCGGGTCGATCGGCCAGGGCATCTGCGTGGAGATGTAAAGGTAGCCGTTGGGCAAGTCACCGCCGCTGGCGTCGCGGTCACGACGTGCATGGAAGGTCACCGAGCCATCGCGTGCTTCCTTGCGAGACACGACGAGGTATTCCTGGCCGCACTCACGGCAGAACGCCAGGGGGTACAGCGGCTCGTCGCGGCTTCCCGGGACAGAGACCTGGTAGGTGGAGGTGATGTAGCGCCGCTGTTCGCTGCCGAGCGAGACGTAAACCGTGTCGCCTTTGGACAGGAACTGGTGGAGGCGAAACGCGAACAGCGGGCGCCTGGTCGCGGGGTGCAACGCGTTTGATCCGGCCAACAGTGTCGCGCGGATCGCACGCTGGCACTCGTCGACGCTTCGTCCGGTCAGTTCAGCGAGCTGTGGTGCAGCGTCGGCCTCCACACGGGTAGGGTTCTGCCGGATCAGGGCTCCGGTCTCGGCTTCCGCGCGGAACCCGAAGGTCTCCTCGATCCACGATGCCAGCGGAGACGCGGATAGCTGCTCATAGGACAGGGCCGCAGGGTTCTCGCCTACCTGAGCCCTCAGCCCCGATGCGTCCCGAGAGACGCCGGAAGTGGCCGGCGTCAGCGTCTCACCGATGACCCGCTCGGCCGTCACTTCGGAGCCGAAGAGCCTGGTAGCCACCTTTGCGACCTCGGCGCGCTGCTCGGCGATCGTGCCGCCGCTCGCCATGGTGGCGGAGGTCCCGATGCACTGCATCCGCGGCGACTGGCAGGCGCCACGGACCCGGCGTACCAGCAGGCCCACGTCGGCACCCTGCCGCCCTCGGTAGGTGTGCAACTCGTCAAGAACGAGGAACTGCAGACCCCCTGCGGCGCGGACGAGGCTTTGTCGTTCCTCCGGGCGGGTGAGAACCAGGTCGAGCATCACGTAGTTGGTCAGCAGGATATCTGGTGGGTTCGCCAGGATCCGGGCGCGCTTCTCCGGTGATTCCTGCCCGGTGTAGCGCTCGAACGTGACGGGCTCGCGTCCCTCGCCGTATCCGTTGACCAGGAACTTGCTCAGCTCACCGACCTGACTGTTTGCCAGCGCATTCATCGGGTAGACGACGATCGCCTTGATGCCGCGGGTCTTCGGCTGACGGAGCACTCGGTCGACGATCGGCACCATATACGCCAACGACTTCCCCGAGCCGGTACCGGTAGTCAGCACGTAGCTTTGGTCTGACTGAGCCACCTCCAAGGCGTCGCGTTGGTGCTTATGGAGGGTAATGGTGCCTCGACCCGGGTCGTCGACGCTGTGCTTCAGCCGGAAGATCCGATCACACTCTGGATGCAGCAGCCCCTCGTCCACCAGCGACGTAATCGAACCGCCCGTGGCAAACATCGGATTGAGCGACAGCCAGGGCTCGGGCCACTGCTCACCGCGGTCCAGCTGCTCGGCAACATGTTGCTTGATTCGCTCGTCCGACACGTCGACGAAGGCCGTAGTGAAGTCACGGTAGTCAGAGATCAATTTCTGGCGTACGTCAAATACGTCCATCTCGACCCCTTCGACCCAGCGATTTCGACCCACCTCAGTCGTGCTACCCGCAGACTACCGAGGACGGCCGACAAGCGTCAGTCTCTGTGCAACAATTCCAGCAGATGGGGTGGGAGAGTCACCCCGATCACCCGGAGAACGTCGCGCTCCGCCGCGCCTGCGAGCAGCGCCTCCCGCTGATCTGGTTCGTCGGCGTCGCTCCGGGCCTGTACGAGCCCGTCTAT
>CAYLOC010000126.1:0-10056 GCA_964385195.1 uncultured Nocardioidaceae bacterium
GGAGTGGGGGGTGCCGTTGGCGAGGGTGCCGACGACGACCACGTTGGACTCCCAGACCTTGCCGTCCCAGTCATCGCAGGAGACCAGCACCACACGCCCCGGCCCGGTCTGCCGGAACAGCTTGGCGGCACGGCGGGGCAACTCGTTCTTGTGGAAGACCATGGTGCGGGTCACGGTGTAGCGCAGTTGCCCCTTTGCGGTACCGACCGTGAAGGAGTCTCCGCGTCCGAGGTTGTCCAGGTTGTCGAACACGCCGCCGCCGGTGTGCACCGAGTGTGCGACGAGGATTGCGGTGCCTTGCGCGGCCCCTGGTTTGGCCCCGGCGTTCCACCAGCCGACGAGGGATGGGTTCGACGGCGGGTAGAGGATCTGGTTGTCCATCGACACCGGAACCACCTGGGCGTCAATGTCCATGGACGGGACGAGCAGATGGTCTGGAACACCGGTACCCGGGGCATCTGTGGGCTCGGTCGGACTGGGGGAGGCTGACAGGGTGCTTCCGCCCGATGTCGTCTCGGCGGGGGTGGCGGTCGCTTCTGCGTTGACCATCTTCGACGGCCCGTCGGTACTGGCAGCCCCCCCGCAGGCGGAGAGGGACAGCATCGCAGCCAGGGCCACGGCTGCTGGAGCGGTACGGCGAAGCCGGTACCACGCCGGTGAACTGGCCATTACTCTCCCCGTTGGGTCTTGCGGTAGGGCAGGTCGAGCATACGTCACCTATCGACGTACCCGGGGCACCGACCGGGGGTCATGACGGCTCGGCGAACACCACGACGTTGGACTCCCACACGCTGCCGTCCCAGTCATCGCAGGAGACCAGCACCAGTCGGCCCGGGCCGGACTGGCCGAACACCTCCTGGGCATGCGCTGGGAGCTCGGACTTGTGGTAGACCTCCACCCGGGACACGGTGTAGCTCAGGTCACCGCTGCTCGTCTCGACCGTGATCGAGCTCCCCGGCCCGAGCGTGTCCAAGGAGTTGAACACTCCGCCGCCGGTGTGCACCGCGTGCCCGACGAGCACGGCGGTACCGCTGGAGGAGCCCGGGCGGGCGCCCTGGCTCCACCAGCCGACCGTGGACGTGTTCGACGGCGGGGTCAGGACACCGTCGTACATCGCGATCGGGATCACCGGCGCATTGATCGACAGCGCCGGCACCTCCAGCTCCATCGGGGTGGATGACGAGGAGTCGGAGTCGTCGGACTGGGTGGTTGTCTCCGTTTCGGTGGGCGTGGCCTTCTCCTCCAGCGAGACTTGCCGCTGCGTGGTCACGGGGGGAGGGGGGATGGTGTGGCTGGGGAGGGTGCTCGTCGTCGTGGACGGCGTGGGAACGCCAGCACCGCTCGTTGTCGCCACCGCGTCGGGCTGGGAGGAACCGCCACAACCGGCGACGCCCAGCGCGAGGAGGACGGTGATCGGTACGACGAGCCGCGCGGTGCGTCTGTGTGGCTGCTTCCCCTCGACCATGCTCGGTGAGACCCCCATTGTCAGTACTCGGTTATCTGTACTCGACGCTGTCAGTACTCGATGTTGTCAGTGCCCGATGTGTGATTCTACGGCGGCGATGCCCACCGTACCTGCTGGAATCAGTGAGGCCGGCCCCCGCAGGGACCGGCCTCACTGATGTTGACGGGCTATCTACGGACTACCTACGCCTCGTGGTGACCACGACGGCGCCGCAGGGCCCCAGCGAGGACGATCAGTCCCGCCAGCCCGGCAGCCACACCACCGAACAGTCCGGCGCCCGGGCCGCCACTGTCGGAGTGGTCGGTCGGGCCCACCAGACCGGCCGGCACCTTCGTCGGCAGCGGTGCGGTGGTCTCAGTCTGGGTCGGCGTCGAAGTCGGCGACGAGGTCGGTTGTGTCGGCGTCGGCGAGGTCGTCGGCTTCTGCGTCGGCGTCGGCGACGTGGTCGGCTTCTGTGTCGGCGTCGGCGAGGTCGTCGGCTTCTGCGTCGGTGTCGGCGACTGGGTCGGCTTCGGCTTCTCGAAGTCCACCGAGTACGAGGCCTTACTCGAGTTGTTGGTTGGGTCCTTGTCCCACGCCTTGACCGGCGCGAACGTCACCGCAAAGTTGTGCTTCTTACCCGACAGCAACCTCGTGGGCATGTTGAACTTGATCTGTTGGAGCTCGGGGACTGCCTCCACAAAGCACACGACCTTCTTACTCGACACTGTCGGGCAAGCGGTGATCTTGTGCTGCGGACTGGTCGGCTTTCCGAAGAACTCGGCGTTCTTGGTGGCTTCCAGGGTGAGTTTCACGGTGCCGGTCTGCGGGCCATTGTTGTAGATGTCGATTGTCAGCCCGTCCTGGACCACCCCGGTCTTGGCGTTGTAGGTGATGACACTGGGGAAGGAGAACTGGGTGTTGAAGTCCACTACCTTGCCGGTGTAGACCTTGTCGCTCACGGTCTTCTTCGCCTGGTGGTCGGTGACGGACACCGTGGTCACACGCTGGGGTGCGTCCTTGGCGACCTCGACCTGGAAGTTGGCGTTGAAGGGGCCGTCAAAGCCTTGTGTGCACAGCCAGGTGAGGTTCTTGCCCTTCACCGGTTCGCAACTGCTGCTGATCGTGAAGGTGGCACCCTGGACCTTGTGGTCGAGTTTCACCGTGTAGGTGTCGTCGGCTTTCCCGTTTTCCTTCTGGATCGTGAACGTGTCGATGCCGCCCTGTTCGACGTACATCGGTGATCCGTCCAGGTTCAACACCACTCCGTCGGCGGCGGAGGCAGGCGCCAGCACCGCACCGGCGGCGATGACGGCAAGGCTCGCGCCTCCAGCGGCGGCCGCTCGCCAGCGCGAACGTACGGTCTGATTCATGGGATGCGTCCCCCTATTCCAATCAAGACAAAGACAACAGAACCTCACGTACCGTACCAGAAGCAAACCGTAGGGCGCACCTTCAGACCACGGAGTGTCGCAGCGCGGTGTTGCCGCCGCCGAGGAGTGGGGCGAGTGGGGCAAAAGGGTCAGTTGTGACGACGCCCCCGGGGACTGGCTAGTTGATCATTCCGGCGCCAACGGTGACTCCGGTGGCCTCGTCGACGAGGATGAACGAGCCGGTGGAGCGGTTGCGCTCATAGGGGTCGCACAGCAGGGGGGTCGTCGTCCGCAACTGCACCCTGCCGATCTCGTTGAGCCCCAGTTCGGTGGTCTCTAGGTCCCGGTGCAAGGAGTTGACGTCGAGCCGGTACTGGATGTTCTTCACCAGCGCCCGTCCGGTGCGGGTGGTGTGCTTGAACGCCAGCTTCTGCCGGGGTTTCAGCGGCTGCGGCACCATCCAGCACACCATGGCGTCGATGTCCTGGCTGGGCTCGGGGGCGTTCGCCGGCCGGCAGATCATGTCGCCGCGGGAAACGTCGAGGTCGTCCTCGAGCCGGACGGTCACCGACATCGGAGGATAGGCCTCGTCCAGCGACTGCTGCCCCAGGTCGATCCCCGCGATCGTGCTGCTCAACCCCGAGGGAAGCACCAGCACCTCGTCGCCGGGCTTCATCACGCCGCCGCTGACCCGCCCGGCGTACCCGCGGTAGTCGTGGAAGTCGTCGGACTTGGGCCGGATGACGTACTGGACCGGGAACCGGGTGTCCACCATCTCCCGGTCGGAGGCAACGTGCACGTTCTCCAGGTGGTGCAGCAGCAGCGGGCCGTCGTACCACGGCATGTTCTCGGACCGGGTCACGACGTTGTCGCCCTTGAGCGCGGAGATCGGGATGATCTGCAGGTCCGGGATCGACAGTTTGGTGGCGAAGGAGGTGAAGTCGTCGTGGATCTTCTGGTAGGCCTCCTCGGCGTAGTCCACCAGATCCATCTTGTTCACCGCCAGCACCAGGTGCGGAACCCGCAGCAGGGACAGCAGTACGGCGTGCCGGCGCGACTGTTCGGTCAGGCCTTGCCGGGCGTCCACCAGCACCAGGCCAAGGTCGGCCGTCGAGGCTCCGGTCACCATGTTGCGGGTGTACTGCACGTGCCCGGGGGTGTCGGCGATGATGAACTTGCGGATCGGCGTGGCGAAGTAGCGGTAGGCCACGTCGATGGTGATGCCCTGCTCCCGCTCGGAGCGCAGTCCGTCGGTGAGCAGCGCGAGGTCGGTGTAGTCGTAGCCGCGTCGGGTGGAGGTGGTCTCCACCGACTCCAGCTGGTCCTCGAAGATCGACTTCGAGTCCAGCAGCAGGCGGCCGATCAGAGTCGACTTGCCGTCGTCGACCGACCCGGCGGTCGCGAACCGGAGCAGGTCCATCAGAAGTACCCCTCTCGCTTGCGGTCTTCCATCGCGGCTTCGCTGAACCGGTCGTCACCGCGGGTGGCGCCCCGCTCGGTGACCCGAACGACGGCGATCTCCTCGCAGATCTCCTCATAGGTGGCGGCGGTGGACTCCACGCAGCCGGTGAGCGTCATGTCCCCGACCGTCCGGAACCGCACCGTGCGCTCCTCGATCTGCTCACCGTCGCGCGGCTGGACGTAGTCGCTCGCGGTGAGCAGGAGCCCCTCGCGGTCGATGATGCGGCGCTTGTGCGCGAAGTAGATGGAGGGGATCTCCATCCGCTCTCGGGTGATGTAGTGCCAGATGTCGAGCTCGGTCCAGTTCGACAGTGGGAAGACGCGCATGTGCTCGCCCTCGTGGATCTTGCCGTTGTAGAGCGACCAGAGTTCCGGCCGCTGGTTCTTCGGGTCCCACTGGCCGAAGTCGTCACGGTGGGAGTAGATCCGCTCCTTCGCGCGGGCCTTCTCCTCGTCCCGACGTCCACCACCGAACGCCGCGGTGAATCCCTCTTCCTCGATCGCGTGCAACAGCGTGCCGATCTGCAGCCGGTTGCGGCTGGTCTTGCCGTCGTCGACCACGATGCCGTCGGCGATCGCCTGCTCGACCGACGCCACGATCAACCGGAGACCGAGGCGGGCGATCCAGCGGTCGCGGCACTCGATCACCTCCGGGAAGTCATAGCCGGTGTCGACCTGCATGACCGGGAACGGGATCCGTGCCGGGTAGAACGCCTTCTCCGCCAGATGCAGCATCGTGATGGAGTCCTTGCCGCCGGAGAACAGCAGGACCGGCCGCTCGAACTCCGCGGCGACCTCCCGGAAGATATGGATCGACTCCGCCTCGAGCTCGTCGAGCTGGCTCAGCCGGTAGTCGGCATGAACGGTCATGGGTTCGTCTGCTCCTTCGTGGGCGATTCTGGCCAATCCTAACCATGACCGCGGACGGCTGGCGGGTTCCGGGGGTCGTCGATCTGCGCCACCGTCGGCGCCCCGAACATCGGCAGCCCGGAGCGACGGCGTAACAGGCCCCACACCAGCGGCAGCAGCACCACCATCGCCGCCCCGATCACCACGATCGCGATCGGGTGCGTATTGCTTGCGCCACCGAACGGGTTCCACTGGGCCTGGTCGAGCAGGGTGAGCCCCGACATCGCGAGCACGATCACGATGCCGCGGCGGATCAACGACGTCGGCACCTTCGGTGCGATGCGGGCGCCGAGGATGGTGCCGGGCACCGAGCCGATGATCAGCGGGATGACGATCGACCACACCAGACCGTGGGTCATGATGTTCGCCGCCGCCGCCGCGATCACCAGTGGCACGGCTTGGACCAGGTCGGTACCGACGAGCTTCACCGCCGCCAGGGTCGGGTACAGCGTGAGCATCGCGATCATGATCACCGACCCGGCACCGACCGAGGTGATCCCGACGAGCATGCCGCCGAGCATCCCCACCAGCAGGGTCGGTACCGGCTGTACGGCCGGGTTGCTCTCCGGAGGGAGCTCCCCGCGTACCGCCTGCCGGAGCTGGATGTACAGCCGCAGTGCGTACGTCGAGGCCGCGAGCAGCAGCGCGAATCCGATGCTGAGCTTCAGCACCATGTCCAGGTCGCCGGGCGGACTGAGCCAGGCAAGCGCGTACGGCGAGGCGAACGCCATCGGCACCGATCCGATCACCAGCCACATCGCGATCTTCAGGTGCGGGGACCCGTGCCGCAGGTGTACCAGTGCCCCCGAGGTACGCGACGCCGCGGAGGCGGTCAGGTCGGCGGTGATCACCGCCGAGACGTGGCCGACGCCGAGGAAGATCAGCGCCGGCGTCATGAGCGCGCCCCCGCCCATCCCGGTGATACCGACCACGATGCCGACGAGGAACGCCGCGATCACGGTCTTGATCTCCATCCCGTGACCGGACAGGAAGCCTGCGGCGAGCAGCGGTTGCGCCAGGTCCAGCATGCGGCTCCTTCACGTCAGTGGGGAAGCCAGCCCTCCCGGACGAGACTGGAGACAACCTCCCGGACACATTCTGCTATAAGTCTATTAGTTGTGTCGACTTTAATGGATTCCGCCGTGTCGGGCTCCTCGTACGGCGAGGAGATGCCGGTAAAGTCCGGAATCTCCCCGGCCCGGGCCTTGGCGTAGAGACCCTTGCGGTCCCGCCGCTCACACTCCTCCAGCGGCGTGGCCACATGCACCAGGACGAAACCGCCACCGGCAGCCTCGACCATCTCCCGCACCCGCTGGCGGGTAGCGGCGAACGGCGCGATCGGGGAGCACACGGCCACCCCGCCGTGCCGGGCGATCTCGGCAGCCACGAAGCCGATGCGCATGATGTTGGTCTCCCGGTCCGCGCGGCTGAAGCCCAGGCCCTTGGAGAGGTGGTGCCGGACGACGTCGCCGTCCAGCGAGGTCACGGTGCGGTCGCCGTACTCGAGAATGTGGTCAACGACACCACGCGCGAGCGTGGACTTCCCGGAGCCGGAAAGACCGGTGAAGAACACCACGAGTCCCTGGCGGCTGCGCGGCGGGTGTGCCGCGTCCACCACCTGCTGGACCGCAGGGGGGAGCGGGCCGCCGGAGGCGTCGTCGGGCACCGTCATCGTCCGGTCGGCGTACGCCCGGCAGACCGCTGCCAGCAGGTCGGTGTTCGCGCGGCCCGGGTCCGCTCCCGGAGCCTGGGAGTGGTCCGCCACCGCGACCGCGACCACCTCGGCCGGCGTGCCCAGAGCCTCCGCTGCGGCGCGGGTGGCGCGGACCAGCGCCGGGCCGGTCAGCCCCTGCGGCAGCCCGGTCCCGACACAGGCCAGCAGGAGCGGCACCAGCGACCGTTCGGCGGCCTCGTGACGGATCCCGGCGAGATCGGCGTCGGTAAGCGCCCGGGTCACGGGTACGGCGAGCAGTGCGCTCGCGTCGTACCGCTCATGCACCTGCGCTGGGGACAGGTGCAACCGCCGGAACGGCCCGAACTCCGATGAGCTGAGCCGCTCGACGTCGCCGAGCAGCCCGACCCGGTCCGGTATGTCCGGTTGCCAGTGGCCGGTGACCGTCATCCGCGCGAGCGGCACGCCCTCGGGATCAACCAGGTCCAGCATCCGCAGGGCGCCGGCCACCTGCGCGGTCTCGGCGTCGACGACCAGGGTCAGCGGGGCGACCACGTGCTCGGCGTAGGGGTCGACGAACCCGGTGACCGGCGGGGCGAGGCGACCGCCCAGGATCAGGTCCAGGTCGTCGAGTTCGCGGGCGCTCGGAGTCCAGCGCGGGACGGGGGGAGTGGGGTCGTTCGCGGGCACCCGGCGATTCTGCCATGCGTCCTGCACCCCGCGCGTCATACGCCGCGGGGTGCAGGACGCAACGGGAGGGCGGCGCCGCTCAGGTGGCTGACACGAGGTCGAAGCCGCCGCCCCGGAACGTGTCCACGAACACGGCGTGGTCCCGGCGCGCCGTCTCGGCGTAGGTCATGCCAAACTCGGTCAGCTCCTCGACGAACCCGTCGGTGTCGTCCCCGATCACGGTGGCGATGGCGTCCTCGGTCTGGAAGTCGACCAGGTCCTCGTCGCTGTCCTGGTCGGACACGCAGTGCAGCTTCGCTGTCGCCCGCCCCAGCGCGGCGACCACTGGCTCGATCTCCTCCGGCTCGGTGATGTCGGACCACTCCAGGTCTGCCTCGTACGGCGAGAGCTCGGCCACGACGAACCCGGTCCCGTCCAGCGAGGTGTAGCCGAGGAACCGGTCGGCATGCACCTGGAGCGCGCGCTGGCTGACCACGGTGCGGTGACCCTCGTGCTCGAAGAAGTCACGCGCCTTGTCCCGGCGTACGAACCGACTCACCGCGGGCACGTTCGCCTGCTTCATCGTCAGCACCACGTCGTTCTCCAGGGCCTGGTTGAAGCCCTCGATCAAGATGCTGTACGCCGGCAGCCCGGCCGAGCCGATGCCGAACCCGGTCTTTCCGACGACGTCCTTGACGTCGTAGAACACGTCGTGGTGCTCCTGTTTCGCGGCGGGGATCGTGTCCAGGTAGGTGGCGAACGCCTCCTCGACGGCGGTGCGCTCCCTCCGGGACAGGTCCCGGGTGCTGGAGGAGCGACGGAACCGTCGTTCGTGGTCGGAGACTTCGGTCACGGAGTCCAGCAACGCGATCCGGCTCTTCCCCCGCGCGGTCAGCAGGACGTCGTGGATCACGCCGGTGGTGTTGTCCAGGCGCAACGCGTAGGCGTCGTCGTGCGGGGTCTCGACGTAGTGGTGCACCTGGTCGACGTACGCCCCGAGGTAGGTGTGGCACAGTCGCCGGATGTCGTCGTCCGGCAGCGCCTTCTGCCACGAGATCAGGGCCAGGCTGGCGACGAACCGACGCAGGTCCCACGAGAAGTGGCCGATGTAGGCCTCGTCGTAGTCGTTGACGTCGAAGACCAGCAGGCCCTGGGAGTTCATATAGGTGCCGAAGTTCTCCGCATGCAGATCCCCGTGGATCCAGACCCGGCTGGTGCGCTCATCGGCGTACCGGTCCTCCTGCCGGGCCATGTCGGCATAGAACAGGCAGGCGCTGCCGCGGTAGAACGCGAACGGGTCGGCGGCCATCTTGCGGAACTTGGTACGGAACGCCACCGGGTCGGCGGCCATGAGCGGCTCGAAGGCGTCACGGAGAGAGGTCACGATGAGGGTGGATCGGTCGTCAGACACGGGTGCTCCGATCAGTTGCCGGGGTCGGTGGGGTAGTGGCGGGAGGGGGGCGGTGTCTCGGGGTGGGCTCGACCCTAACCGCGTCCCACCGCCCGTCCAAGGGACAGCCGCCGAGTAGCCTCGCGCTCGTGGCTGCTACTGAGATCCTGCTTGACGTCGTTCGCTCCGGCTTCGTGGAAGGGCATCACCGGGGCCGGTTGGTCGTGCTCGACCGCGACGGTGAACCGGAGTGGTCGGTGGGGGACATCACCTCTCAGATCTACCCGCGCTCGTGTAACAAGCCCGTACAGGCCCTGGCCATGCTGCGCGCAGGGCTCGACCTCGACGGGGAGATGCTGGCGTTGGTCGCCGCCAGTCACTCCGGGGAGTCATTCCACCTGGAGACGGTACGGCGGATCCTCTCCTCGGCCGGCCTGACCGAGGAGGCGCTGCAGACCCCGCCGGACTACCCGCTGGATGAGCAGGCGCGCGAGGCGTGGGTCCGCGCGGGGCGGGCGAAATCTTCGGTCGCGATGAACTGCTCCGGCAAGCACGCCGGCATGGTGGCGACCTGCGTCGCCAATGGCTGGCCGGTCGCGGCGTACCGCAACCCGGACCATCCGCTGCAGACCGCGATCAAGGAGACGTTCACCGCCGTCACCGGCGAGAAGGTGGACTCGACCGGAGTGGACGGCTGCGGTGCTCCGCTGTTCTCCACGTCGCTCATCGGGTTGGCGCGGGCCTACCAGCACTTGATGCAGGCGGCTCCCGGCTCGCTGGAGCGGCGCGTTGTGGCGGCCTTCGTCGACCACCCGGCGTATACCAGCGGAACCGACCGCAGCGAGGCGCAGTTGATGCAGGCGCTCCCGGGCGCGATGGCCAAGGGGGGCGCCGAGGCGTGCTACGCCGTCGCGCTGCCGGACGGGCGGGCGCTGGCGCTGAAGGTCGAGGACGGCGCACCCCGCGCGGCCGCGCCGATCGTCGGCGCGGTGCTGCGGCGGATACACGCCGAGGCCCTGCCCGGGGCGGACTCCGAGGCGGTGCGCGACTTCGGGCGCGCCGAGCTTCTCGGGGGCGGCGAGCCGGTGGGCGAGCTCCGGCCCACGCACGTCCTCCTCCCCGAGTAGCCAGGCCCCCC
>CAYLOC010000127.1:0-9982 GCA_964385195.1 uncultured Nocardioidaceae bacterium
ATCGGTGGCTCCTCCGGCTTCTTGGGTACGGCGTTGCGCCGTCATCTGCGCGCCCACGGCCATGACGTCACCGCACTGGTACGCCGGGAGCCGGCCGAGTCATACGAGGTGCAGTGGGATCCCCACGCGGGCCGCCTCGACCCAGAGACACTGACCGGCGCCGACGCGGTGCTCAACCTGTCCGGGGCGCCGATCGCCCACTGGCCGTGGACCGCGGCGTACCGGCGGAAACTGGTCGACTCGCGCGTCTCGGCAACGCGAACCCTGGCGGAGGCGGTTGCCGCCGCGGCCGATCCCCGGCCGACCCTGGTCAGTGCCAGCGGCGTCAACATCTACGGCGGCGACCGGGGCGACGAGATCCTCGACGAGATGTCCACGCCGGGCACCGACACCCTGGGCCAGCTGTGCCAGCAGTGGGAGGCAGCGACCGGAGCAGCCGCTGATGCAGGTGCTCGCGTCGTACACGTCCGCACCTCGCCGGTGCTGTCGGTCAACGGTGGCATGCTGCCGTTGATGATGCTGCCGTTCCGGCTCGGTCTGGGCGCCCGGCTCGGCAGCGGTCGGCAATGGTTCCCCAGCGTCTCGCTGGCCGACTACCTGCGCGCGGTCACCCGGTTCCTGACCGACGCGGCGCTTTCCGGCCCCTACAACATGGTGGCGCCGCAGCAGGCAACGAACACCGACCTCACCGCCGCCCTCGCCCGCCACCTGCACCGGCCCGAACGACTTGCCACCACCCTCGCCGTACCGGAACGACCGGCGAGGCTGGTGCTCGGCGGGCCCGGTGACCTGTTGTTCGGCAGCATCCTGGCCACCCCCGCGCGGCTGCTGGATGCCGGCTTCGAGTTCACCCACCCCGACATCGACGCGCAGTTGGCGGCCGCGGGCGAGTCGCTGACCTGAGTGGCAGCGGCACGGCGCCGCTGTGCGGGCGCTACCGGCTCCCGGTGACCAGCGTGTGGAGCAGCGCCGCCAGCCGTTGCCGAGCGTTCGGCCCGAGGTCCTGGGTCAGCTCGGCCTCCACCTCATCAATGATCGCGGTGGCACGCTTGAGGTCGCGGCGGCCCTTGGCGGTGACCACCAGTTCGTTGGTACGGCGGTCGGTCGCGCTGGTACGCCGCTCGACCCAGCCCCCGCGCTCCAGGGCATCGACCTTGTCGACCACGGCCGCACCGCCGACCTGGAGCTCTTCGGCCAGGCGCTGCTGCGACACCGGACCCACCGCGTCGAGCACCCGTAGCGCCCCTTGCAGTCCCGGCTGCATCGACAGCCTCTCCAGCCGCGGCACCGCGATCTGGAGGGCGCGGAAATGGCTGTGCACGACGAGGAACGGGCTGAGGTCGAGGAGCGCCGTGGTCACCTCCTGGGTGAGCCGCTGCAACGCGATCGGCCGCAGCAACCGCTTGAGCTCGCCGACCTGGGCGCGGGTCAGCGGCTCCTCGAACCTCCGAGTGCCTTCCACCGACGCGGCATGCAGCACCTCCAGGTGGGACCGTCCGTCCTCGGTGAGGTCAAGCAGGTAGCGGCGACGGTCCTCCGGGTTCCGGCGGCGTTCGACGTACCCGTCCTGCTCCAGCCCCTCGACGATGGAGACCATGATGGTGCGGTTGACACACAGCGCCTCCCCGAGCTCCTGCTGGGATCCGAACTCCAGACCGTCGAGCATCTGCAGGACGGCGAAGTCACGGGGGTGGGATCCCGCCGGCATCAGCTCCTTCGCGACGCCTTGCGCACGCACATGGCCCCGATGCAGAAGGTAGCCGATCGAGTCTGCCAGAACCGTCGGCACCGGGTGGTACGCCGGATCAACCGGCCGTTGCCGGCAGGTGTTGTCGTCGGCAGCGGTGGAGACCTCCTTCATGGTGACATTGTATCGGTAACTTGATCGTTCGGTATCTTGACGATCTATGTCATGTACCGTACGGTGGGCTACGGAACTTGTACCGAACCATCCGACGACCCGGGAGCCTGGAGGCCGACATGAACCGAAAATGGTGGACGCTCGTCGCGGTCGTGACCGGGCTGTTCATGCTGTTGCTCGACGTCACGATCGTGATCGTGGCCCTGCCTGACATCCGGGTGGACCTGCACTCCTCGCTCAGTGACCTGCAGTGGGTGATCGACGCGTACGCCCTGAGCCTCGCGGTGTTCATGCTGACCGCCGGCGTACTCGCTGACCGCTTCGGACGCAAGAAGTTCTTCGCCCTCGGCACGGTGGTATTCACCCTCGGGTCCCTCGCGTGCGCGCTCGCCCAGTCGCCGATGGCGCTGACACTGTCCCGGGCCGGCCAGGGCGTCGGCGGCTCGATCATGTTCGCGACCTCACTGGCCCTGCTCGCCGGTGCCTACAAGGGACGGGACCGCGGGATCGCGTTCGGTGTGTTCGGGGCGTGCGCCGGTGTGGCGACCGCGATCGGCCCGGTTCTCGGTGGCGCGCTGATCCATGCGCTGGACTGGCGGTGGATCTTCCTGGTGAACCTCCCCGTCGGGGCGTTCACGGTGGCGGTGACGTGGCTGCGTGTACACGAGTCGCGCGACCCGGTACGCCGGCGGCTGGACTGGCCGGGGTTCGTCCTGTTCAGTCTGGGGCTGGGTGCCTTGATCTACGGCCTGATCCGCGGCGGCGAGGCGGGCTGGACCTCCGACCGCGTGCTCGGTTGCTTCGTGGCCGCTGCCGTGTTGCTGGTCGCGTTCGTGGCCGTGGAGCGCTTCCGGCGGGACCCGATGCTGGACCTGGGCCTGTTGCGCAAGCCCACGTTCTCCGGTGGTCTGGTGGCCGCGTTCGCGATCTCGGCGTCGCTGTTCGCCGTCCTTACCTACGTGGTGCTGTACTTCCAGTCCCAGCTGGGCTACTCCGCGCTGGGCACCGGCGAGCGGGCACTGCTGCTCAGCGGCGCGACGTTCTTCACCGCGGCCGTGGCCGGGCGGGCGACTGCCCATGTCTCCCCGCGGGTGCTGATCGCGCCCGGGTTCGGGTTGGTCGGTCTGGGACTGTTGCTGATGCTCGGTCTGGACAGCCAGACGACGTGGCTCCACTTCATCCCGGGGCTGATCATCGCCGGGGTCGGCTCCGGCATGGTCAACGTCCCGCTCGCAGCAACCGCGGTCGGCGTCGTCGCCCCGTCCCGGGCCGGGATGGCCTCGGGAATCAACAACACGTTGCGCCAGGTCGGGCTGGCCACCGGGGTCGCCGCCCTGGGCTCGATCTTCTCCCACCAGCTGCAAGATGGTGTGGTCGCAGCGCTGCAGGGGACCCCCGCCGCCCAGTACGCCGATCGCATCACCGCCGGTGGTGCCGGTGCCGCTTCCGGTGCAGGGGTTCCGGACGCAGCGCGCGGCCTGGTGGCGCACGCGGTCCGGTTCGGTTTCGACGGAGCGCTGAACGACATCGTGCTGATCGGCGGCATCGTCGCGCTGGCCGCCGCGGTGATCACCGCCGTCACGATCCGCCAGAAGGACTTCGTCGACGCCTACGCCGAGGAGTCCGGCGGCACCAGCGAGGAGCCGGCCCTGGTCAGCGCGGCATCGTAATCGTGGTAATCGTGGCGATGCGCCACCGTCCGTCCACCTTCTGCAGCTCGACCAGGTGCCGGTCCGGCTGGTCCCGTGGCAGCCTGCGCTGGTGGCCCGCGGTGTCGCGCGCTACCGGCCGGCCGCGGAGCCGGTCCAGCACGTCCAGCACCACCCGCCGTGGGCCGCGCTCGTGCACCCGCACCCGCTGGTACGTCGTACGGACACCACGGACGGTGAGCCCCCGCTCGACGTAGGCACGCAGCATCCGCTGGTCCCGACGCAGCGCCGGCGAGTCGGGCACGTAGACCCGACGGAGCCGGCCCGGTTCACCGGCACCCCATGCTCGGGCCCGGTGCCGGTCCAGGGTCCGCAGCACCTGCCGCCACCGGCCCGGGCGATGGTGCAGCACCACCGGTGCCGCGGTCGAGACCGCCGATGTCACGCGCACGAGGACCGGGGCCGGCAACGTGCGACGGCCCACGGCGGGAGGGGTCAGGTCCGCGGTCCGCAGGGACGCCTGCGGATTCGTCCGCGCTGCCGAGCACCCGGTGACCACGACCGCCACCGCGAGAACGACCAGGAGGATGCGCATCCGCCCAGCCTGCCCGATCCCGCGCTCCGGCCGCGGCGGTTGTCCACAAGCGGCGTAGCATCCACCCTGTGGCTTTGACCTTCCGTACCCTCGGTCTCGGCACGAGGATGGTGGACTATGTCGAGGCGTGGGACCTACAGCGCGACCTGCACGCCCAGCGGCTCCACGATCAGGTCGAGGACACCGTGCTGCTGCTGGAGCACCCCTCGGTCTACACCGCAGGGAAGCGGACCCAGCCGCAGGAGCGACCCCTCCATCCAACGATCCCGGTCTACGACGTCGACCGCGGGGGAAAGATCACCTGGCACGGGCCGGGGCAGCTCGTGGTCTACCCGATCGTCCGGCTGCCCGACCACGTCTACGTGGTGGACTACGTACGCCGGCTGGAAGAGTCGCTGATCCGGGCGTGCGCGGACCTGGGCGTGCCCACCGGCCGGGTGAAGGGACGCAGCGGGGTGTGGCTCGCCGCCGACGAGGCGCCGCCCGGCAGGCCCGAACGCAAGGTGGCTGCGCTCGGCGTACGCGTGGCCCGCAAGGTCACGATGCACGGGGTCGCGCTGAACTGCGACAACACCATGGCGGGGTTCGACGACATCGTCCCGTGCGGCATCAGTGACGCGGGAGTGACCTCCCTCTCGGCTGAGCTCGGACGCGACGTCGCTGTCACCGAGGCCGCACCGTACGTCGAGCGGCACCTGCGCACGCTGCTGGACTGGTCGCCGTACGACCGCTCCCCCGACATCGCTTGTACGCCGGGGCTGCCGGGGACCCTCGCCGCCGCGGCCGACTACCGCGCGTCCTCGTAGACCTGCTGGTAGCGCCGGATCAGCATCAGGTTGGCAAGGACGTGTTCGGCCAGCTCCTGCGGGGACAACCGGAGGTCATCGAGGGAGGCGCGCTTCGGGACGGCGTCAATCGCAGCACGAAGCCGGGTCCGTTCCGTGCCGGTGAGCTGGTAGTCCTGGTCGATGTTGGACAGCACGACACGGAGGTCGCTCCGAGCGGGGTCCTCGGTCTCCTCGAGCAGGTGCAGGGCGGCGTCTAACCAACGCGAGTCGTCTGGCGGGCATTCTTCTGCCGCATCGACGACGACGCCGAACAGATCCAGGTGCGCGACCCATGCGGCGGGGTCGGTCTCCTCGTGCTCGTCGTAGGGCAGCTGCACGGCTTTGTTGATGTAACTCTTGGCCCGCTCCGGTTCGTCGTTGCCCAGCGCCCGCTGTGCCTTGGACAGGAGGTTCTCCGCCGCCTTTCGCCCGGCGGCGCTGAACGGCGCCAGCGTCTTGTTCGACTGGATCTCGATGTCCCCGAACGGCTGGTTGGCCTGCTCGGCCAGCAAGGCCTCCAGAGGTGTCTGCTCCTCACTCATTGGCCCCGAGCCTACCCGCCGGGGGCACAACCGCGCATATGAGGAGTTGTGACCACGCCACAGCCGATAACACCGCCACAACTGCGCATTTGAAGAGTTGTGACCAGGCGACGTCGTGTGAAGGGCAGCCGCCTTCCAGCCCGGGCGGTCACCCGACCTCGATCACGACCTTGCCGTCGGTGTGTCCGCCCTCCACCTGGCCCAGGGCGGCACCGGCCTGGGCCAGGGAGTACCGGTGACGGATGAGCGGGTCAACGGTGCCGTCGGCGACCAAGGCCGCCACCTCGCCGTACACCTGGGTGGTACGCCGGCGCTCGATCGGGCCACCGCCGAGCTCACGGGCGACGTCCGGACCGCCCGCGCTGACCAGCGCACCCGGCCGCTGCAACAGGTGCGCGAGCGGCCGCAGCGCATCCCCGCCGACCGTGTCCACGATGCCGTCGACCGGCCCTACCTCGGCAGCGGTGTCGGCATCGTCGCCGGCGTAGTCGACCCATCGCGCGCCCAGCGCCTCCACCTGGGACTGCTTGGCCGCGCTCGCCGTACCGACCACCGTGATCCCGCGGGCACAAGCGATCTGGCATGCCGCGCTGCCGACGCCACCGCCGGCTCCGATCACCAACAGCGTGTCCCCCGGCCCGAGTGCCAGCTGCTCCAGTGCGTCGTACGCCGTCGCCACCGCGACCGGCAGCACGGCAGCCGCATCGAAGCCCACCCCTGCTGGTATTCGCGCCGCCGACGCCGCGGTCAGCACGGTGTACTCCGCGTAACTGCCGTATGTCGGGGCGGTGGACCCGAACACCGCGTCACCCACGGCGAAGCCCTCGACCCCCTCCCCCACCGCAGCAACGACACCAGAAGCCTCCCGCCCGAGCACCGCCGGGAACTCCGTGGGGACCGTGCCGGACCGCAGCCCGGACCGGACCTTGTGGTCGGCCGGGTTCACCCCCGACGCCCGCACCCGCACCAGCAGTTGGCCCTCCCCGGGATCGGGCACCGGAAGGGTGAGGAACCGCTCGACCTCAGGCCCGCCGTACGTCTCGAACCCGTAGGCAGTCATCGTGTTCGGCACTGTCATCATCTCCGTCTCGCTCACGGCACCTGATCGTAGCCGCCCCGGAAACGGTAGGCTGAAGACCGTGACGGTAACCGCAGACGGACGCAAGATGCTGCGCTTGGAAGTGCGCAACGCGCAGACCCCGATCGAGCGCAAGCCCTCCTGGATCAAGACCCGCGCGAAGATGGGACCGGAGTACGCCGAGCTCGCGTCGCTGGTGAAGCGCGAGGGCCTGCACACCGTCTGCCAGGAGGCCGGCTGCCCCAACATCTTCGAGTGCTGGGAGGACCGGGAGGCAACGTTCCTCATCGGTGGCGACCAGTGCACACGCCGCTGCGACTTCTGCCAGATCGACACCGGCAAGCCCGACCCGCTGGATACCACCGAGCCGGACCGCGTGGCCGAGAGCGTGCAGCAGATGCGGTTGCGTTACGCGACGATCACTGGTGTCTGCCGCGATGACCTGCCCGACGAGGGCGCCTGGCTGTACGCCGAGACGATCCGCCGCGTCCATGCGCTCAACCCCGGCGTCGGCGTCGAGATGCTCGCGCCGGACTTCGGCGGGAAGCCGCACCTGATCGGGCAGGTGTTCGACGCCGCCCCGGAGGTGTTTGCACACAACATCGAGACCGTGCCGCGGATCTTTCGCCGGATCCGTCCCGGGTTCCGCTACGAGCGCTCACTCGAGGTGCTGCGCTGGGCACGGGATCGCGAGCTGGTCACCAAGTCGAACCTGATCCTCGGCATGGGAGAGACCCGGGCGGAGATCACCGGGGCGATGGAGGACCTCCGTTCGGTCGGCACCGACCTGTTGACCATCACCCAGTATCTCCGGCCGTCGGTGCGGCACCACCCGGTCGAACGCTGGGTGAAGCCGGAGGAGTTCGTGGACATGCGGGACGAGGCGTTGGCGTTGGGCTTCGCGGGAGTGATGAGCGGGCCGCTGGTGCGGTCGTCGTACCGGGCCGGACGCCTGTACCGGCAGGCGATCGAGTCCCGGACCGAGAAGTCCCGGGCTGACGACGAAGAGGGTGTGAGCTGATGCCACTGCTGGGCAGGAAGAAGGACAAGGGCCCCAAGAAGGAGGGCCGGCTCCGCCAGATCATCAACGCCTACAAGATGACCCGGGAGCAGGACCCCCGGGCCGGCATCATCTGCCTGGCGTGGGCGTTCGGGGTCGCGATCGTCGTCGGCGTGGTGATCGGCTTCTTCATCTCGATCGTCAGCGGGGTCATCGTCGGTATCCTCAGCGGCTCGCTGACCTGGCTGTTCGTCTTCGGACGCCGCGCGGAGGCAGCGGCGTACAAGCGGGTCGAGGGCCGTCCTGGGGCCGCAGGCGCCGCGCTGGGGGTGCTGAAACGCGGCTGGCACGTGCAGCAGGGGGTGGCCGTGACCCGCAACCAGGAGCTGGTGCACCGTGTCGTGGGCCGCCCCGGGGTGATCCTGGTGGGTGAGGGAAACCCCAGCCGGGTCCGCAACCTGCTGGCGGTGGAGAAGAAGAAGCATGCGCGCGTCGTCGGCGACACCCCCATCTACGACGTGGCGGTAACCGACCACGGCGAGGACGGCACCGTCGCGGTCCGCAGGCTGTCCAAGCACATCACCAAGCTGCCCAAGAACATCACGCCTGCGGACATGACCGACGTGATGCAGCGGCTGAAGGCGCTGGACGCGATGCGGCCGCCGGCCCCGCTGCCCAAGGGGCCGCTGCCCACGAACCCGCGGGAAGCCAAGCGGCAGGCGCGCCAGGCCATGCGCGGCCGCTAACGCCCGAGAAGTCACATCTGCCGCTGTTTCGGCGGCGTGTCGCCGAAGTTGTGACGTCTCGGCCGGGCTTGGGGGAACAGGCATACTAGCCCTGCTATGGGTGCGGTCCTCGGGTTGCTGTCAGCGCTGTGCTACGGCGCGTCGGACTTCGTCGGTGGCGCTGCCGGCCGCCGGGTCAGCGCGTCGCTGGTGGCGATGCTGGCCCAGCCGTTGGGGCTGGTGGCCGCTGTCATCGCCCTGGGAATCTTCGGGACCGGATCCGGCCCGACCACCCATGCACTGGTGTGGGGGGCGGTCAGCGGGGTGGGAAGCGGGGTCGGCACCGTCACGCTGTACGCCGGTCTCGCCGCCTCGCGGATGGGAGTGGTCTCCCCGATCAGTGCGCTCGGCACCGCCGTCATCCCCGCCATCGTCGGGATGGCGCAGGGCGAGCGGCCCAGCACCATCGCCCTCGCCGGTCTGGCACTGGCGCTGCCGGCGATCATCCTGGTGTCGCTGCACCACGACCGGGAGGCGGCGTCGTCCGCGAGCAGTACGGCGAGCGGTGTCGCCTACGGCCTGGCGGCCGGAGCCGGATTCGCGCTGTTGTTCATCGCGCTGGACCAGGCCGGCACCGCCTCGTCAGCCTGGCCGCTGGTGCCGGGGCAGGCGGTGTCGTCGCTGGTCATCATCCCGTTCGCGTTGGCGTGGACCCCTCGGCCGCTGGGAATCCGGGCGGCACTTCCGGCGGCGCTGCTGGCGGGCAGTCTCGGCGGCGTCGCCAACCTGTTGTTCCTGGCCGCGACCGGTCGAGGGGCGCTCACCGTGGTCGCCGTACTCACGTCGCTGTATCCGGCGGTGACGGTGCTGCTGGCCCGGTTCCTGCTGCACGAGCGGTGGCAACGGTGGCAGATCGTCGGGCTGGTGGCGTCCGGGGTCGCCGTCGTCCTCATCAGCACCGGCTGAGTTGTCAGAAGTGGAGCACGCTATGACGTGTCTCACTTCTGACAACTCGGGGGTGGGTCAGCGGCGTACGGCGACGGCGTCGGTGGCCATGTCGTGCAGCCCGCGCTGGTCGCGGTTGTAGATCACCGGTGGGACCACCAGGCACACCAAGACGGTGCGGACCAAGGCTCGCCACGGGTCCAGAATCCGGCCGGTGGTGCGGCGTACGGCGATCCGGATCAGCAGCTGCCCGGCCGAGCCGCCGAGCATCGAGGTGAACACCCACTTCTCCGCGGCGAAGACCACCAGCGGCAGCCACTGCGCCGTTCCCTGACCGGTCCACACGTTCTGGCCCAGGAACGCCCCGACCACGAGGAGGGAGAGGAACCAGTCGATGGCCAGGGCGAGCAACCGGCGTCCCCAGCCCGCGACGGCGCCGCTGCCGTCCTGCGGCAGGCCGAGGCGCTTGCCCGCCCAGTAGTCGTCGCCATGGGAGTGGTCGCCATGGGAGTCGTCGTCCTGCTCCGGCACTGCCGCAACGTAGCACGCAGCCAGGGCGCTCCACTCCGTGGGCACTTCGGTAGAGGTCGGCCCTGGACCCTTATCCTTGTCGGGTAGCGGTGGCTGCCCGGGCCGCCCGGCTGCTGGGAGGAGCGACAATGTTCGCCGACCGCGACGCGCTACTGCGCTATGTCAGCGACGAGGACGTGGAGTTCATCGACGTCCGGTTCTGCGACCTGCCGGGGGTGATGCAGCACTT
>CAYLOC010000128.1:0-9788 GCA_964385195.1 uncultured Nocardioidaceae bacterium
CCGGGGTTTGGTTTCCCGATGTCGTACGCTTCACCGCCGGGTTCGGTTGCCGATCGTCAGCTGAAACAGATTGGCGAGCCTGATCACGGTAGGTGCATCAAGGCTACGCAGCCCCGACCCGGCACATGTACCAGGCATCAGCGCTCCCGGTTGTGGCACGGGCGTTTCCCCAGGCACGCCCGACAGAGGGTGCCTCAGCCCACGAGGGCGTCGACCGCGACGGCGAGGAACAGCAGCGCCAGGTACAGGTTGGACCCGTGGAAGAGCCGCATGGGTCGCATCTGGACCACGTCATTGCCGGCCCTGGCGCGACCGAGGAGCAAATGTGACTCTGCTAGCAACCACCCGCCGAGGACGACCGCAGCAGCCAGATACAGATAGCCGGTCCCGGCCACCCACCACAGCGACAGGCTCGTGGCCACGGTCAGGTAGGAGTACACCAGGATCTCCCCAGCGACCCGGGTCGGACTCGCGATCACCGGAAGCATCGGAACCTCCGCCGTGGCGTAGTCATCGCGATACCGGCAAGCCAGCGCCCACGTGTGCGGCGGTGTCCAGAAGAACACGACGAGGAACAGCACCACCGGTGCCCAGGCCAGCTGTCCCGTCACTGCGGTCCAGCCGATCAGTGCCGGGAAGCAGCCGGCCGCACCGCCCCAGACGACGTTGTGCGCCGTATGCCGCTTGAGCAGCATCGTGTACCCCAGCACGTAGAACAGGTTCGCGGCAAGGGCTAACGCCGCCGACAGCCAGTTCACGAACAACCCGAGCCACAGGGTCGAGATCACCCCGAGCACGACTCCGAAGACGGTCGCGGCGGTCGTCCCGACCTGGTGCCGCGGCAACGGCCGCCGCCTGGTACGACGCATCCGCTCGTCGATGTCGCGGTCGTAGACACAGTTCAAGGCGTTGGCCGACCCGGCTGACATCGTGCCGCCGACCATGGTGGCCACCACGAGCCAGAGGTCGGGGACACCGCGTTCGGCGAGGAACATCACCGGGACGGTCGTGAGCAGTAACAGCTCCACGATCCGCGGTTTGGTCAACGCGACGTACGCCCCGACGACGTCACGGCCCGCAGTCCAGAACGGTGCACGGTCCACCGACGCAGCGCCGGCGCCGTCCGGGGTGACGGTGCCCACCGCCCCCTTCGGGCCGCGCTCTCCCACAGCAGTCAACGGCACCTCGAACAACATATCTACGTCGCCAGTCCGCACGGCTGGACGGACTGGCGCTGGCGCAGCAAGTCTAGTCTGCGGCTGGTTGCTGACCGCAGCCGCCCGCGCTACCGGTGCGGGCGCGTACATACTCCGTCCGCAGTAGGCTCGCAGTGACGCTCATCAGCGGCCGCTGGTGAGCACCAGGGGTCGCTGGCACGACCCGCGTCGGACAGCGTCAGGCAAGGAAGGACACGGACGTGACCAACCTCACCGAGACCATTCCCGCAGACCTCGACTGGTCCGAGGTCGACGACCAGGCGGTCGACACCATCCGGGTGCTCGCGATGGACGCCGTCCAGCGCACGGGCAGCGGTCACCCCGGTACGGCGATGAGCCTCGCCCCGGCGGCGTACCTGCTGTACCAGAGGCTGATGCGGCACAATCCCGCTGATCCCGACTGGCCCGGGCGGGACCGGTTCGTGCTGTCCTGCGGGCACTCCAGCCTGACCCTGTACATCCAGCTGTTCCTGGCGGGGTACGGCCTGCAGCTGTCCGACCTGAAGGAGCTGCGCCGCTGGGGAAGCCTCACGCCCGGCCACCCCGAGCACGGGCTCACCGCCGGGGTCGAGACCACGACCGGTCCCCTGGGTCAGGGCGTCGGGAACGCCGTGGGGATGGCGATGGCCGCCCGGCGCGAGCGTGGGCTCTTCGACCCGGACACCCCGGCCGGGCAGAGTCCGTTCGACCACCGCATCTTCTGCATCGCCAGCGACGGCGACCTCGAGGAAGGGGTCAGCGGTGAGGCTTCGTCGATCGCCGGCCATCAGCAGCTCGGCAACCTCATCTTGTTGTACGACGACAACCACATCTCGATCGAGGACGACACCAGCGTCGCGTTCAGCGAGGACGTCCTCCAGCGGTACGCCGCCTACGGCTGGCACGTGCAGGACGTGGACTGGACCAACCAGGGCGGAAAGTACGAGGAGGACGTCCCCCGGTTGTTCGAGGCGTACCGGGCCGCGATGGCCGAGACCGGGCGTCCCAGCATCATCGCCCTGCGCAGCATCATCGGCTGGCCCGCTCCGAACGCGCAGAACACCGGCAAGGCGCACGGTGCGGCCCTCGGCGAAGACGAGGTGGCGGCGACGAAGAAGGTGCTCGGCTTCGAGCCGGAGGTCCACTTCCCCGTCGACGACGCGGTACTGACCCACACCCGCCGCGCCGTCGACCGCGGCAAGCAGATGCAGTCCGACTGGGAGGAGTCGTTCCGGGCATGGGCGGAGGGGGCCGGCGAACGCAAGGACCTGTGGGACCGGATGCGGCACCGTCGGCTGCCCGACGGCTGGACCGAGGGCCTGCCGACGTTCGAGGCCGACGCCAAGGGAACCGCCACCCGCAAGGCGTCCGGCGCGTTTCTGTCCGCGGCGGCGCCGGTCCTCCCTGAGCTCTGGGGCGGGTCGGCGGACCTGGCCGGGTCGAACAACACCACCCCCGACGACACGACGAGCTTCCTTCCGCCCGAACACGCGTCGAAGATGTTCGACGGCGGCTGGTACGGCCGGGTGCTCCACTTCGGGATCCGCGAGCACGCGATGGGAGCGATCCTCAACGGGATCGCGCTGCACGGCGGGACCCGGCCCTACGGGGGCACGTTCCTGACGTTCTCGGACTACATGCGGCCAGCGGTCCGTCTCGCTGCGCTGATGAAGCTTCCGGTGACGTATGTATGGACCCACGACTCCATCGGGCTCGGCGAGGACGGGCCCACCCACCAGCCGATCGAACACCTCGCTGCGCTGCGCGCCATCCCGGGCCTGGCCGTGGTACGACCCGCGGACGCGAACGAGACCGTGGCCGCCTGGCGCATCGTCCTGGAGCGGGCCGACGGTCCTGCCGGGCTGGCACTCACCCGGCAGAACGTTCCGACGTTCCCGCGGGGCACCGACGGGTACGCCGACACCGCAGGCGTGGCCAAGGGGGCCTACGTGCTCCTGGACGCGCCCGGCGGTGAGCCGGACGTGGTGCTGATCGGCACCGGGTCGGAGGTCCAGCTCGCCGTCGGCGCACGTGAGGTGCTTGACGGCGAGGGCATCCACGCACGTGTGGTGTCGATGCCGTGCCGGGAGTGGTTCGAGGAACAGGACACCGCCTACCGGGACCAGGTACTACCACCGACCGTCCGGGCGCGGGTGTCCGTCGAGGCCGGGGTGGCGCAGGGCTGGCGGGAGATCGTCGGCGACTGCGGGCGCATGGTCTCGATCGAGCACTTCGGTGCCTCTGCGGACTACCAGCGGATCTACACCGAGTTCGGGATCACCGCAGAGGCCGTGGCCCAGGCCGCCCGGGACAGCATCGCCGCCGTCGCGGACACCTGAGCGATGGCGGGACACACACATGCACACGCACAGGCACAGGAGGATTGATCCACGATGAACGACCGGCTCCAAGCACTCTACGACGCGGGAGTCTCCACCTGGCTGGATGACATCTCCCGGGAGCGACTGCGTACCGGGAACCTGCGCGATCTCTCCGACGACTACGACGTCGTGGGCTTCACGTCGAACCCGACCATCTTCGCCAAGGCGGTCTCCGACGCCGACGACTACGCCGAGCAGGTGCAACACCTCGCCGACCGGGGGGTGTCACTGGCCGAGGCGGTCCGGATGATCACCACCTACGACGTGCGGTGGGGATGCGACGTACTCCGACACGTGTATGACCGCACCAACGGTGAGGACGGCCGGGGCAGCATCGAGGTGGACCCCCGGATGGCGCACGACACCGCCGCCACGATAGGAGAGACCCTCGCCCTGTGGTGGCTGGTGGACCGTCCCAACGTCATGGTCAAGATCCCCGCCACCAAGGAGGGCCTCCCGGCGATTACCGCCGCCACGGCTCAGGGGGTCTGCGTCAATGTCACGCTCATCTTCAGCCTGGACCGGTATCGGGAGGTGATGGAGGCCTACATCACCGGACTTGAACAGGCCAAGGCCGCCGGCATCGACGTGTCCACGATCCGTTCGGTGGGTTCGTTCTTCGTCAGCCGGATCGACACCGAGATGGACCGACGGCTCGACGCCATCGGCACCGAGGAAGCGAAACGCCTGCGCAGCACCGGGGCCATTGCGAACGCCCGGTTGGCGTACCAGGCGTTCGAGCAGGCGTTCGGCACCGACCGCTGGCAGGCGCTTGAGGAAGCGGGTGCGCACAAGCAACGGCCGCTGTGGGCATCGACGTCGGTGAAGGACCCGAACCTGCCGGACACGATGTACGTCGAGGAGCTGATCGCGCCGCACACCGTCAACACGATGCCGGAGAAGACGATCATGGCCACGGCGGACCACGGCACGATCCGGCCCGACACCGTGACCGGTCACTACGAGCATGCGCGCGAGACCCTCGACCGGATCGAGGCCGTCGGGGTGTCGTACGACGACGTCGTGCAGGTCCTGGAGGACGAGGGCGTGGAGAAGTTCGCCAAGTCCTGGCAGGAGCTGAACAACACTGTCGAGGACGCCATGAGGCGTGCCGGCGGGAAGGGGGGCGGCGCGTGAGGGTGCCGCTGTCGGTCACGACGTCGGCGACGTACGACGACGTCCTTGCCGACCTGGTCGAGGAGAAGGTCGCCAGTCGGCTGGCTGCGATGGATGCCGGGCTGTGGGGACCGGATGCGGAGTCCGAGGCGTCGATCCGGCTGTCGTGGGTCGGACTGCCGACCTCGTCCCGTCCGCTGGTGGCCGAGATCGACGCCGTACGCGCCGGGCTGTGGGAGGAGGGAGTGGACAAGGTCATTCTGTGCGGCATGGGGGGCTCGTCGCTGGCGCCGGAGCTGATCTCACGTTCCTACGGGCTCCCGGTCCAGATCGTCGACTCGACCAACCCGCACCGGGTATCGGCGGCGTTGCACGGCGACCTCGCGACGAGCGTGGTCGTGGTGTCGAGCAAGTCGGGAACGACGACCGAGACCAACTGCCAGCGGCGGGCGTTCGTCGCTGCGTTCCGTGCCGCAGGCCTTGACCCCGCCCGTCGGATCGTCGTCGTGACCGACCCCGGGTCACAGCTGGAACAGATCGGCCGCGAGGAAGGCTACCGGCACGTCTTCCTCGCGGATCCACACGTGGGCGGGCGGTACAGCGCCCTGACCGCGTTCGGACTGGTGCCGACCGGACTGGCCGGTGCCGACGTCGCGGACCTGCTGGACTCTGCCGAGGAGGTGAGGGCACAGCTGGCCGAGGACTCCCCCACCAACCCCGGGCTGCTGCTGGGGGCAGCGATCGCCGCCAACCCCGGCCGGGACAAGATCATCCTTGCCGACAACGGTTCGGGGATGGTCGGTTTCGCCGACTGGGCCGAGCAGCTCATCGCCGAGTCCACCGGGAAGCAGGGGCGCGGCGTCCTGCCGGTCGCGGTGACAGACACGACAGCGCCCGAGGTCGCCGAGCAGGCCCCCGATGTGGAGGTGGGCCTGCTCGCCGGGGAGGACGCCGCCCCGGTCCAGACCGGCGGCAAGCCCACGGTCAGCGTGACGGGGAGCCTTGGCGCGCAGCTGCTGACGTGGGAGACGGCCACTGCGGTGGCCGGCAGGCTGCTGGGAATCAACCCGTTCGACCAACCGGATGTGGAGAGCGCGAAGGCCGCTGCACGGGGGCTGCTCGCCGACCCCCCGGCGCCGGAGCCCGCCGCGTTCACCGACGACGGGATCGAGGTCCGGGCCACGCCCGACCTGCTGGACGGCGCCACGTCCCTCGACGACGCCGTGACCGCGACGCTGCAGCAGTTGGGCCCCGATGGCTACCTTGCGGTGATGGCCTACGTCGACTCCCACCGCGACGCCGCCCTGCACGACGTCCGGGCCGCACTCGCCCGGCGTACCGGACGTCCGGTCACGTTCGGCTGGGGGCCGCGGTTCCTGCACTCCACCGGCCAGTACCACAAGGGAGGACCGCCGCAGGGCGTGTTCCTCCAGGTCACCTGTACCGAGGCGACGGACGTTCCCGTCCCCGGCGGCGACTACACGTTCGGACAGCTCATCGCCGCCCAGGCAGCGGGCGATGCGCACGTCCTCGCCGAGCATGGGCGGCCGGTGCTCCGCCTGCACGTGACCGACCCGGCCACCGGCGTACCCCGGCTGCGGGAGCTGTTGCGGTGACCCAGGCCGAACCCGGCGAGAACCCGCTGCGTGCGCCGCAGGACCGGCGGCTCCCCCGGATCGCCGGCCCGTGCGGCCTGGTGATCTTCGGTGTCACCGGCGACCTGAGTCGCAAGAAGGTGATGCCTGCCGTCTACGACCTCGCCAACCGAGGTCTCCTTCCGCCGGGCTTCGCGCTGGTCGGCTACGCACGCCGTGACTGGGCCAACGAGGACTTCGAGAAGGTGGTCCACGACGCCGTCCAGGAACACTCCCGGACCCCGTTCCGCGAAGAGGTCTGGGAACAGCTGGCCCAAGGGTTCCGCTTCGTCCCCGGCGACTTCTCCGACGACGTCGCCTTCGACACCCTGCGGGAGACGATCGAGGAGCTCGACCGTGAACGCGGCACCTCCGGCAACCACGCGTTCTACCTGGCGATCCCGCCGAAGTTCTTCCCCCAGGTGATCGGCCAGCTCAAGGAACACGGTCTCACCGACGCCAGCGACGGCTCCTGGCGCCGGCTGGTGGTGGAGAAGCCGTTCGGCCACGATCTCGCCAGCGCGCGCGAGCTCAACCAGATGCTGCACGAGGTCTTCCCTCCGGAGACGGTGTTCCGCATCGACCACTACCTCGGCAAGGAGACGGTGCAGAACATCCTCGCCCTGCGGTTCGCGAACCAGCTGTTCGAGCCGGTCTGGAACGCCAACTACGTGGACCATGTCCAGATCACCATGGCTGAGGACATCGGGATCGGGTCCCGCGCGGGGTACTACGACGCGATCGGCGCCGCGCGCGACGTCATCCAGAACCACCTGATGCAGCTCATGGCGCTCATCGCGATGGAGGAGCCGGTCGCCTTCGACGCCCAGAGCCTGCGGGTGGAGAAGCAGAAGCTGCTGCGGTCGGTGCGGGTTCCCGAGCGGCTGGACCTGCACACCTCCCGCGGGCAGTACGGGCCGGGCTGGGCCGGCGGGGAGAAGGTGGTCGGCTACCGCGACGAGAAGGACATCCCCCGGTCTTCCAGCACCGAGACGTTCGCGGCGATCCGGCTGGACATCCACACCCGCCGCTGGGCCGGCGTACCGTTCTACCTGCGCACCGGGAAACGGCTCGGCCGCCGCGTCACCGAGGTCGCGATCGTGTTCAACCGTGCACCGCACCTGCCGTTCCACGAGACCTCCACCGAGGAGCTCGGGCAGAACGCCCTCGTGGTCCGCGTCCAGCCCGACGAGGGCATTACGGTCCGGTTCGGGGCCAAGGTGCCCGGTACGGCGATGGAGATCCGGGACGTCAACATGGACTTCGCCTACGGCGGCACGTTCGTCGAGTCCAGCCCGGAAGCCTACGAGCGGCTCATCCTCGACGTGCTCCTCGGTGACCCGCCATTGTTCCCGCAGGAGGACGAGGTCGAGCTGTCCTGGAAGATCCTCGATCCCATCATCGAGCACTGGCACAAGAACGGAGCTCCCGAGCGCTATGAGTCCGGAACGTGGGGACCGGAGTCCTCGGTAGCCATGCTGGCCCGCGACGGCCGGGCCTGGCGGCGGCCATGACCCGGAGGGACTGCCCATGGAGCTGAGCAACACGAACGCGAGCGACATCGCCGCTGCCCTGCTGGAGGAGCGCCGGCAGGCCGGCTCCCCCGCGATGGGCATGGTGCTCACGTTCGTCATCGTCACCGACGAGAGCGAGCACTACGACGCCATCAAGATCGCCCAACAGGTCTCGCGGGAGCATCCGTCGCGCACCCTCAGCGTGATCCGCCGGTCCGCCCGTGGAACCCCGAGGCTGGATGCCGAGATCAGCATCGGCGGCTCGGGCGAGTCGGTGCTGCTGCGCACCTCCGGTGCGCTCGCCAAACACGCGGACAGCGTGGTCCTGCCGTTGCTGCTGCCGGACTCCCCCGTCGTCGTGTGGTGGCCGGGCAAGGCGCCGGCCGATGTCGCGGGAAGCTCGATCGGGTTGCTGGCGCAACGCCGGATCACCGACTCCGCCTTCCCCACCCGCGCGAAGTCCGAGGCGCTCCTCACCCAGGCGTTGCACTACTCCCCCGGCAACACCGATCTGGCGTGGACCCGGCTGACCCCGTGGCGCGCCCTGCTCGCCGCCGCGTTGGACCAGTTCCCCGCCCGGGTCACCGGGGCCACGGTCGAGGCCGAACGGGGCAACCCCAGTGCGGACCTGCTGGTCGCGTGGCTCACCGACCGCCTCGGGGTAGACACCGCACGCTCAGTGTCGAAGGGGCCCGGCCTGACGAAGGTCTCCATGCGTACCGGACGGGGCGAGATCGCGCTCCGCCGCCCGGACGGCAAGCGGGCGACGTTGTCGATCCCGTCCGCCCCGGAACGGACGGTGGCGCTGAAACGCCGTACCGTCGCCGAGCTCCTCGCCGAGGAGCTGCGGCGCCTTGACCCCGACGACGTGTACGCCGACACGGTCCGGGAGCTCTGCCGACTCGCCGGCCGCGGGGACGAGGCCGCCCACCCCGACCGGCCCGACGACGGCCAACGCCTGGTGCGCGAGACGACGAAGCACTCCCAGGCCCCTCTCGAGTCGACGGAGACCGCACCATGACTCCGACACCCACCGTGGTCGTGCACCGCAGCCCCGACCTGCTCGCCGCCGCTGCGGCGGCACGCCTCATCACCACGCTCGTCGACATCCAGTCCACCGGCCGGGTCCCGCACATCGTCCTGACCGGCGGGACGATCGCCGACACCGTGCACCGCGCGATCGCCGGCTCCCCCGCGCGGGAGGCCGTGGACTGGCAGCGGGTCGAGGTGTGGTGGGGCGACGAGCGTTTCACCGCCCCCGATGACCCCGCCCGCAACGAGAAGCAGGCCCGCGAGGCACTGCTGGACCACCTCCGGCTGGACCCTGCGCGGGTGCATCCGATCCCCGCCCAGGGAGACGCGCCGGACGCCGACTCTGCCGCGGAGGCCTATGCGAGCGCGTTGGCGGCGGCCGCGGCCCCGGAGGACCACGCCGAGGTTCCCACGTTCGACCTGCTGATGCTCGGCGTAGGGCCGGACGGGCACGTCGCGTCGCTGTTCCCGGAGATGCCGGCGCTGTACGACGAGCGCACGGTGGTCGGCGTACACGGGTCCCCGAAGCCGCCGCCGACCAGGGTGAGCATGACGATGCCGACCCTGCAGCGCGCGCGGGAGGTGTGGTTCCTGGTGTCGGGTGCGCAGAAGGCTGCAGCGGTCCGCCTCGGCCTCTCCGGAGCAGGTTTGGTGCAGGTCCCGGCGGCCGGTCCACGCGGAACCCACGGGACGCGGTGGTTGCTGGACGAGGCCGCGGCCGCCGATCTGCCTCCCGGTCTTGCCCGCCCCGCCTCCCCCTGACCTCCCTACCGCCCCCCTCCTGCCGAGACGTCAGAACTTCCGCCGTTTTGGCGGCGTGTCGCGGAAGTTCTGACGTCTCGGCAGGAGGGGGCGAGCTCACTGTGGATAACTTCCGCGGCGACCGGCCCTGTTGCGGCAGGCTTGTCCTCCATG
>CAYLOC010000129.1:0-3264 GCA_964385195.1 uncultured Nocardioidaceae bacterium
GGGCGATGTCCTCGATGGAGTAGATGTCGTGGTGCGGTGGCGGGGAGATCAGGCCGACGCCGGGGGTGGAGTGCCGGGTGTCGGCGATCCACGGGTACACCTTGTGCCCGGGCAGCTGGCCGCCCTCCCCCGGCTTGGCTCCCTGGGCCATCTTGATCTGCAGGTCGTCGGCGCTGGTGAGGTACTCGGCGGTGACGCCGAACCGGCCGGAGGCCACCTGCTTGATCGCCGACCGGCGCTCCGGGTCGTGCAGCCGCGCACGGTCCTCCCCACCCTCTCCGGTGTTGGACCGCGCGTGCAGCCGGTTCATGGCAATGGCCAGCGTCTCGTGTGCCTCGGCGCTGATCGACCCGTAGGACATGGCGCCGGTGGAGAACCGCCGGACGATCTCGCTGACCGGCTCCACCTCCTCCAGGGGCACCGGCTCCCGGTCACCGGCGAGGTCCAACAGTCCCCGCACGGTCACCAGGTCCCGGGACTGCTCGTTGACCAGACTCGTGTACCTGCCGAACACGTCGTAGCGGCCCGACGCGGTGGCGTGTTGGAGCCGGAACACGGTCTCGGGGTTGAACAGGTGCGGCGGGCCGGTGCGCCGCCACTGGTACTCGCCACCGGTCTCCAGGAGCCGTCGCGCCGGTGGGATGCCGCTGGCCGGGTACGCCCGTCGGTGCCGCCGGGCCACGTCCTCGGCGAGCACGTCCAGGCCGACTCCCCCGACCCGCGACGTGGTGCCGGTGAAGTACGGCTCGATCACGTCCGGGCCCAGCCCTACTGCCTCGAAGATCTGGGCGCCGATGTAGGAGGCGATGGTGGAGACGCCCATCTTGCTCATCACCTTCAACACGCCCTTGCCCAGGGCGTGCACGAGGTTGTGCACCGCGTCGGCGGGGTCGACGTCGCGGACCAGGACACCGCGGCGGGCGAGGTCCTCCGCGGTCTCCATCGCCAGGTAGGGGTTGACCGCGGCGGCTCCGTACCCCAGCAGCAGCGCGACGTGGTGCACCTCCCGCACGTCGCCGGACTCGACCACCAGCCCGACCTGGGTCCGGGTCTTCTCCCGGACCAGGTGGTGGTGGACCGCTGCGGTGAGCAGCAGGGAGGGGACGGGAGCACGGTCAGCGGTGGCGTCGCGGTCGGACAGCACGATGATCCGCGCGCCGGCGTCGATCGCCGCAGAGACGTCGGCGCAGATCTCGTCCAGCCGGCGCCGCAGCGAGGCACCGCCCCCGGCCACGGCATACAGGCCGCGGACGACGTGCGCGGCGTAGCCCGGCATGTCGCCGTCGTCGTTGATGTGGATGATCTTGGCCAGCTGGTCGTTGTCGATCACCGGGAACGGTACGACGACCTGGCGGCAGGACGCGGGCACCGGCTCCAGCAGGTTGCCCTCCGGGCCGAGCATGCTGGTCAGCGACGTCACGAGCTCTTCCCGGATGGCGTCCAGCGGCGGGTTCGTGACCTGGGCGAACATCTGGGTGAAGTAGTCGAACAGCAACCGTGGCCGGTCCGAGAGCACCGCGAGCGGGGTGTCGCTGCCCATCGACCCGATCGGCTCGGCGCCGGCGGCGGCCATCGGCGCCAGCAGCACCCGCAGTTCCTCCTCGGTGTAGCCGAACTGCTGTTGCCGCCGCGTCACCGACCGGTGGGTGTGGATGACGTGCTCCCGGGCCGGCAGGTCCTCCAGCGCGATGACCCCGGCATGCAGCCACTCGTCGTAGGGGTGCTCGGCGGCCAGCGTGGCCTTGATCTCCTCGTCCTCCACCACCCGGTGCTCGTCGAGGTCAACGAGGAACATCCGGCCCGGCTGGAGGCGCCCCTTGCGCAACACCGTTGCCGGGTCCGGGTCCCAGGCCCCGCTCTCGGAGGCGAGCACGACCAGCCCGTCGTCGGTGACGCAGTACCGCGAGGGGCGCAGGCCGTTGCGGTCCAGGCAGGCACCGATCCGGGTGCCGTCGCTGAACACGACGCACGCCGGCCCGTCCCACGGCTCCATCAGCGCCGCGTGGAACGCGTAGAACGCGCGTCGTGCGGGGTCCATCTCGTCGTGGCGCTCCCACGGCTCCGGCAGCATCATCAACACCGCATGCGGCAGCGACCTGCCCGCCAGGTGCAGCAGCTCCAGGACCTCGTCGAACGACGCGGAGTCCGAGGCGCCCTCGGTGCACACCGGATACAACCGGGTCAGGTCACCGGGGATGACGGCGCTGTGCAGCAGCGCCTCCCGTGCACGCATGAAGTTGCGGTTCCCCTGCACGGTGTTGATCTCACCGTTGTGTGCGACGAACCGGTACGGGTGCGCACGCGGCCAGGACGGGAACGTGTTGGTACTGAACCGGGAGTGCACCACCGCCATCGCCGACGCCAGGCGCGGGTCCCGCAGGTCGGGGTAGAACCTGTCCAGCTGCGCGGTGGTGAGCATGCCCTTGTAGACCAGGGTCCGTGCCGACAGCGACGGGAAGTACGCGTCGGTGTCGTGTTCGGCGCGCTTGCGCAGGCAGAACGCCTTGCGGTCCAGCCCCAGCCCTTTCTCCCCCGACCTCGTGCTGACGAACAACTGGGCGAACGTCGGCATGCACTCGCGTGCGGTGGCGCCGAGCATCATGGCGTCGACGGGCACGTCGCGCCAGCCGAGGACGTGCAGGTCCTCTGCGGCGGCAAGGTCCTCGATCTGTTGTCTGGTCTTGGCCACACGCTCGGGATCGCCGGGGAGGAAGGCCGTCCCGACGGCGTACGTCGAGGGCTCAGGGAGCGTGAAGTCGCAGGTCTCTCGCAGGAACCGGTCCGGCACCTGCAGCAGGATCCCGGCGCCGTCCCCGGAGTTGGGCTCGGCGCCGGAGGCGCCGCGATGGTCGAGGTTCTGGAGAACGGTGAGCGCTTTGGCGATGATGTCGTGGGACGGGTCACCACTCAGGGTGGCCACGAACCCGACACCGCAGGCGTCGTGTTCGTAGGCAGGGTCGTACAGCCCGCGCTCGGCGCTGCTGGGCCATCTGTCCATCGGGCCTCCCGTGGTGGTCCGGGTTGACCGAGACTAACCGAGGTCCGGGACCCTGTCTGCACGGCTGTTCACGATGTGGACCGCCGGTGCCCGCGGCCGGACGGGCTACGGCGGGGTGTCGCGCGGCTCCGGCCCCGCGCGCGCCTCGGGGTCGCTGCCGGGATCCGCACCCGCGGACCCCTCGTCCGCGTTCGGGCCGGGCTCATCGGTGGAGCTCTCCGTCGCGGCGCTCTCCGGCACTGCGCTCTCCGGCACTGCGCTCTCCG
>CAYLOC010000129.1:3364-4977 GCA_964385195.1 uncultured Nocardioidaceae bacterium
GCGCTCTCCGGCACTGCGCTCTCCGGCACTGCGCTCTCCGCCGCACCCTGCTCCGCCAGGGATCCGCGTGGGGGCTCTTGTACGACGATCTCCCGGCCCGGGTGCCGGAACCCGACGATCACGAAGTACAGCAGGGAAGCGCTGAACAGCAGGATCGATGTCCAGTCGTTCAGGCGCAGGCCGAAGAAGTGGTTCGCGGTGTCGATCCGCATGTACTCGATCCAGCCGCGCCCGACGGTGTAGGTCATGACGTACAGAGCGAACGCCCGGCCATGACCCAGCCGGAACTTGCGGTCCACCCACACCACGAGCCCCGCGGTGCCGAGGTCCCACAGACACTCGTACAAGAACGTCGGATGGAACGTGTCGTACTGGCCGTAGCCGGGGACCCGGTTCGCCGGGTCGATCTCCAGCCCCCACGGCAGGTTGGTCGGCCGGCCGTAGAGCTCCTGGTTGAAGTAGTTCCCCCACCGTCCGATCCCCTGTGCGATCACGATGGCTGGTGCGAGGGCGTCGGCCAGCGCGGTGAACCGGATGCCGTACCGGCGACACCCGATGTAGGCACCGAGCGCACCGAGCGCCACCGCGCCCCAGATCCCCAGTCCGCCGCGCCAGATGTAGAACGCGGCCCACGGGTTCTCCCCCGCCTCGAAGTACAGCTCAGGGTCGGTGATCACGTGGTACAGCCGGGCTCCGACCAGTCCGAACGGCACCGCCCAGATCGCGACGTCACCGATGGCGCCGGGACGGCCGCCCCGCTGCCGCCACCGCCGGTCGCCGTACCAGATCGCGATGACGACGCCGAGGAGGATGCACAGCGCGTACGCCCGGATCGGGATCGGGCCGAGGTACCACACCGCCTGCGGCGGGCTCGGGATCGACGCGAGAGTCACTGCTTCGCGAGTTTCTCGATGTCGGCGGCCATCTCCTCCACCGGCGTGTGCAGGGTCCAGAAGACCGGGGCACGGTCGCCGCGGAACCCGATCACCTGGGTACTGTGCCCCACGTCGTAACCGCCGCTGGGCAGCCGCTGCTTGCCGCTGACCGCGACCCCGAGGTCCCGCGCGGTCTTCTTGATCGTGCCGAGGTTCCCGGTCAGTCCGACGTAGCCGCTGTCGTACCGGTCCAGGTACTGCCGCAGCACCGGCTGGGTGTCGCGTCCGGGATCGGTGGTGATGAACAACAGCTGGACCTTGTCGCGGACCCCCTTCGGAAGGTGGTGGAGGGCGGCGGTGGTGTCGCTCATCACCAGCGGGCACTCGTCGGGGCAGTGGGTGTAGCCGAAGAACACCAGGGTCACCGGGGTGGTGGTGTCCCGCCGGAGGTTGAACCCATCCCCGTGGGTGTCGGTGAGCGTCACGTCGGGCATCGTGTACGGCTTGGCCGGCTCGGTGCCCTCGAACGCGGTGTTGTCCTGGACGTTCGAGACGATGACCCCTGCTGGGTTGTCCGGCTGTGTCGCGGCGTCGCTGTCACCGCCGCAGCCGCTGCTCATCGCGACGGCGGCCACGGCGGCCGAGGCAGCGAACAACGCGGCGAGGCGGGGCATGTGGTCCTCTCTGCTCCGATGGTCGGTTCTGTCATCCCGGTTCTGTCATCCCGGTTCTGTCATC
>CAYLOC010000129.1:5077-9746 GCA_964385195.1 uncultured Nocardioidaceae bacterium
CGGTTCTGTCATCTCAACTGTTGCCGCTCCGGGGAAAGTTCCCCACGTACGCCGGCTGCCAGCTCCGCGCCGAGCGCTGCGAGGTCCCGCAGCCCCTGCTCCGGATCGGCGGCCTGTTGCCAGCACCGCAGGAAGGCGCTGCCGACGATCACCGCGTCGGCGTACCGGGCGGTCTCGGCCGCCTGGACCCCGGTGGACACGCCGATGCCGACCCCCACCGGGAGATCCGTGACGGCGCGAACCCGGGCGACCAGGTCCGGTGCGAGAGTGCTGGACTCGTCGCGGACCCCGGTGACACCCATCACGGCAGCGGCGTAGACGAACCCCCGGCACGCTTCCACGGTACGACGCACGCGCGCGTCGGTGGAGGACGGCGCCACGAGGAACACCCGGTCCAGGTCGTGCCGCGCTGCGGCGGTCAGCCACTCCTCGCCCTCGTCGGGCAGCAGGTCCGGGGTGATGAGTCCGCTGCCGCCCGCTGCGGCGAGGTCGGACGCGAACCGGTCGACGCCGTATCTCTCGACCGGGTTCCAGTAGGTCATCACCAGGGTCGGGACGAACGCCGCCACTTCCCCCACGACGTCGAGGACCTGGCGGGTGCGGACCCCCGCCTCCAGCGCACGGCCGGTGGCCTCCTGGATCACGGGGCCGTCCATGACCGGGTCGGAGTAGGGCAGGCCGATCTCCACCAGGTCCACCCCGGCATCGGTCAGGGACCGGGCGGCGCGGACCGTCATGGTCGTGTCCGGCAGCCCGGCGGGCAGATAGGCGACGAGTGCGGCGCGGCCGGCGGCACGGCAGGCGGCGAACGTGTCCGCGACGCTCACCGGGGGTCCTCGTCGGCGACCAACCCGAACCACCGCGCCGCGGTGTCCATGTCCTTGTCACCCCGGCCGGACAGGCTGATGACCACCACCGGGTCCGGCGGGAGGTCCGGCAGTATCCGGACGGCCCCGGCCAGTGCATGTGCGCTCTCGATCGCGGGGATGATGCCTTCGGTCCGGGTCAGCAACGCCATGGCGTCCATGGCTTCGGTGTCGGTCACCGGTTGGTACTGCGCCCGGCCGGTCTCGGCGAGCCACGCATGCTCCGGGCCGACCCCGGGGTAGTCCAACCCCGCCGAGATCGAGTGCGACTCCACGGTCTGGCCGTCCTCGTCCTGCAGCAGCTTCGACCGGGTCCCGTGCAGGACTCCCACCGAGCCGCCGGTGATCGTGGCCGCGTGGTGCCCGGTCTCCACCCCGGAGCCGCCGGCCTCGAAGCCGTACAGCGCCACGCCGTCGTCGCCGACGAAGCCGCTGAACATGCCGATGGCGTTCGACCCGCCGCCCACGCAGGCGCAGACGGCATCGGGCAGCCGACCGACCCGCGTCAGGGTCTGATCGCGTGCCTCGTCGCCGATGCCGCGGGTGAAGTCCCGGACCAGCGCGGGGAACGGGTGCGGGCCGGCCGCCGTACCGAGCAGGTAGTGCGTGCTGTCGACGTGGGCGACCCAGTCGCGCAGGGCCTCGTTGATCGCGTCCTTCAACGTGCGGCTTCCCGTCGTCACCGGCACCACGTCGGCGCCGAGCATCCGCATCCGCGCGACGTTGAGCGATTGGCGCTCGGTGTCGACCGCGCCCATGTAGACCACACACTCCAGCCCGAAGTAGGCGCATGCGGTGGCGGTCGCCACGCCGTGCTGCCCGGCTCCGGTCTCGGCGATGATCCGGGTCTTGCCCATCCTGCGGGCCAGCAGTGCCTGCCCGAGGACGTTGCGGATCTTGTGCGCGCCGGTGTGGTTGAGGTCCTCCCGCTTCAGCAGCAGACGCGCACCGACCTGCGCCGACAGCCGGGTCGCGTCGTAGAGCAGGCTGGGCGTCCCGGCGTACTCCCGGAGCAGCTGGTCGAACTCGGCGGCGAACCCGGGGTCGGACCGCGCCGACCGCCAGCAGTCCTCCAGCTCATCCAGCGGTGCCACCAGCGCCTCGGGGGTGAAGCGTCCGCCGAACCGGCCGAAGTGGCCGGTCGGGTCCGGCACCGTCATCGTGGCCGGCCAGGTCATGTGAAGCGCCGCTGCCGCAGGGCCGGGTGAGCGCCGGCGGCGACCATGTCGGCCACCATCTGCCGGGGGTTGCCCCCGGTGACCAGCGACTCACCGACCAGCACCACATCGGCGCCTTGGCGGGCATAGTCCAACACGTCGTGCGGTCCGCGCACGCCGGACTCGGCCACCCGCACCACGTCGTCGGGAACCAGCGGCGCGAGCGCGGCGAACGTGCCGCGGTCGACGGTGAGCGTGGTCAGGTCCCGGGCGTTGATGCCGATCAGGTCAGCGCCCACGTCCACGGCTCGGCGTACCTCGTCCGGGGTGTGCGCCTCGACCAGCGGCGTCAGCCCGATCGAGCATGCACGTTCGAACAGGCCGGTCAGCTCGTTGTGGGTCAGTGCGGCGGTAATGAGCAGCACCAGGTCGGCCCCGGCCGCGCGTGCCTCCCACAGCTGGTACGCCGAGACCACGAAGTCCTTGCGCAGGATGGGGACCGAGACCGCGGCCCGCACCGCCCGCATGTCCTCCAGGGAGCCACCGAAGCGTCGCTCCTCGGTCAGCACGCTGATCGTCGCGGCGCCACCCGCCTCGTACTCAGCGGCCAGCGCGCCCGGGTCGGCGATGTCGGCCAGTCGCCCCCGGCTGGGGCTGGCGCGTTTGACCTCGGTGATGACCGAGATCCCGTTGCTGCGGTACGCCGGCAGCGGGTCCAGGGCGGGCTCCTGCCGCCCGGCGAGGTCTTTGAGGTGCTCCAGCGGCAGCTGTTGCTGCCGGTCCACGAGATCCCGCCGTACGTCGGCGAGAATCTCGTCGAGAACGGACATGGCTATCGCGCACCCATGCCCATCGCCTGCATCACCTTGCCAGCGAGGACCCCCAACACGACCAGCGCGGGCGCCACCCAGAACACGGTCCAGTTGCCGAGCATCAACCCAGCAGCGCCGACGAGGAACGCGACCAGGACCACGACAACAGTGGTCCATGCTGCCGGCGTCGAGCCATGGTTGTCATCGGCCATCGCAGGGACCCTCCTTCCTGACGCTCCCATTGTGACGGGTCACCGTCACCGGCGTTCGGTCGGGTCCTCTCCCTCATCGATCGCCTTCCACATGGCCGCCTCGTTGTCGAGGTCGGGCTTCCGGGACCGGGCCGCCGGGGAGTCATACCGGCTGCCCATCGTCGCCCATCCGTGCCCGAACCGGACGACCGCTGCCCCGGCACCGAGCGCGAGCACCGCTCCGACGGCGGTCAGCCACCGCCACCACGTCGAGGACGACGCGAACCCTCCCCCGGTCCATCCCTTGGCGGCCAGCCCGTCGGCGAGCGCGTCGTGTGCGGACCCGGGGTGCACCGCCAGGACCAGTACGACCGCGGCCGCGACCACGATCAGGACTCCGAGCCCTCGCCGTACCCAACCGCGGGTGGCGATCACCGCGCCGAAGGCGGCCAGGACGACGAACCCCAGGGCACTCGCGGCCGGCACCAGGGCTGAGCCGCTCACGGAGGTGGTGATGACGGGCAGGCCCTCAACGCGGGCGCTGGCGTTGAACCAGGGCCGGGTGACGGCGATGACCGCCGCAACGGCGCCGACGAGGCCGATCAGCAACGTGACGCCGTAGCCGCGGAAGGGCGCGGTGTTCGGCTCAGTCATCGCTGCTCGCCGGGAGGATCAGGTCCGCGTCGAAGCAGGTGGAGTCGCCGGTGTGGCACGCCGGGCCGTGCTGGTGCACGCCGAGGAGCACGGTGTCACCGTCGCAGTCCAGCCGGACCTCCTGCACCGTCTGGATGTGCCCGGACGTCTCCCCCTTCCTCCAGTGCGCGGCCCGGCTGCGGCTCCAGTACGTCGCCCGGCGGCTGGTCAGGGTACGCCGCAGCGCCTCGGCGTCCATCCACGCCAGCATCAGCACCGCGCCGGTGTCCACGTCCTGCGCGACGGCCGGGACCAGTCCCCGGTCGTCGAACCGGACCCGCCGCAGCACCGCGTCTGCGTCGACGTGTTCACTCACCCCCCCATTGTCCGCCGTACCATGGCCACATGAACCCCGCCCCAACCAGTTCCGGGTACGAAGGTGCCACCGAAGAGACCGGAGTGGCCGACGTCGAACGCGCAGCACTGTGCGACGTACTGGAACAGGTGGGTCCGTCCGCGCCGACCCTGTGCGAGGGCTGGGACACAGCACACCTTGCCGCACACCTGGTGATGCGCGAGGGGACCCCGCTCGGCCCGTTGAAGACGCTGCGGCCCAACGTGGCGGCGGAGGAGACCGAGGAGATCGCGGCCATCACCCCCTTCGAGGATCTGGTGGACCGGCTGCGTGGAGGACCGTCCCGGCTGTCGCTCTTCGGGCATCCGGCCCTGAACAAGCTCGGCAACACGGTGGAGTTCTTCATCCACCACGAGGACGTTCGCCGCGCGCAGCAGGACTGGGCGCGGCGGGAGCTGCCGGCGTGGGCGGAGGAACAGATCTGGCGTCGGCTGAGGCCGACCGTTCGCCTGATGTTGCGCAAGGCCCCTGTCGGGGTGGAGCTGCGCCGGACCGACACCGGTGAACGGCTGTTCGCGGTGAAGAAGCTGGACACGGTCGTGGTGGCGGGGCTGCCGAGCGAGATTGCGCTGTTCGTCAGCGGCCGCACCGAGGT
>CAYLOC010000130.1:0-6859 GCA_964385195.1 uncultured Nocardioidaceae bacterium
CGGTCTGGTACTCGATGTGCGAGATCGAGATCGTGATACCGCGCTGCTTCTCCTCCGGCGCGTTGTCGATCGCATCGAACGCCTCGGTGTTGGGGTTGGCCTGCGGGTCACGGTCGTGCAGCACCTTCGAGATCGCCGCGGTCAGCGTCGTCTTCCCGTGGTCGATGTGGCCGATGGTGCCGATGTTTAGGTGCGGCTTCGTCCGCTCGAACTTGGCCTTCGCCACTTGGACTTCCTCCTTGCGTTATTCAGATCGTGCTCAATGTACGCCGAGGCGAGTGTCAAACGCTACTCGCCGCGAACCTTCTGGATGATCTCGTCGGCGACGTTCTTGGGAACCTCGGCGTACGAGTCGAATTGCATGGTGTACTGCGCGCGACCCTGGGTCTTGGACCTCAGGTCACCAACGTACCCAAACATCTCCGAAAGGGGAACCAGGGCCTTGACCAGCTTGGCGCCCCCGGGGCCCTCCTCCATTGCCTGGACGTGACCCCGCCGGGAGTTCAAGTCACCGATGACGTCACCCATGTTGTCCTCGGGTGTGGTCACCTCAACGGCCATCATCGGCTCCAGCAGGGTCGGGTTGGCCCGCGCCGCCGCCTCCTTGAACACCATTCGTCCGGCCATCTTGAACGCCATCTCCGAGGAGTCGACCTCGTGGTAGGCGCCGTCTTGCAACGTCACCTTCAAGTCGACCATCGGGTAGCCGGCGAGTACGCCGAACTCCATGGCCTCCTGGATGCCCTCGTCAACCGAGGGGATGAACTCCCGCGGGATGCGGCCACCGGTCACGGCGTTGACGAACTCATAGCCGCCGTCACCGCCACCCGTGGGCTCCATGTCGATGATGACGCGCGCGTACTGGCCGGACCCACCGGTCTGCTTCTTGTGGGTGTACTCCACCTTCTGCACGGGCTTACGGATCGTCTCGCGGTAGGCCACCTGTGGCTTACCGACGTTGGCCTCGACCCGGAACTCCCGCTTCATCCGGTCCACCAGGACGTCGAGGTGGAGCTCGCCCATGCCGCCGATGACGGTCTGTCCGGTCTCCTCGTCGGTCCGCACGGTGAACGTGGGGTCCTCCTCGGCGAGCCGCTGGATCGCCATGCCCAGCTTCTCCTGGTCCGCCTTCGACTTCGGCTCGATCGCGACGTGGATCACCGGTGCCGGGAAGTTCATCGACTCCAGCACCACCGGGCTGTTGATCGCGCACAGCGTCTCGCCGGTCGTGGTGTCCTTCAGCCCTTGTACGGCGACAATGTGGCCGGCGCCCACCGACGCGATCTCCTCACGCTTGTTGGCGTGCATGCGGTAGATCTTGCCGATGCGCTCCTTGCGACCCTTGGTCGGGTTCAGCACCTGCGCGCCGGCCTCGAGTCGGCCGGAGTACACGCGGACATAGGTGAGCTTGCCCAGGTGCTGGTCGGCCATGATCTTGAACGCGAGCGCCGCGAACGGGTCTTCCTCGCTGGGGTGCCGGGAGATGACCTCATCCTCGTCCCCTACCGCATGGCCCTGGATCGCCTGTACGTCGACCGGCGAGGGCAGGTAGCGAACCACGGCGTCGAGGAGGGGCTGGATGCCCTTGTTCTTGAACGCCGTACCGCACAGGACCGGTGTCACGGTGTTGGCGATGGTGGCACGCCGGATCGCGGCGTGCAACTGCTCCTCGGTGGGCTCCTGCCCTTCGAGGTACATCTCCATCATCTCGTCGTCGGACTCGGCGATCGTCTCCAGCAGCCGGTCGCGCCACTCCCGTGCCGCCTCGGTGTGGGTGGCGGGGATGTCCTCGACCTCGTAGTCCTCACCCTTTTGCGTCTCACCGCGCCAGGTGAGGGCGCGCATGCCGATGAGGTCGACCACGCCGATGAAGTCGGACTCGGTGCCGATGGGGATCTGGATGGGAAGCGGTGTGGCTCCGAGGCGGTTCTCGATCATCTCGACGCAGCGGTGGAACTCAGCACCGGTGCGGTCCAGCTTGTTCACGAAACACATGCGCGGGACCTCGTACCGGTCCGCCTGCCGCCACACGGTCTCCGACTGCGGCTCCACACCGGCGACTCCGTCGAAGATCGCGATCGCGCCGTCGAGCACCCGCAGCGAACGCTCCACCTCGACGGTGAAGTCGACGTGACCCGGGGTGTCGAGGATGTTGATCGTGTGGTCCTTCCACGCACACGTGGTGGCCGCGGAGGTGATGGTGATCCCCCGCTCCTGCTCCTGTTCCATCCAGTCCATCTGCGACGCGCCCTCGTGGGTCTCGCCGATCTTGTAGGTGATACCGGTGTAGAACAAGACGCGCTCGGTGGTGGTGGTCTTCCCGGCATCGATGTGCGCCATGATGCCGATGTTGCGGACCTTGCTGAGGTCGGTGGTGATGTCGACTGCCACGGTTGGCGTTCCTTTGAGTGTCGTCTGAGTTCGTCGGGTGGGGTTTCGGGAGGGGCCGGGCGTCGGTGCCTACCGAAGCGGTCCCCGTCCTGGCCCGTTACCAGCGGTAGTGGGCGAAGGCCTTGTTGGACTCGGCCATCTTGTGCGTATCCTCGCGGCGCTTCACGGCGGCTCCGAGACCGTTCGAGGCGTCCAGGAGCTCGTTCATCAGGCGGGCGGCCATGGACTTCTCCCGGCGCACCTGCGAGTACTGCACCAGCCACCGCAGCGCCAATGTCGTGGACCGTGTCGGCCGCACCTCGACGGGCACCTGGTACGTCGCGCCGCCCACACGGCGGCTCTTCACCTCGATGGCCGGACGGACGTTGTCCAGCGCGCGCTTGAGCGTGACCACGGGGTCGGTGCCGGTCTTCTCCCGGCAGCCCTCCAGCGCGCCGTGCACGATGCGCTCTGCCACCTGCTTCTTCCCGTCCACCAGCACCTTGTTGACCAACTGGGTCACCAGCGGGCTGCCGTAGACAGGGTCGTTCTCGATCGGTCGCTTCGGAGCCGGTCCCTTGCGTGGCATCAGCTCTTCTCCTTCTTCGCGCCGTACCGGCTCCGCGCCTGCTTGCGACCCTTGACGCCCTGGGTGTCGAGAGACCCGCGGATGATGCGGTACCGCACACCCGGCAGGTCCTTCACCCGTCCCCCGCGGACGAGCACGATGGAGTGCTCCTGCAGGTTGTGCCCGACACCGGGGATGTAGGCGGTGACTTCGATGCCGGTGGTGAGGCGGACGCGCGCCACTTTACGCAGGGCCGAGTTCGGCTTCTTCGGCGTTGTCGTGTACACGCGCGTGCAGACGCCCCGCCGCTGCGGGGAACCCTTCAGGGCCGGTGTCTTGTTCTTCGACACCTTGTCCCGCCGGCCCTTGCGAACCAGCTGCTGGATGGTGGGCACCGAGTCGTTCTCTTTCCTTAGGTCGGTTGTACGGCGTTGCGTTGCGGAGTCGTCCACGTCGACCCCCGCGCTCGGGAGTGTCGCCCGGGTCACGCGGGCCGAGGCCCGTCCTACGATGGCCCGGCGTGGACCTCGCGACCGGCGGGTAGGCTCATGACCACACAGCGACGTGCTGCCATGCGACGTACCCGGGGGCACACGAGAAGGCCTGGAGCAGCCCAGGCACGAGGATTAAGACTACCGGCTGACCGACCGAGGGTCAAAATCGCGGCGACGCTGGTCAGCGCGGGCCCGCGCCGCGTACCTCCTGCACCCGTTCCATGGCCTCGCGCAGCTCCGCGAGCCAGTCGCTCTCGTGCTCACCGACCAGCCGGACGCACCAGGCGAGGGCGTGGGAGCGGGAGCGGGCGACACCGGCCTCGACCAGGGTGTCCAGCACCTGGCGCTCGGGCTGGCGTAGCCGCGTCATCGTGGGGACGGCGAGGTGGGTGAACAAGGCGTCGTGCTCCCCGCTGGCGGCCCCCCAGGCCACCTTGCGACCGAACCGGCGCTCGGCCTCTTGTGCGATCGCGATGCGGGTCTCGCGGGTGTCCTCGCGCCAGCCGGAGATGCGGCCGGCGGCGGCCTCTTCTTGTTCCGTCGCACTCGCGTCCTCGCCGAGGGTGACCGGGTCGAGGTGCACGCGGACGGTGATCTCCTCGCGGTCGACGGTGATGTCGGGGGTACGGGCGGTCCAGTCCGACGGCAGTCGGCCGGTGAACCAGGCGACGATGTCGGCACTCGTCTCGTGATTACGTGTATTCATGTAATTCAGATTACAGCAGCGTTCAAGTGACGGCACTGTTCAAGCAGTGCAGGATCAGGACGCTGTCCAGCACCGCGGATGCCGGTCCCGCCACGGCGCGGCTGCCTCCACCTGCGCCGAGAGCGCGAACAGCCGGTGGTCCTCGGCCGGGCGTCCGGCCAGCATCACCCCCACCGGGAGTCCCGCGGAGGTCAGGTGCAGCGGCAGCGACACCGCCGGCATGCCGGTGACGTTCCAGGCCGAGGTGTAGGGCGTGAACCGCTTCTGGTTCTCGAAGTCCTGCGCGGGGTCGGCGTCGTCGCGGATGGCACCGAGCGGCAGCGGCGGCTGGGCCAGCGTCGGGGTCAGTACGGCGTCGTAGGCAGCCAGCCCCTGCAGCGCTTGAGCGGCGAAACGTCGGAGCTCGGCCAGTGCGGCTCCGAACCCGGGGGCGGAGATGGCCGTGCCCCGTTCGCGCAGCCACCGGGTCAGCGGCCGGAGCTGCCCCGCGTCCTGTGCCGGCACGGGGGTCAACGCGGTGAGGACGGCCCAGCAGGTCTCGAACGTGCCGACTGCCTCCGCCGGGAGCGGTGCGGGCACCTCCGTGACCCGGTGGCCGAGCCCCTCCAGGAGGCTGGTTGCGTCCTCATAGGCCTGCAGGCAGGCAGGATCCACGTCGGTCTCGGCGACCATCGGAGTGGTAAACCGCGCGATCTGCAACCGCCCGGGGTCGCGATCGCACCAGTCGAGGTAGGTGTCGCCTGGGGCCAGCGGAGTCGCCCAGAAGGGGTCGCCGACCGCTGGCCCGGCGATCGCGTCCAGCAGTGCCGCGGCGTCGTGGACGGTACGGGCCAGCGGACCGGCCGTGGCCAGCCCGATGGGGTCGCCGTACATCGGGGCACCGCTGACCACACCGCGACTCGGCTTGAACCCGAACAGGCCGCAACAGCTGGCGGGGATCCGGATCGACCCGCCACCGTCGGAGCCTTGGGCGGCCGGCACCAGGCCCGCCGCGACCGCCGCGGCGGCTCCGCCGCTGGAGCCGCCGGCCATGCGGGTGCTGTCCCACGGGGTGCGGGCGGGAGGGGCCACGTCGGGTTCGGTGTAACACGGGGAGCCGAACTCCGGGGTGTTGGTCTTGCCGAGGCTGATCAGCCCGGCCCGTTCCAGCCGGGCGACGACCTCGTCGGACGTCTCGGGCACGAAGTCGGCCATCACCGCCGAGCCGAACGTGGTCCGCACCCCGGCGGTGAGGTTGAGGTCCTTCACTGCGGTCGGTACCCCGTGCAGGCTGGGCAGGTCGGCGGGGTCGCTGGTGCGGAGTTGCTCCTCGGCACGCTTCGCCAGCGCCTCGGCCCGCTCGGGAGTGACGGTGATGAACGCCCCGAACACATCCCCCCACCGCTCGATCCGTTGGAGATAGTGCCGGACGAGCTCGGTCGGCGAGACGTCCCGTCGGCGTACGGCGGCGGCTTGCTCCAGCAGTGTCAGGTCATGGAGGGCGGTCATGCCCGAACGGTATCGCCGGGGGCGCCGGCGTCACCAGGACCGGTACGGCCCGACCAGCTGCGCACGGGCAGTCGGGACCGCCGCGTCCCGCAGAGCATGCCGGGTCCCGTCGGCGGGCCATGGTCCCACGCCACGACCGAACATGGCCGGAACGGCCACCATCGCTGCCGACGTGCCCAAGAGTGACCGTCCGGGCTCCACGACCGTGGCGGACACCCATCGCGCCGGCCGGGTCATCAACGCCAGGGCGGCAGCCACAGCGGCGACCGACACCACCCCCAGACCCCAGGGAGTCCGCAACCAGCCGACCGCGAACCCGCCGACGGTCACCACCGCGAGGACTCCGGCCCCGTGCAGCAGGTAGGCGTACAACGTGTGCGCGCCCAGCCCGGTGAGCCGCGTCCGGGCGGCCGGCACCAACGACAGCACCGCGGCAACCACCGCACACGCGGCCGCGAGCAGTCCGAGCCGCACCGCCATCCCGGGAACCGGCGCCGTCCCCAACTCGCCATAGTTGTACTGCCAGCGGACCCACCCGACCTCGGAGTGCGCCGCCGCGGCCGCGCTTCCGGCCACCGCAGCGGCCAGCACCGGTACGGCAGCGACCCGCGCCATCGGCGTACGCAGTGCCGCGAAGTGCCGGGGGGACAGCCAGAGGCCGATGACGAAGAACGGCACCAACCCCAGGGCCTTCGCCACTGCCAGCGTGTCGGTGCTGCACAGCCCACCCACGAGCGAGACCGCGACGGCCAGGGGGATCGCGAACCATCCCGGGAGGCGGCGCCACGCCGGGGCGGACAGCCGCCAGAGCAACAACGCCACCAGGAACCACATGATCCAGGTGGGTGCGAGCAGGTTGTGCTGCACCGCTTCGTGCTCCGCCTGTGCGCGGAACGTCTCGTAGCAGAACTCGAAGACCACGTAGGGGAGGCAGAGCCCCAGCACGAGCCCGCGCAGCGTCCGCCACGTCAGCCGGACGTTCCGGGAGAGGTAGCCGGCGATGAGCACGAACGCTGGCATGTGGAACAGGTAGACGAAGAAGTACGCGACATCGATCGCGAAGACGTCACGGAGCTCGGTCCACGTGTGCCCGACGACGACGAGTACCACGAGCGCGAGCTTCGCGTTGTCGAGGTACGCGTCGCGTCCGGCGGTGTCCTGGGGCGAAGACATCACCTCGACCGTACCGCGGCAACCTCGCATCTCCATGGGGGAGCGCATGGGGGGAGCGCA
>CAYLOC010000130.1:6959-9727 GCA_964385195.1 uncultured Nocardioidaceae bacterium
GGGGGGAGCGCAAGGCAAACAGCCCCTGTCCTAGGCGAACTTGCCTTGTAGACGGTCCATCTGGACCGTCTACAAGGCAAACGCGGCCGGGCCGACCTGCTAGTTCTGGTACGACCCGAAGTCGAAGTCGTCCAGGGCGACCGACTCGCCAGAGGTGTGGCTGAAGTCGTAGTTGTAACTGTCGTAGTCGATGGAGTACGCCGCCGCGCGGGCCTCCTCTGTCGGCTCCACCGCGATGTCGCGGTACCGCTCGAGGCCGGTCCCCGCCGGGATGAGCTTGCCGAGGATCACGTTCTCCTTCAGCCCGTCCAGCGAGTCCGACCGCGCGTGGATCGCCGCGTCGGTGAGGACCCGCGTGGTCTCCTGGAAGGAGGCCGCCGAGAGCCACGACTCCGTCGCCAGCGACGCCTTCGTGATCCCCATCAGCACCGGCCGGCCGGAGGCAGGGGTGCCGCCCTCGGAGACCACCCGGCGGTTCTCGCCTTCGAACCGCACCCGGTCGACGAGATCACCGGTGAGCAGGGTGGAGTCGCCCTGGTCGATGACGGTGATCCGCCGAAGCATCTGCCGGATGATGATCTCGATGTGCTTGTCGTGGATCGACACGGCCTGTCGGCGGTAGACCTCCTGCACCTGGTCGACCAGGTGCTCCTGGGCCCTGCGCGGGCCGAGGACCCGCAGGATGTCCTGGGGGTCGGCCTTGCCGACCGTGAGCTGCTGGCCCACCTCGACGTGCTGGCCGTCCTCCACCAGCAACCGGGCCCGCTTGGTGACGGTGGCCGACTCCTCGTCGGAGCCGTCGTCGGGCACCACGATGATCTTGCGGTGCTTCTCGGTCTCCTCCAGCCGCACCCGGCCCGAGCTCTCCGCGATCGGCGCCTTGCCCTTCGGCGTACGGGCCTCGAACAGCTCGACCACCCGGGGCAGACCCTCGGTGATGTCGTCGCCGCCGGAGGTCACACCGCCGGTGTGGAACGTCCGCATGGTCAGCTGGGTCCCGGGCTCACCGATCGACTGGGCGGCGATGATGCCCACCGCCTCGCCGATGTCGACCAGCTTGCCGGTCGCCAACGAGCGGCCGTAGCACATCGCGCACGTCCCGGTCTTGGCGTCGCAGGTCAGCACCGAGCGGACCTTCACCTGGGTCACACCGGCCGCGATGAGCCCGTCGATCAAGACATCGCCGATGTCCTGGCCGGCCTGGGCGATCACCTCACCGGTCTCGGGGTGCTCGACGTCGACCGCCAGGGTCCGCGCGTACGCCGAGGTCTCGACGTACTCGTCCCGGACGACGGTGCCGTCGTCGTTGCGTGCGCCGATGATCTTGGCGACGCCGCGTTCGGTGCCGCAGTCCTCCTCACGGATGATGAGGTCCTGCGAGACGTCCACGAGCCGCCGGGTGAGGTACCCGGAGTCCGCGGTGCGCAGTGCGGTGTCGGCGAGGCCCTTGCGGGCGCCGTGGGAGGCGATGAAGTACTCCGCCACCGACAGGCCCTCCCGGAAGTTGGCCTTGATCGGGGTCGGGATGATCTCGCCCTTGGGGTTGGCCACCAGACCACGCATGCCGGCGATCTGACGGACCTGGGTCATGTTCCCGCGCGCCCCGGAGCTGACGATCATGTAGATCGGGTTGGTCGGGTCGAAACTGGCCTCCATCTCGTCGGCCACCTTGATCGTGGCGGAGTTCCAGATCTCGATCAGCTCCTGACGACGCTCCTCGTCGGTGATCAGGCCCCGCTCGTACTGCTGCTGGACCTTCTGCGCCTGCGACTCGTACCCGCTGAGCACCTTCGTCTTGTCGATGTCGGTGACGACGTCCTCGATGGAGATGGTGACTCCGGACCGGGTGGCCCAGTGGAAACCGGTGTCCTTGAGGTTGTCCAGCGCGTGTGCGACGGCGACCTTGGTGTAGCGCTCGGCAAGGTCGTTGACGATCTTGCCGAGTTGCTTCTTGCCCACCTCGGCGTTGACGTAGGCGTAGTCGTCGGGCAGGGCCTCGTTGAAGATGGCCCGGCCCAGAGTGGTCTCCAGCGTCAGCGGGTGCCCGAACTCCCATCCCTCCGGAGTCGGCGTACCCAGCGGCGGGGTGATGTCGGTGAGCCGGATGCGCACCTTGCTCTGCAACGCGATCTCGCCGCGGTCCAGTGCCATCACCGCTTCCTGGTACGACGAGAACGCCCGTCCCTCGCCAGGCATGCCATCGCGGTCGGCGGTGAGGTAGTAGATCCCGATGATCATGTCCTGGGTCGGCATCGTCACCGGGCGGCCGTCGGCGGGCTTCAAGATGTTGTTGGTGGACAGCATCAGGATCCGCGCCTCGGCCTGCGCCTCCGCGGACAACGGCAGGTGGACCGCCATCTGGTCACCGTCGAAGTCGGCGTTGAACGCGGTGCAGACCAGCGGGTGGATCTGGATGGCCTTGCCCTCGATCAGCTGCGGCTCGAACGCCTGGATGCCCAGTCGGTGCAGGGTCGGAGCGCGGTTCAAGAGCACCGGGTGCTCGGTGATGACCTCCTCCAACACATCCCACACGATGGGGCGGCTGCGCTCGACCATCCGCTTGGCGCTCTTGATGTTCTGTGCATGGTTGAGGTCCACCAGCCGCTTCATCACGAACGGCTTGAACAACTCAAGCGCCATCTGCTTGGGCAGGCCGCACTGGTGCAGTTTCAGCTGGGGGCCGACCACGATCACCGACCGGCCGGAGTAGTCCACGCGCTTGCCGAGCAGGTTCTGGCGGAACCGGCCCTGCTTGCCCTTGAGCATGT
>CAYLOC010000131.1:0-9711 GCA_964385195.1 uncultured Nocardioidaceae bacterium
AGTACGACCCCCGGTTCAACGTCAAGTACCGCGACGACAAGTCCTACCCGTGGCTGGCGGTCACCGTCAACGAGGAGTATCCGCGGGTGATGGTCGGCCGTGGCGCGAAACGCAAGGGCGTCCGCTACTACGGTCCCTACTCGCACGCCTGGGCGATCCGGGAGACGGTCGACCTGCTGCTCCGCGTCTTCCCGATGCGCTCGTGCTCCAAAGGCGTGTTCAAGCGCAGCCAGCAGATCGGCCGGCCCTGCCTGCTCGGCTACATCGGCAAGTGCTCCGCCCCCTGTGTCGGCCGGGTGTCCGCCGAGGAGCACCGGGAGATCGTCGAGGACTTCTGCACGTTCATCTCCGGGCAGACCGCGCCGTACCTGCGCCGCCTGGAGAAGCAGATGCGGCAGGCCTCGGACGCGATGGAGTTCGAACGCGCGGCACGGCTCCGCGACGACATCGCGGCGCTGACCAAGGCGATGGAGAAGAACGCCATCGTGCTCTCCGACGGCACCGACGCAGACGTGATCGCGCTCGCGGAGGACCCGCTGGAGGTGGCCATCCAGGTGTTCTACGTCCGCGGCGGACGCGTGCGCGGCGAGCGCGGCTGGGTCGCGGACCGGGTGGACGACGCCGATCTCTCGGAGCTGGTGGCCCGCTTCCTGACCCAGGTGTACGACGGGGAGACCGGACACGCGATCCCGCGGGAGGTGCTCGTCTCCCACGAGCCGGACTCCGCTCCGGCGTTGCGCAGCTGGCTGGCGGGGAAGCGGGGCAGCAACGTGTCCCTGCGGGTACCGAGGCGTGGGGACAAGCGGACGCTGCTGGAGACGGTCAGCCGTAACGCCACCCACACCCTGTCCCTGCACAAGACCCGGCGGGCCAGCGACCTCACGACCCGCAGTCGCGCGTTGGAGGAGATCCAGCAGGCACTCGGTCTGGACGAGGCGCCGCTGCGGATCGAGTGCTACGACATCTCGAACCTGCAGGGGACCGAGGTGGTCGCCTCGATGGTGGTGTTCGAGGACGGCCTGCCCCGCAAGAGCGACTACCGCCGGTTCGTGATCCGCTCCGTCGCCGGGCAGAACGACGTGGGGGCGATGCACGAGACTCTGACCCGTCGGTTCCGGCGGCTGCTGGAGGAGCGTGCGGAGTCCGGCGATCCGGACCTCGGGGACGGGGACGGCGAGGAAGGGCCGGCGCTGGTCGACCCCGAGACCGGGCGCCCGCGGAAGTTCTCCTATACCCCGGGGCTGGTGCTCGTCGACGGCGGTCCGCCGCAGGTCGCGGCCGCCCAACGCGCCCTGGACGAGCTGGGCGTCGACGACGTCCCCGTGGCCGGTCTGGCCAAGCGGCTGGAGGAGGTCTGGCTGCCCGACCAGGACGATCCGGTGATCCTGCCGCGCACCAGCGAGGGCCTGTACCTGCTCCAGCGGCTGCGGGACGAGGCGCACCGGTTCGCGATCAGCCACCACCGGCGACGCCGCTCGAAGTCGATGGTGGAGAGCGCTTTGGACGACGTACCCGGGCTGGGCGAGGTCCGCCGGAAGGTGTTGCTGCGGCATTTCGGGTCATTGAAGAAGCTCAAGCAGGCATCGGTGGAGGACGTGTCCCGGCTGCCCGGATTCGGCGACCGCACCGCGGCCCGCGTGGTGGAGTCACTGGCCGGCCGGCGTACCGGTCCGGCAGGGGTGAACACCAGCACGGGTGAGATCCTGGACGACGACCCCCCGGTGAGCGATAGGGTCACAGCAAACGATCCGTCGTCGATCGAGGATCGTCGCGCTGATTCTCGGACAGGAGACGGACCATGACGCCTTCCTACGATGACGATCTCGTGCTGGTCACCGGCATGACCGGTGCCGGCCGCAGCACCGCGGCCAAGGCGCTTGAGGACCTCGGCTGGTTCGTGATCGACAACCTGCCGCCGCAGCTGCTCCCCACCGTGGTCAAGCTCGTCCGGGAGGACCACGACGACCCCGGGCGGACCGCGGTCGTCGTCGACGTACGCACCCGCGGGTTCTTCACCGAGCTCCGAGGTGCGCTCGACATGCTGGCCGAGGGCGGCATGCGCCCCAGCATCTTGTACGTCGAGGCCTCCGACGAGGTGCTGGTACGCCGACAGGAGGCGGCCCGTCGGCCCCATCCGCTCCAGGAGGACGGCCGGCTGCTGGACGGCATCCGGAGGGAGCGGGTGCTGATGCGTGACCTCCGGGGGGACGCCGACGTCATCATCGACACCTCGGACCTCAACGTGCACGAGCTCGAGACGAAGGTGGCCACCGCCTTCGCCGCCGTCGACCAGCTCGCAGTGCGAGCGACGGTGATCTCGTTCGGGTTCAAGTACGGCATTCCCGTTGATGCGGACATGGTGCTGGACACCCGGTTCCTGCCGAACCCGCACTGGGTGGACAGCCTGCGGGACCAGACCGGGCTGGACCGTCCCGTCCAGGACTACGTGTTCGAGGACCCCTCCGCCGAACAGTTCCTCTCCAACCTGGACGGGCTGCTGTCCACGGTGGCCCCCGGGTTCGTGGAGGCGCACAAGCGCTATCTCACCCTCGCCATCGGCTGTACCGGCGGCAAGCACCGCAGCGTGGTGATGGCGGAGGCGATCGGCGCGCAACTGCGGAACCGTGACGTCGAGGCCCTCGTGGTCCACCGGGACCTGGGGCGGGAGTGACGGGACCCCACCCGGAACCGGGGCGCGTGCCTCCGCCCGACGGATACGACGGGCCGCGCGTCGTCGCGCTCGGCGGCGGGCACGGTCTCGCGGTGAACCTGAGCGCACTCCGTTCGTTCTGTCATGACCTCACCGCCGTCGTGACCGTGGCCGACAACGGGGGGTCCTCCGGGAGACTGCGCGACGAGCTCGGCGTACTGCCGCCAGGCGACCTGCGGATGGCTCTCGCGGCGCTGTGCGGTGACGACGAGTGGGGCCACCTGTGGGCGCGGGCACTGCAGCACCGGTTCACCAGCGCCGGTGACCTCAACGACCACGCCCTGGGCAACCTGCTGATCGTGTCGCTGTGGGAGCTGCTGGGCGACCACGTCCGGGGACTCGACGTCGTGGCGTCGCTGCTGGGCGCACACGGCCGGGTGCTGCCGATGTCGGCGGTCCCCCTCGACATCGAGGCCCAGGTCTCACACCTGGACCCGCAGTCCCCCGAGCAGGTCTCCGTCGTACGCGGGCAGGCACAGGTGGCGACTACCCCCGGCCGCGTGGAGTCGGTGCGGCTCCTGCCGGAGGAGCCTCCGGCCTGCCCCGAGGCGGTCGCGGCGATCCGCGCTGCCGACTGGGTGGTGCTCGGCCCCGGCTCCTGGTACACCAGCGTGCTGCCCCACCTCCTCGTGCCCGCACTCGCCGAGGCGCTCAACACGACCCCGGCACGACGCTGCGTCACGCTCAACCTGTTGTCGGCGGACGGCGAGACCGACGGTTTCGGGCCGCACGACTACCTCGAGGTGCTCGGCGAGTACGCCGGCGCCATGCGGGTGGACGTGGTTCTGGCCGAGCGCACCCAGGTCGGCGACGAGGGGATGCTCCGGAAAATCGCGGCGTCACTCGGTGCCGAGTTGGTGCTGGCCGACGTCTGCGAGCACACTGGAGCCCCGCGCCACGACGTGGCTAGGCTGGCGGATGCGTACTCGAGGATGATGCGATGACACAGCGGCGACCCACACAACCCGACAATCCCGGCTTGCGACGTGGCAGAGTCGGGCTCATGGCGATGACGGCCCAGGTGAAGGCAGAGCTTGCCAACACCGCTGTTACCAAGTCCTGCTGCCGGAAGGCGGAGGTGTCGGCCATGCTGCGGTTCGCCGGGGGACTGCACATCCAGAACGGGCGGATCGTGGTGGAGGCCGAGCTCGACACCGGCGCCGCCGCCCGGCGCCTGCGCCGCAGCATCATGGAGATCTACGGCCACCGCAGCGACGTCATGCTCGTCGGGGGCAGCGGGATCCGCAAGGGCACCCGGTACGTCGTGCGCGTGCTCAAGGACGGAGAGGCCCTCGCCCGGCAGACGGGACTGCTGGACAACCGGGGACGGCCGGTCCGCGGGCTGCCCTCCCAGGTGGTCAACGGGGCGGGATGTGACGCGGTCGCCGCCTGGCGCGGCGCGTTCCTCGCCCACGGCTCGCTGACCGAGCCCGGCCGGTCCTCCGCGCTGGAGGTCACGTGCCCGGGACCGGAGGCGGCGCTGGCCCTGGTCGGTTCGGCGCGGCGGATGAACATCCCGGCCAAGGCCCGCGACGTCAGGGGTGTCGACCGGGTGGTGATCCGGGACGGGGACGCCATCTCGGCGATGCTGAGCCGCCTCGGGGCGCACGAGGCGCTTCTCACCTGGGAGGAACGCCGGCTGCGTCGGGAGGTGCGCGCCACCGCCAACCGGCTGGCCAACTTCGACGACGCGAACCTGCGTCGGTCCGCCCGGGCCGCAGTGGCCGCCGGTGCGCGGGTGGAGCGGGCGCTGGAGATCCTCGGCGACGACGTGCCGGACCACCTCAGGCTGGCCGGGACGCTGCGGATCGAACACAAGCAGGCCAGCCTGGAGGAGCTGGGGCAGCTGCACGAGCCGCCGCTGACCAAGGACGCGATCGCCGGTCGGGTACGCCGGCTGCTGGCGATGGCGGACAAGCGGGCGCGCGAGACCGGCGTACCCGACACCGATGCCGCGCTGACCCCCGAGATCCTCGGCGAGGAACCCTGACCTTTCCGCCGAGCCGTCAATCTTGCACGCCCATGTGGTGTTCGACGTGCAGTGGTGACGGTTCGTGCGTGCAAGATTGACGGCTCGGCGTGTTGATAGGCTCGAAACACGACCGGAACACGGCGGCTTCCCAACACGGCGTCTTCCCAAGGAGTATCAACGTGACAGTACGCATCGGCATCAACGGCTTCGGCCGCATCGGACGCAGCTACTACCGTGCGCTCCTCGCGTCCGACGCCGACCTTGAGGTGGTCGCGGCGAACGACCTCGGTGACCTTCCGACGATGGCGCACCTGCTGAAGTACGACTCGGTCCTGGGCCGGCTGGACGAGACGGTGGAGACCACCGACGACGGTATCCGGGTCGGCGACCGCCAGCTGAAGATCCTCGCCGAGACCGACCCCGCGAAGCTGCCCTGGGGCGACCTCGGCGTGGACATCGTGATCGAGAGCACCGGGCGGTTCACCGAGGCGAGCAAGGCCCGTGCCCACATCGACGGCGGCGCCCGGAAGGTCGTGATCTCCGCCCCGGCCAAGAACGAGGACATCACGATCGTCATGGGGGTCAACGACGGCGACTACGACCCCGCGGCGCACGCGATCATCTCCAACGCCTCTTGTACGACGAACTGCCTGGCCCCGATGGCGAAGCTGCTCGACGACGCGTTCGGGATCGAGCACGGGCTGATGACCACGATCCACGCCTACACCCAGGACCAGAACCTCCAGGACGGCCCGCACAAGGACCTGCGACGTGCCCGCGCCGCCGCGATCAACGTCGTCCCGACGTCCACCGGAGCCGCGAAGGCGATCGGCCTGGTCCTGCCGAACCTGCAGGGACGGCTGGACGGCTATGCGCTGCGGGTACCGGTGCCGACCGGCTCGGTCACCGACCTGACCGTCGACGTACGCCGGGAAACCAGCACCGAGGAGGTCAACGCCGCTGCACGCGCCGCCGCCGAGGGGTCCATGAAGGGGTACCTGAGCTACAACGAGAACCCGATCGTCTCCAGCGACATCGTCACCGACCCGCACTCCTGCATCTTCGACGCGCCGTTGACCAAGGTCATCGGGAACCAGGTGAAGATCGTCGGCTGGTACGACAACGAGTGGGGATTCTCCAACCGGCTCGTCGACCTCACCTCCCTGGTCGCCAACGGCCTGTAGTCACGGCATGGAAGCAACGCTGCCCTCGCCCGACGACCTGGCGGAGCGCCTCGGTGGGCTGAGGGGTCGCCGGGTGCTGGTCCGCTCCGACCTCAACGTTCCGCTCGATGGCACCACGATCACCGACGACGGCCGGATCCGCGCCAGCGTGGCCACCATCTCCGACCTCCGGCAGCGCGGCGCCCGCGTGGTGGTGATGGCCCACCTGGGTCGTCCCGGCGGCCGACCGGACCCGGCGTACTCGCTGCGCCCGGTGAGCACGCGACTCGCGGAGCTGCTGGGGTGCGACGTACTCCAGGCCGACGACACCGTCGGAGAGTCCGCCCGCGGTGTCGTGGACGCGCTGGCCGACGGCGACGTGGCGGTGCTGGAGAACGTCCGGTTCAACCCGGGGGAGACCAGCAAGGACGACAGCGAGCGAGGCGCCTTCGCCGACCGGCTCGCGGGATTGGGAGATGCGTTCGTCAGTGACGGGTTCGGCGTTGTGCACCGCAAGCAGGCGAGCGTGTACGACGTGGCGCAGCGGCTTCCGCACGCCGCCGGCGGCCTCGTACGACGCGAGCTGGAGGTGCTGCGGCAGCTGACGCAGGACCCCGCGCGCCCCTACACAGTCGTCCTTGGCGGTGCCAAAGTCGCAGACAAGCTCGGTGTCATCGACAACCTGCTGCACTCCGCCGACCGGCTGTTGATCGGCGGCGGGATGGTCTTCACGTTCCTCCGGGCGCAGGGGTACGACGTCGGGCGCAGCCTGCTGGAGAAGGAGCAGGTGGAAGCCGTGCGCGGCTACCTCGCGACCGCCGCGGAGAACGATGTCACCCTCACCCTGCCCACCGACGTGGTGGTGGCCCCGGAGGTGTCACCGGAGGCCCCCGCTTCCGTGGTTCCGGTCGACCAGATCCCCGACGACCAGATCGGGCTGGACATCGGACCGGAGTCCGCCCGCGCGTTCGCCGACGCGCTGTCCACGGCGCGGACGGCGTTCTGGAACGGTCCGATGGGCGTCTTCGAGATCCCTGCCTTCGCCGCCGGCACGCACGCGGTCGCCGACGCGCTGACCCGCGTGGATGGCCTGTCCGTGGTCGGCGGCGGCGACTCCGCGGCAGCGGTCCGCCAGCTCGGCTACAGCGACTCCGCCTTCGGCCACATCTCGACCGGCGGCGGCGCCAGCCTGGAGTACCTGGAAGGGAAGACCCTGCCGGGGATCGCCGTACTGTCGGGCTAGTCCCGACGAACCACGCAACGAACCAGCCGAGAGGAAGACTGCAGCCTTGCCCACGCACACCCGTCGCCCCCTGATGGCCGGTAACTGGAAGATGAACCTCAACCACCAAGAAGCGGTGGTGCTGGTACAGAAGCTGGCCTGGTCGCTGGCGGACAAGAAGCATGACTTCGACCGCGCCGAGGTGGTGGTGCTGCCGCCGTACACCGACCTGCGGAGCGTGCAGACCCTCGTTGACGGTGACCGGCTGGAGATCGGGTATGGCGCCCAGGACCTGTCGGTGCACCCCGACGGCGCCTTCACCGGCGACATCAGCGCCGCCATGCTCACCAAGCTCGGCTGCAGCTACGTCGTGGTCGGGCACTCCGAACGACGCCAGCACCACGGGGAGGACGACGCGCTGGTCAATGCCAAGACGCGAACGGCCCAGGCCGCCGGGCTGACCCCGATCATCTGCGTCGGGGAAGGGCTGGAGCACCGGCAGGACGCGGAACACGTGACCTACACCACCGGGCAACTGCGTGCGGCGCTCGCGGGTTTCTCCGCCGAGCAGGTCGCCGGGTTCGTGGTGGCCTACGAGCCGGTGTGGGCGATCGGGACCGGTGAGGTCGCCACGCCGGAGGACGCGCAGGAAGTGTGCGCGGCGTTGCGGGGATTGATCGCGGAGGACTTCGGTGGCGAGACCGCCGGGAAGACCCGCATCCTGTACGGCGGATCGGTGAAGGCGGCCAACGTTGCCGGCATCATGGCACACACGGACGTCGACGGCTGCCTCGTGGGAGGAGCGAGCCTGCAGGCGGACGAGTTCAGCGGCATCTGCCGCTACTACTCGATGCCGGTCCTCTAGTGCACGGGACAACCTCGCCCGTGACTAGGGCTCGGCTCCGCTACCAGGTAGGATGACGTCCCGTGGTTATCGCATTCGACATTCTGCTGGTGCTGAGCAGCATCCTCCTGGTGCTGACGATCCTGCTGCACAAGGGTCGCGGCGGCGGGCTGTCCGACATGTTCGGAGGCGGGGTGTCCAGCGGCCTCGGCGGTTCCTCGATCGCGGAGAAAAACCTGGACCGGATCACGATCGGCGTCGCTGTCGTCTGGATCGTCTGTATCGTCGTACTGGGACTGTTGCTGAAGGGCAGCTGAGCCCACCACTTCTGGGGCGGACGACCGGCGAGGGGAGTGCACGAGTGACAGGTGGAAACGCGTTCCGCGGGAGCCGGGTGGGGTCCGGGCCGATGGGCGAGGCCGAGCGCGGGGAGCGCGCCCCCCGTCAGCGAGTCACCTACTTCTGCGCCCACGGACACCAGATCACACCGATGTTCGCCGTCGACGCAGACGTCCCCGACACATGGGAGTGCCCCCGTTGCGGGCTCCCCGCCAACCGGGACTCCCAGCACCCCCCGGAGCCGCCGCGCACCGAGCCGTACAAGACCCATCTGGCGTACGTGAAGGAGCGCCGCACCGAGGAAGAGGCGAAGGCCATCCTCGACGAGGCGCTCCAGACACTACGGACCAAGCGCAAGTCAGGCGAGATCATCTACTGACCCCACCCGCCGAGACGTCACAACTTCCGCGATTTTGCCGGCGTGTCGCGGAAGTTCTGACGTCTCGTCAGGCGACGTGCCGCGCTGAGAGCGACTCGTAGGACCTGCGTACCTTGTCGGCTGCGCAGGGGTGCGAGGTGTAGACATCGGCGGCGGTGAGAACGACGATGGTCCAGCCCAGTTGCCGGAGGTACTGCCGGCGCTTGAGGTCGTGTTCTCGCTGCTCGGGAGAGGTGTGGAAGTCCACGCCGTCGTACTCGATGGCCAGCAACAGGTGGGGGTAGGCCAGGTCGAGCCGGTAGACGGCTGCCCCGGCCTCGTTGGTGACCACCCACTGCAGTTCGGGCAGCGGAAGCCCCGCGTCGAGCAGCAGCAAGCGCGTCCGTGACTCCGCCGGCGACTCGGCCCTGCGGTCAGCGAGTGGCGCCAGCTCACGAAGACGCGTCACCCAACGATGGCCCTTCAACCGGGGAAGCTCAGCCTGGATGTCGGCGATGGAGAAGTCGCCCACGCGAAGCAGTGCATCCAACGCGGCGAGCGAATCGTAGCGGGAGCGTTGACGGCCGAGATCCAGGGCGGTGCGCAGCGGCGTCGTACAGACGATCCCGTTGAGCTCGCACAAGTCCTGCTCGGTGTCCAGGGTGCGGGTGCTGCCCTTGCAGGTAGCGTGCCGTACGCGGGTACCCCCGCGGAGTCGGAGTACGTCGACCGGAGGGACCTCTCCGTTCGCGGCCTCCTTGCCGAGCAGATCGGCGCCGTGGAGCCAGGCGGCGGTACGGTCGCAGACGACGGCGCCTGTGGGCAGCACGAGGGACAGCGACTCGGTGCGGAGATCGAGGCAGTCGCAGCTGGCTGAATCGACGTACACGCCTTTCAGCACCCGCCGGACCAGGCCATCGCGAGCCAACCGGTCAAGGGCATGACGGCTGATGCCGGCATCGGCCGCTTGGGAGACGGTGAACGGCCGACCGAGGAACAGCATCTGCTCGGGTGGAATCAGCCGGGTGATGGGGTCGAAGGGGGTGAACGGTGCGGACATGGAGGACAAGCCTGCCGCAACAGGGCCGGTCGCCGCGGAAGTT
>CAYLOC010000132.1:0-9637 GCA_964385195.1 uncultured Nocardioidaceae bacterium
CCGCAGACCGTCAACGCCTACTACAACCCCGGCACCAACGAGATCTGCTTCCCGGCAGCGATCCTGCGGCCGCCGTTCTTCGACGCCGACGCCGACGACGCCTTGAACTACGGCGGCATCGGCGCGGTCATCGGGCACGAGATCGGGCACGGCTTCGACGACCAGGGCAGCCAGTACGACGGCGAGGGCAACCTCGTGGACTGGTGGACCGAGGACGACCGGGCGAACTTCGCGACCCGGGCGGACGCGCTCATCGAGCAGTACACCGGACTCGCCTCCCGGGAACTGCCCGACCGGACCGTCAACGGCGCGCTCACCGTCGGGGAGAACATCGGCGACCTGGGCGGGTTGACGATCGGGCTGAAGGCGTATCGGATCTCACTCGACGGCGACGAGCCTCCCGTCGTCGACGGACTCACCGGCGTACAGCGGCTGTTCTTCAACTGGGCGCTGGTGTGGCGCGGCAAGCGACGCAGGGAACTGGCCGAGCAGATGCTCGCGGTGGACCCGCACTCGCCGCCGGACCTGCGTGCCAACATCGTCCGCAACCTCGACGAGTTCCACGACGCGTTCGCCACCGCGCCCTCGGATGGCCTGTGGCTCGACCCCGAGGAGCGCGTGCGGATCTGGTGAACCGACCGTCCCACCGCGGCTGTGGAGGTGCATGCTGGTCGGCGCCGGTGGATACCATGTCGGTGTGAGGGACGGAATCGGTACGACGTTCGGCCGGTCGGCCGTGCGGGGGAGACCTGACCGAGCGGGGTCGTCCGGCCGATGCTGACATCGCGGGAAGCGACCTCTGAGATCCGGCCCGGCTTGGGCACGGCGATCCGCCGGCCCAACCTGATCGGCGAGATCATCATCGTCATCATCCTGGTCAAGGTCTATGACTACCTGCGGGGGGTGTTGGCGCTGCACGAGGTGGTCGCGTTCCAGCATGCGCGTGACATCCTCTCCCTGGAGCGTTCGCTGCACCTGAACGTGGAATGGGGAGCGAACCACTGGATCGTCGGCCATGCGGGCGCGGCGAACTTCTCGGTGTACTGGTACGAGTTCACCCACGTCGGCGGCACGTTGGCCGCACTCGCCTTCTGCTACATGCTGTTCCCCGCGGTCTACCGACCCGCGCGGAACGCGCTGATCTGGATCAACCTGCTGGGCATGCTGGTGTTCTATGTCTACCCGGTCGCGCCTCCGCGGTTGCTCCCGCATGCCGGCTTCATCGACCTCGTGGCGTGGGCCGGGTTCGACACCACCCACTACGGGCCGATCAAGGAGGCGCAGTTCGGCGCGATGCCGTCACTGCACATGGCCTGGGCGCTGTGGACCGGGCTGGTGCTCTGGGTGATGTTGCGCCGGTTCCGTCGCTGGCGGTGGGCTGCCTTCGTTTACCCCGCGCTCACCGCCGGCGCGGTGATCGTCACCGGCAACCACTACATCCTGGACGTGGTCGCCGGCATCGTGCTCACGATGATCGCCATGGCCGTCACCGGCTTCTTCGCACATCGCCGTAAACCGGACAAGATGGTCATGGAGAGAGTCCCCCAGCCCCGCGCCGCATCGGCGTACCTCACTGGTCGCCCCGAGGGGACAGCACCCCGGGCGGAAACGCTGCCGGCCCACGAGGTCGAGCGCTGCGACGGCCGTCACGGTGAGCCACAATAGTGAGCCACAATGAGTGGCGTGGCTGAGGAAGACGTCGACCGCCGGGACATCTACCTCACTCTCGACCTCGCACTCCGGCTGGGCGAGTTGTTGATGTCCTCTGGCGCGGGCGCCGCCGACGTGAAGGCGACGATGCTGTCGGTGGTGCACGGCCTGGGGCTGCGCAACTCCGACGCCGATGTCACCTTCACCACCTTGATGCTGTCCTACCAGCGGTCGCAGGGTGAGGCCACGTTCTCCCGGCGCCGGGACGTCACCCACCGGACGATCGACTACGGTCAGCTCACCGACGTGGACCGGATCGTGCGCGCCCTGCTGCTCGGGGAGATCGATCGCGACGAGGCCCGCTCCGCAGTCGCCTCGTTGACCTCCACCGGACACAAGACGCCACGGATTGCGATCTCGATTGGTTGGGGTTTCATGTCCATGGGCGCCGCCATCGTCATCGGTGGGGACTGGGTGGTCACGCTCATCGCATTCTTCGCCGCGATCGGTGTCGACATCACCATGCGCGAGCTCCAGCGTCGGCGGATGCCCACGTTCTACCAACAGGCCGCTGGCGGCGCCTTCGCCACGCTGTTGGCGGTGGGCCTGGCCGCGGCACGGGTACCTGTCGATCCCACGCTGGTGATCGCCGCAGCGATCATCTTGTTGCTGTCCGGAATCGCGTTCATGGGCGCCATGCAGGACGCCCTGACCGGCTTCTACCTGACCTCCGCCGCGCGTGGCATGGAGATCATGATCATGACGGCCGGGATCATCACCGGCGTCACCGGCGGTCTCGCGGTGGCGAGCAAGATCGGGCTGAAGATCGTCATCACCCCCACGGTCCCGGCCACCTGGCTGGAACTGCCGATCTTCTTGTTCGGCGGCGCGTTGTGTGCGGCGGCGTTCGCCTACTCCTCCTACGCTCCCCTGCGGTCGCTTGCGCCGATCGCGCTGGTGGGGATCGTGGCCCAGGTCATCTACCGCTCGGTGCTGGTGGGCTTCGGGGTGGCGTGGGCGTCGGCCGCCGCCGCGGTGGTCGTCGGTCTGATCAGTTACACCCTCGCCGAGCGGGTGCGGGTTCCGCCCTTGGTTGTGGTGGTCTCCGGTGTGGTCCCGCTGCTCCCCGGGCTGTCGGTGTACAGCGCGCTGTCGCTGCTGGCCGAGGGGAGTCGGGAGGGGCTGGTCAGCCTGGCGCGCGCCGTTGCTATTGGAGGCGCACTCGCCGCCGGTGTGATCCTCGGCCAGTACGTCGCGCAGCCCCTGCGGCGACAGGCGCGACGCCTGGAGCAACGGCTGGCCGGTCCTCGGCTGGTCGGTCCCCTCCGTGCTGCCTCGGTCAAGGAGAAGCGGCGCTCTTGACCCCGTTCGCGCAGTGGGCATCCCCGGATGGGGGCCATCCCAGGGGCTTCTCAGGGGAAATGCGGAGGCAGCGGGCCCACCTCCGCGGAATCATGGAGGTGCTCCTCCCCATTCCGGCCAGCGATCCTCAGGGGGATCTGTGAACCTCCATCGAGTCAAGAGGTGGGTCGGGAGGCGGCTGCTCGGCAAGGCACTCGCCGTACCCGACTTCTCCGACCTCCGGCACCTGCCGCCCTCACTCCACCTCCCGCTGCAACGTGACGGCCTGGACCCGGTGCCCGGCCTCGCCGCCGTACGCGCGTCGGAGCCGGTCCATCGCCTGGCCACGCTCATGGGAATGCGGGTGTGGGTTGTGACGGGGTACGACGAGGCGCGGTCGGTTCTGGCCGACACCCGCCGCTTCAGCACCGACATCCGGCCCTTCGTCGGGAAGAGCGGTGCCACCGGCGCCGACGCGATCGGCGGTCTGGGGTTCACCGATCCGCCGGAGCACACGCGGCTGCGACGGTTCCTGACCCCGGAGTTCACCCGACGGCGCCTGGCCCGGCTGCAGCCGCGCATCAACGAGATCGTGTCCGACCAGCTCGACCGGCTCGCCGGGGCAGAGGCACCGGTTGACCTCGTCCGGGACTTCGCCTTCCCCGTGCCGTTCCGCGTGATCTGGGAGCTGCTGGGGTTGCCCGAGGTGGACCGGCGGGAGTTCCAGCGCATCGGCACCGCCCGGTTCGACGCCTCCCAGGGGACGGTGGGAGTCTTCGGCGCCGCGTCCGAGGCGCGGGCGTTCCTGCTGGAGGCTGCGGTGCGACAACGGCAGCATCCCGGCGAGGGCCTGCTCGGCTCGCTGGTACGCAGGCACGGCAACGAGATCACCGACCTCGAGCTGGGAAGTTTCGCCGACGGGCTGTTTCTTGGTGGCTACGAGACCTCCGCGAGCATGCTGAGCCTGGGGACCTGTCAGCTGTTGCAGGACCGCCGTACGTTCGCACAACTGCGACAACAGCCGGACACCGCCGACGCCCTGGTCGAGGAGATGCTGCGCTATCTGTCGGTGGTGCAGGTGGCGTTCCCGCGGTTCGCCCGGGAGGAACTCGAACTCGGGGGCCAGCGGATCCGTGCCGGGGACGTCGTTGCGTGCTCGCTGAGCGGGGCCAACCGGGATCCTGTCTTCGGCGTCGAGCCGGACAGCTTCGACCCGCTCCGGATGCCGGAGAGCGCTCATCTGGCCTTCGGTCACGGGGCGCATCGGTGCATCGGGGCCGAACTCGCCCGGATGGAGCTGCGGACGGCGTTCACGACGATGGCACGCCGGTTCCCGGGGTTGCGGCTGGCAGTGGACCCTGCGGCGCTGTCGTTCCGGCAGCTGTCGATCGTGTACGGGCTGGACCGGCTACCCGTGCTCATCGGGGCGCCGGCGCTGACCGTGACCACGTCCGGCTCGTAGCCGTCCGGGGCCCAATCCACAGGGCGGGCCGAATTTCGGACCGGGAGAGTCCGCATTCGGTTCTACGCTGGCGGCATGTCTGTTACCGACGCGCCCGCAACGGCGGGGACGAAAGAATTCGTGGTCAAGCCGCTGACGTCTGACACCTGGGACGCATTCGCTCGCATGATGGAGCGACACAACGGAGTGTTCGGGGGATGTTGGTGCACCTACTTCCACACGTTCAGCTCTGAGAAGACCTACAGCGCCGAAGGCAACCGCTCCCTCAAGCAGCGGCTGGTCGAGGAGGGCCGGGCCCACGCTGCGCTGGTGTTCGACGGAGAGGAAGCCGTGGCCTGGTGCGAGTACGGCACCCCCGAGGAACTGCCGAACATCTACCACCGCAAGCAGTATGAGGCCGACCTGGACATCACGCCGGACTACCGGATCACCTGCATTTTCGTGGACAAGAAATACCGGCGGCGAGGCCTCAGCGCCATCGCGCTACGCGGCGCTCTCGACCTCATCGATGAGTCCGGTGGTGGGGTGGTGGAGGGGTACCCGCATGACACCCAGGGCAAGAAGCAGTCGGTTCTCTACAACGGCTCCCGCGCCCTCTTCGAGCGGGCCGGCTTCGACTACATCCGTCCCAAAGGAATGAAGAACTGCGTGATGCGGACGCGCCTTGGGCCATCGCATTCGGGCGGCTGACGTTCCGTCTACGGCGTTGGAACGTCCACGCGCTCCACGTGATGGCCGCCTCCGCGAGAGGACAAGTCGTATTCGACCACCCATAACTTGTTGCCGACGACGACGCCGTCGACGATCGCCTGACCCCCCGACTTCGATGCGTAGTGCAGCTCTAGGTCGATGCGCTTCCAATGCAGGCCGTCCTGTGAGGTCCATGCGGCGGCGTCGCTTGTTGCCTTCGGCCCGGTCTCGCCGACGGAAAGAAAGCCGTGAGGGATCCTGAGCACCGTTCCGCTGGACTGCTGACCCCCCATGGGCTTGCTGTGCTTCCAGGTCTTGCCGTTGTCATGGGAGACCCAGCTCATCCAGGACGAGTGGCCCGGCTCGGGTTCCCAGGAGCCGGTAGCCACCAGCGTGCGGTCGGTGCGTACCAGGCTGTTGATGTGCACCCACGTCGTATGGGCAGGGACGGGCAACTTCTGCGGAAGATGCCAGTGTCTTCCGTCGGGGCTCTTCCAGACGGCCGGGCGTGGTCCCTGGCCGTTGTCGACGGTACCGGCTGCCACGAACCCCGCGGAGGTGTGAACGACGCGGCTGAGTTGGATCCCACCGTTCTCGGCACTGTAGAAGGCTTTCCACAACGGCCGGTGCTCGTACCGGTCGTTGCCAACCGGCTTGACTTTGGAGTAGCCCGTTGCCTTTGTCCATGTCTTGCCGTTCTTGCTGAACCAGGCCGCGCCATCAACGTGGCCGTTCTCCTCTAGTTGTCCCACCATGACCCAGCCGTCGGGGCCGGATGCGATGTCGATGGGGTAGTAGTTCCCGTACTTGTTGGTGATCGCGGGGTCAAATGCCGGTGAGCGGTGTCGGCGCCAGTGCTGATCGTCCTTCTTCGTCCACAGCTCCGCCAACCGCCCGCGCGGAAGTACGCCGACGGATCCGGCGATGGCGAGAGAACCGTCCGGAGACACAGAGACCGCAGTCGGAAACAGGTCGGACACCGGTGCGGACAGGCCCGGCAACAACGCCGGTGCGCTCGGCGTACCGGGGCCGACCCGCCATACCAACCCTTCATTGCCCGAATAGCCGACGACCACCATCGAGCGGCCCTTCCGCGCTACGTCGACGATGGTGACCGGTGGTTTCCCGCCTGTCGCTGCCCCCGGAAGGTGAATGGCATGGACGCCCCCTCGGGTCACCCGCCACACCATGGGCGCGGCGGTTCCACTTGCGGAACTGGAGCCGACGAGCACGACGCTGTTCCCGGAGGACGCAGCGGAGTTGATGGACTGGTCACCCTTGGCCGCCAGGGTGTCGTCGTGCCGCATGGTCAAGGAGTCAAGGCGTGAGCCCGTCGCAACGACGACATCATCTCCGAAGTGAGACGTCTCTCCGGTTACCACCCACATACCGTCGACGCGGGAGACGGTTCCCCCGTAGTCGTCGTGGGCGGTCCCGAGCACCTTTGGCTCAGCCAGGGTCCGCCAGGCTGCGCCCTGCTTGCCGCCGGTGAGGATGACGCCGTCCCACTTCTCGCCGGAACCGTTGCCGCTGGCACCGGCGTAGAACGTCCCGTCTACGACGGACATACCCGTCAGGTACGCGCGATAGTCCCCGGCGAGGTCCCGCGCGGTGGGGACTTGATGCCACGTCTTGCCACCGTCGGTAGAACGCCAGATGACGATGCGGTTCGGTTGCTCGTTATCGGTGTTGTCTTCACGTCCTCCAGCAAGGATGACCAGGTCACCCTTGGCCTCGATCCTCGACACGTACATCGAGCCTGGGAACACTTCCAGCCCGAGGTCGGTGGTTGAATGGCGAGTCCAGGAGTGACCGTCAGCGCTGGTCCAGATCACCAGGGAGTTCTGCGAGTTTCCGTGGTTGACCGAGTTGGTTCCGGCAGCGATGTAACCGGAGGGGGTAGCGGTCACAGCCCCGATCGAGTCGCCGTTGCCGAATACGGCGCGATGGGTACGGAGGCGGTGCCAGGTCTGACCGTTCTTACTCGTCCATACCACCGGGCGCTGCCCTGCGCCGACCGCCACGAAACCGTGCTTGCCGTGGGTGACCGCTATGGCGTGCTCGAACGGACCGGCGTGGCGCAGTGAAGCCGACGTTACTCGGCCCCGATGCCATGTCTTGCCCGCATCGGCGCTGACAAGGAACAGCGGGCGGGTGACGTTGTCGGACTGGTCCTCGCCCACGGCGACGACTCGCCGGCCAGCCGCAGCGACGTCGTAGAGCCATTGCGGGGTCAGATCGCCGACGTGTCGGCCGCGGAGTGCGGCGGCCGGCACGGTGAGATCCCAGTCAGGTTTCGTGCGGCTGGAAGCGTCACTGTCTGGACCGGCGGATGGGGTGGACGACTGCGTGGGTGATGTGGTGGGTGACGGCTGCGGGCTGGTCGGCGTGGGTGACGTCGACACCGGCGCTGACTGCGTGTCCGCGGATGGGGCAGTTGAGGTGCACGCGGCGCAGGCCAGGATGACAATGCCGGCGCCACACATCGCCGTTCGCGATCGGAAGGTCATATTACGTCCCTGTTTGACCGGATAGATCGAATTGAGGGTAGCAAGGGAACAGCTCATGTAAGAGCACGCAAGGTTCGGCCATAATCTGCGGTGTGTTTGCTGTGATCGGAGAGGCCCTGATCGACCTGGTCGAGGACAGGTCGGGCGCCGAGAGACCGGACCGGTCGACGTACACCGCGCTGCCGGCGGGAAGCCCGTTGAACATCGCGGTCGGACTCCGTCGTCTTGAGTGCCCTACGGCACTGCTCGCTCGGTTCTCATCGAGCGCCCTTGGAGCTCAGATCCGACGGTACGCCGAGCGGTGCGACCTGGACCTCAGCACCAGTGTGGACGCGGCCGAGCCAGCCACGCTGGCGTTCGCGTCTCTGGATGCGCAGGGGAAGAGCACCTATGACTTCTACGCCGAGGGGACGGCGGACTGGGGCTGGCAGCCGGAGGAGTTTCAACTGCCTCCGTCGGTGCGCGTCGTCCAAGCCGGATCGCTGACCTCTTGGATGGATCCCGGGGCCGGGCGCCTCGCCGACTGGTGGGAGCGCCTCGCCGCGGCGGGAGAGCATCTGCTCAGTTACGACCCGAACGTGCGCACCACCCTCGGGGGCGGCCGTTCCCGCGTGGCGCCGAAGGTGGAGCGAATGGTGGCGGCGTCGCATCTGGTCAAGGCAAGTGATGACGACTTGGCCTTCCTCTACCCGGGAGAGCCTCTCGCCGACGTCGCTGCACGGTGGCTCGGAACGGGACCACGGCTGGTCGTGGTCACCCGAGGGGCCAACGGATGCCTCGCGTTCACGGCCGCCATGGAGCCGGTGACTCGACCGGCAGTTCCGGTCGAGGTTGTCGACACGATCGGTGCCGGCGACGCGTTCGCCTCGGGACTGCTCTCCGGGCTCGTCGATGCCGGGATCGACCAGCCCGATGCCTTGGCTGCAGCCGACGGCGCAGCGATCAGCGCCGCGGTGGAGCGTGCCCTGCTGGTGTCCGCGCTGACGTGCGAGCGTGCGGGGGCGCGTCCCCCGACACGGTCTGAGCTGCGGGCAGCCGAAGGCCGACGCACCACGCGGTGACATCCGGCATATCCTGCTCGGCATGGCCGTCTCCGCGTTGTTCGACGAAACCGCCTGGGTCCAGGTGGACGGGTTCACCGACCTCACCGACATCACCTACCATCGCGCGGCTGGGCTCGGTGCGGTGCGGATCGCGTTCAACCGGCCGGAGGTCCGCAACGCATTCCGGCCGCACACCGTCGACGAGCTCGCGCGCTGCCTGGAGCATGCCCGGGTCTCCTCCGATGTCGGCTGCGTCCTGCTGACCGGCAACGGGCCGTCGCCCAAGGACGGCGGATGGGCGTTCTGCTCCGGAGGCGACCAGCGGATCCGCGGACCGCAGGGCTACCAGTACGCCGAGGGCGACACCGCAGAGAGCGTGGACCGTGCGCGGCTCGGTCGGCTGCACATCCTGGAGTGCCAACGGCTCATCCGTTTCATGCCGAAGGTAGTGATCGCGGTCGTCCCCGGGTGGGCTGCCGGAGGCGGCCACAGCCTGCACGTGGTCTGTGACCTCACTCTGGCCTCGGCCGAGCACGCCCGGTTCAAGCAGACCGATGCCGATGTGGCCTCCTTCGACGGCGGGTACGGCTCGGCGTACCTTGCGCGGCAGGTGGGGCAGAAGTTCGCGCGGGAGATCTTCTTCCTCGGTGACGAGTACGACGCCGACGCGGCGCACCGGATGGGGATGGTCAACGCCGTCGTCCCGCATGCCGAACTGGAGTCGACGGCCCTGGACTGGGCGCGGCGGATCACCGCGAAGTCCCCGACCGCGATCCGGATGCTGAAGTACGGCTTCAACCTGCTTGATGACGGCCTTGTCGGGCAGCAGCTGTTCGCCGGCGAAACGACCCGTCTCGCCTACGGAACCGAGGAGGCCGCCGAGGGCCGCGACGCGTTCTTGGCCAAGCGGGCCCCGGACTGGTCGCCGTACCCCTGGTACT
>CAYLOC010000133.1:0-9485 GCA_964385195.1 uncultured Nocardioidaceae bacterium
CCGCGACCGTACCGGCCTCGACGGTACGACGATCCAACGGGTGCAAGTTTGACGGTTCGCGGGTACAAGTTTGACGGGTCGCGGGGGCAGGTTGGACGGGTCAACCGAGAAGACGGAGGATGGCGAGGGTGTAGGTGCGCGCGGCGGTCAGAAGGTCCGCCACCGGCACCGACTCATCGGCGCGGTGGGCCTGGCTGCTGACCGAGCCAGGGCCGAGCACGACCACCGGTACGCCGGCGTCCCGCGCCACGAAGCCGCCGTCGCAGGCCGCGGTCCACCCGCCCAGCGGCAGCGCCGGCCCACCTGCGTCTGCCAGCGCACGGTCGACGGCGGCAACCAGCGGGTGGTCCGGCGGCGTCTCGAAGCCGGGCATCTCCATCGTCAGGGATACGTCGAACGACAGCCCGCGGTCGGCCAGCCCCAGGCCCCGGATCCGGTCCGCGGTCGCGGCGAGCGCCTGGTCACCGGTCTCGTCGGGCAGCAGTCGCCGGTCGGCGTAGACCACGCACTCGGCCGGGACGATCGCGGTCGCGGTCCCCCCGGAGACGGTGCCGACGTTCCAGGTCGGCGGGCCCACCAGCGGATGCGCGGACGCAGCCAGCTCCCGGTGCCAGCGCTCCAGGTCGGACACCACCTCCGCGGCGCCGTAGATGGCGCTCCGTCCGTCCGCAGGGTTACCGGCATGCGCGGCGCTGCCGGTGACCGCCACCCGCAGGTAGCAGTCCCCGCGAGCTGCGATCACGGTCTGCAGGTCGGTGGGCTCGGCGACGATACAGCCGGCGAAACCGCTGCGGTCCGCGGTGAGGTAGTGCGCGATCCCGACGCCGGTCTCCTCCTCGTCGACCACGGCAGCGAGCTCGACCGGACCACGCAGTGGTACGCCGGCCTCCCGCACCGCCGACATGGCGGCCACGCATGCCGCCAGGCCGCCCTTCATGTCCGCGGCCCCGCGGCCGTACAGCCTGCCGTCCTGGACCTCCCCGCCGAACGGGTCGACGGTCCACCCGTCGCCGACGGGGACGACGTCGGTGTGGCCGAGCAGCAGCAACCCCGGCGCCTCACCGCCCGCCAGCCGTGCGGACAGGTTCGACCGCCCGGGTCCGGCCTCGTCGGTGGTCACGTCCAGCCCGCGGTCGGCACACGCCGTGGCCAACGACGCCACCGTGGCAGCCTCCTCACCGGGCGGGTTCTGGCCGGGTGATCGGACCAGCGTCTGCGCCAGCGCCAGGATCTTGTCGCCCGACAGCGCGGACAGCGCGGCGCCTTCGCGCTCGGTCAGCCCCGGCTCAGGCATGCGCTGCCTTGTCGACCGCGCGGCGGAGCCGGGCGACCCCGTCCTCGATCCGTTCCGGGGTCGAGGTAGCGAAACACAGGCGCAGGGCGTCGCGGAACCGGCCCGACGGCGAGAACGCCGTACCCGGGATGTAGGCGACCCCCTCGGCAAGGGCGGGTTCGAACAGGTCGTGGGTGTCCACGCCGTTGCTCAGCGTCAGCCAGAGGAAGAAGCCGCCCTCGGGATCGGTCCACCGGGCGATGTCGCCGAAGTGCTGTCGCAGCGCCTCCTGCATGGCCTGCTTACGGTGACGGTACTCCACGCGCTGCTCGGTGAGATGGTCCGCAAGGTAGCCCCGCTCCAGGAAGGCGGCCACGAGCCGCTGCGCCGGGAGGTTCGTACAGGTGTCCATGGCCTGTTTGGCGTTGACCAGGAGCGGGCGCAACGACGGGTCGGTGTCGACCCAGCCGACCCGCAGGCCCGGCGCGATCGACTTGGAGAACGTCCGGACCGAGAACACCAGCGGGTCGCCGTCGGCCAGCGTGTGCAGCGTCGGTACGTCGGTGCCGTCGAAGCGCAGCAGGTGGTACGGGTCGTCGTCGATCACCATCGAGCCCCACTCCCGCGCCAGCTCCAGCAGCCGCCGGCGGCGGGCGAGGGTGAGGGTAGCGCCGGAGGGGTTCTGGAATGTCGGGATGCAGTAGATGGCCTTGGGGGTCCGCCCCGCCTCGGCGACGAGCCGCGGCAGCGCGTCGACCATCATGCCGTCCTCGTCGACCGGTGCCTCCAGCAGCTCTGCCTGGTAGGCCAGCGCCGTGGCGCTGCCGTTGGTGTACGTCGGGGACTCCACCACGACGAGGTCACCGGGGTCGACGAACAGCTTGCAGGCCAGGTCCAGACCCTGCATCCCGCCGGCGGTGACGAACAGCCGGTCGTCGGTGGTCTCGTCGCCCGTCCCGCGGAGGGCTCGCAGCAGCGCCTCCCGAAGTTCGGGATGGCCCTCGGTGGCGGCGTAGTCGTAGCTGTGCGGAGACTCGGCGCCGAGTACGTCACCGGCCACGTCGGCCAGCTGTTTCGTGGGGATCGCCTCCGGGGCGGGGCTGCCCATGGCGAACCGTACGATGTCGTGGGTCTGTTGGTGCAGCAGCGAGGTACTGGAGTCGATGATCGACCCGACCAGGCCGTCGGTTCGTGCAGCGAGGGGGAGCGAGGCAGCGTTCATGGCGATCACCTTCTGACGGAGAGTTCTTGTGCGAGGTTGGTGAGGCGCTCGGCGCCAGAGTCGCCCACGACAACGGGTTCGGACAGTTCATAGCCCCAGCCGTCCATCCACATCCCCAGGATCACGTGGAAGGTCATGCCCGGCTCAAGCACGGTCTCCTCTTCGGCGCGCAGGCTCACGGTGTGCTCGCCCCAGTCCGGCGGGTAGCCGATGCCGATGGAGTAGCCGGTGCGGGACTCCTTGACCAGCCCGTGGGCGCTGATCACGGTATTGAAGGCGGCGTGAACGTCGGCCCCGGTCGCCCCTGGCTTGAGTGAGTCGAGCGAGGCGGCCATCCCGTCACGGACGACGGAGGCCGCGGTCCGGAGCCGCTTCGGCGGCCTGCCCAGGCAGATGGTGCGGGCCAGCGGTGCGTGGTAGCGGCCGTAGACGCCGGCTAGCTCCACCGTGGTGGCCTCTCCGGCCACGAACGTGCTGTCGGACCAGGTCAGGTGGGGTGTCCCGGCGGCCTCCCCGGAGGGCAGGAGCGGCACGATCGCCGGGTAGTCACCGCCGTACTCCGGCATTCCGGTGGCCTGCGCCGACAGGACCTCCGCGACCACGTCGCACTGCCGTACGCCGGGGACGATCATCGACAGCGCCCGGCGCATCGACAGCTCGGCGATGGCCCCGGCACTGCGCATCTGCTCGATCTCGAACGGGGACTTGACCACGCGCACCCAGTTCACCAGCTCGTGGCTGTCCACCAGTCGTGCCGGCGCGACCCGCTCGGCCAGTGCCAGGTAGCCACGCGGAGAGAAGAAGTGCGCGTCGGACTCCACCGCGATCTTCGAGTCCGACGATGTGTCCAGCAGCCCCGACTCACACGCCCGGTCAGCGATCCACTCGAACGGGTGGACGTCCTCGCGGTGCACCAGATGCTCGGGGTATCCCGACACCTGGTCGGCGGAGAGGATGCAGGTGAAGTGCGCCCCCGCCGCGTCCATGGCGCGCGCGAACAGGTGCAGGTCGCCACCGGCGGTGACCACCAGGCACTGCGGCATGTAGAACGACCACGCGTTGTAGCCGGTGAGGTAGAACAGGTTCGCCGGGTCAGTGACCACCAGCGCGGACAGCGACCGCGTCGCCATCCGGTCCAGGACACGGGTCAGCCGATCGACGTACTCCTGGTCGCTCGGCCGGCTTCGCGTCCCCAGCCCGGTCACGTCCGGCATGGCACCCCACCTCCATCACTATGCACCCTCGGCGAGCGGGAGCTCGGGGTCGTTGAACAACCCCTGTCCCTCGCCGAACGGCTTCTTTCCCACGGTTCGCAGGGCGGACCAGATGGTGGCCTGGTTCGCACTGATGACCACCTTGCCCAGCGTCTGCTCCATCTCCGCGATCACGTCGTAGGTGGGCAGGTTCGTGCACGAGACCACGATTGCCTCCGCGTCGGGGGAGTCGACCTCCTCGATCAGGGCGCGCACGTGTGCGTACGGCACCGACCAGATGCCCTCGACCAGGTTGAGGTAGTTGGACTTGACCACGCCGATGCCCGCCTCGGCCAGGAAGGCCCCGAACTTCGCGGTGACCTCCTCGGTGTACGGCGTCGCGAGGCTCACGCGGGAGATGCCGACGTACTCCAGTGCGTCCAGGATGGCTCCGGCGGTGGTGACGGCATGCGGGACGCCCACCGCGCGGATGGCCTCGGTGATCCGCTTCTCCCCCTCGAGGCCGCCGACGAAGCTGCCGGCGGTGCAGGCGTAGACGCAGACGGTGGGCTCGGCGCTGATGAGGTCCCAGGTGGACTGGGCGATCTCGGCGGTCTCGCTCATCAAGAACGCCTTCTCCAGCGTCATCGCCAACGGCGAGTACGGCGTACGGGTGAAATGCAGGCTGGCCAGGCCCGGCACCCATCGCCACAACTCCTCGTCGAGCACCATGTCGTGCGGGACGATGACCCCGATCCGGGTCAGGTCGACGGGGCCGACGCCGAGCGGCTCGACAGGCGCAACTTCCGGCTGGAAGAGCTCACCGTGGGATGTCATGACACCATGGTGCCTCGCTTGTACGATTGTTGACAATCAGACGGCGGAATTCTTACCCTCGTGTCGTGAGTCCACCGTCGTCCCGCCCTGTGCTGACGGTGCTGTGCGACTCCCCAGCGGACCCTCCGCCGTACCTCGACCGGCTGTCCGACAGGGTGCAGGTCCGGCTCACCGACGCCGCCCACCTGCGCGAGGATCTCCCCGGTGCGCGGCTGTTGTTCCTCTGGGACTTCTTCTCCAACGCACTTGCGGAGGCATGGCCGTACGCCGACGCGCTGGAGTGGGTGCATGTCGCCGCGGCCGGCGTGGACACCCTGCTCTTCGACGGGCTCCGTGACTCCGAGGTCGTGGTCACCAACGCCCGTGGCACCTTCGACCGGCCGATCGCGGAGTTCGTGCTCGGCGCTGTGCTCGCCCACGCCAAGCGGTTCCATGAGAGCCGCGACCTCCAGCACCAGCGGGTGTGGCGGCACCGCGAGACCGAGACCATCACCGGTCAGCACGCGATGATCGTGGGCACCGGCGCGATCGGGCGGGAGACCGCGCGGCTGCTGCGTGCGGTCGGCATGGAGGTCCGCGGTGCCGCGCGGACCGCGCGCACTGACCCCGACTTCGGCGAGGTGATCGCCAGCACCGACCTCGCCGCCTACGTCGGCTGGGCGGATCATGTCCTGGTCACGGCGCCGCTCACGGACTCCACGCGCGGACTCATCGACGCCGACGTGCTGGCGGCCATGAAGCCGAGTGCGCACCTGGTCAACATCGGTCGCGGCCCGATCGTCGACGAGCCGGCGCTGGTTCATGCGCTGCAGTCCGGGGCGGTCGCCGCCGCGTCCCTCGACGTCTTCAGCACCGAGCCGCTGCCCGCGGACAGCCCGCTGTGGACGATGCCGCAGGTCGCGGTCTCGCCCCACCTGTCCGGTGACGTGGTGGGCTGGCGAGACGCGCTGGCGGGTCAGTTCCTCGACAACGCCCGCCGGTTCCTCGCAGGGGAGCCGTTGCACAATGTCGTGGACAAGAGCCTCGGCTTCGTGGCGTCGGGTCCGCCACCGGAAGGGAGCACGCAGTGACCGATCTCTCCAGGCGCGGCGCCATCGAGTTGTCCGCAGGGTACGCCGACCGCTCCGTCTCTCCGGTGGAGGCCACCCAGGCCGCGCTCGCGGCCATCGAGGCCTATGAGGACCAGGTCAACGCGTTCGTTCTCGTCGACGCCGACGGTGCTCTGGCGGCGGCAAGGGAGTCGGAGGAACGGTGGACGCGGGGAGACCAGCTCAGCCCGTTCGACGGCGTCCCCACGCCGGTCAAGGAGAACCTCTACACCGTGGGGCTGCAGACCACCAAGTGCAGCCGCCTCGTTGACCCCGCCGGCCCGTGGGAGTTCGACTCCCCGGTGGTGGCACGGATGCGGGAGTCCGGCGCGGTGTTCCTCGGGAAGACGACGTTGCCGGAGTTCGCCTGGAAGGGCGTCACCGACTCCCCCTTGCGTGGCGCCACCGGAAACGCCTGGGACCCCGCCAAGACGTCCGGAGGATCCAGCGGCGGCTCGGCGACAGCGGTGGCGCTGGGGATGGGCGCCTGGGCCGTGGGCACGGACGGCGGTGGGTCGGTCCGGATTCCAGGGTCGTTCAGCGGACTCGTCGCGCTGAAGCCGACGTACGGGTTGATCCCGATGTTCCCGCCGAGCCCGTTCGGCACCTTGTCCCACGGCGGCCCGATGACGCGTTCGGTGGAGGAGGCCGCTGCCATGCTCGACATCCTGGTCGGGTTCGACGCGCGGGACTGGTCGGCGATGCCGACCCCCACCGGCTCGTTCCGGCAGACGCTGAGCGGTGATCTCAGCGGGATGCGGATCGCCTACTCCGCGGCCCTGGGGTTCGTCGACAACGATCCCGAGGTCGACGCCGCCTGTCGGCGCGCGGTGGAGGTTCTCGCCGACGCCGGCGCCACCGTGGAGGAAGCCGATCCTGGTTTCGCCGACCCGCTCGAGGCGTTCTGGATCCTGTGGTCCGCCGGTGCCGTCAAGGTCGTCGAGCCGTACGGCGAGGATGCGCTGGAGCAGATCGATCCCGGCCTGCGGCGCAGCATCGAGTACGGCAAGACGCTGTCGGCGTCGGACTACCTCGACGCGGTCGCGACCCGGATGGACCTCGGGGTGCTGATGGGCGCCTTCCACGAGCGCTACGACCTGCTGGTCACTCCGACGATGCCGATCCCGGCGTTCGCCAAGGGCCAGGACGCCCCGGACGGCTGGCCCGCACAACAGCGCGGCGAAGACTGGGTCCGCTGGACGCCGTACTCCTATCCCTTCAACCTCACCCAGCAGCCGGCGCTGACGGTGCCGTGCGGATTCACCGAGTCCGGCCTGCCGATCGGGCTGCAGATCGTGGGCGCACGGCATGACGACGCGCGCGTCCTGCGGGCGGGGTACGCGTTCGACGTACGCACCGACTGGTCCGACCGGACCCCACCTCTGGTGCAACGAACCTTCAACAGGTAGAGGAGGGCCGCCATGGCGCGGTTCATCACAGTGTCACTGACCGAGCGCGACGTCACGTGCCGCGCGCGACTGCTCGACGACGAGGCGCCGCGGACCGCGGCGGCGGTGTGGGATGCGCTGCCGCTGTCCGGTCAGGTCTTCCACGGCAAGTACGCCCGCAACGAGATCTACACCTTGCTGCAACAGTTCGCGCCGTCCGCCCCCGGCAAGGAGAACACCACGATCACGCCGATCCCCGGCGACCTGTGCTGGTTCTCCTTCGACTCCGACGACCTCGGCACTCCTGCCTACGGCTATGAGGACTCTGCCGGTGCCGCGACGATGGGGTCCATCGTCGACCTCGCATTGTTCTACGGCCGCAACAACCTGCTGATCAACGGCGACCAGGGGTGGGTGCCGGGCAACGTGTTCGGCACGGTGGTCGAGGGCCTGGAGGAGATGGCCGCGGCGTGCCAGGACGTCTGGATGGGCGGCGCTCGCGGCGAGACGCTCGCGTTCGCCCGCGCCTAACCGGGCCGAATGCCTCGTTTCGGGGCGGGCCCGGTGACGGCACGGGTTACGGTACCGGTGTGAAGGTTTGCGTGTTTTGTGGTTCCTCGCCCGGCAGGACCCCGCAGTACGTCGAGGCGGCCCGTTCTCTCGGAACGCTGCTCGCGCGTCGGGACATCGGCTTGGTGTACGGCGGAGCGAGCGTGGGGCTGATGGGCACACTCGCCGACGCCGCACTCGCCGCGGGCGGGGAGGTGGTCGGGGTGATCCCGCAGCAGCTGGTCGACCGGGAGATCGCCCACCCGGACCTGACCACGTTGAAGGTGGTCGGCGACATGCACGAGCGTAAGTCGGCGATGGCGGCGCTGTCCGACGCGTTCGTGGCCCTGCCTGGTGGGCCCGGCACGCTGGAGGAGTTCTTCGAGGTCTGGACCTGGGCCCAGCTCGGTCTGCACACCAAACCGGTGGGGCTGCTGAACGTGGGCGGGTTCTACCAGCCGATGCAGGCCGTGGTCGACCACATGGTCGAGGAGGGCTTCATGTCCCCGCTGTTCCGCGACCACCTGCTGGTCGACTCCGACGCCGAGGCGCTGCTGGATCGGTTCCTCTCCTACACGCCGCCACCGTCGAAGTGGCAACAGTCGGTCCCCCCCGATTCGTCCGGGTGAGCCAGGAGGGTTCGCCCTCGCCTGGGGCGGACGAATCGGCACCGGGGGAGCGGATTTCGCAATCGTCGACGTACGACGTAGACTTGGCCGTCGGCCCAGCAATGGGTCCGTCTCGGCGTGCTCGGCGGCTGCCCTCATCGGTGTGGGGGAATCGAGCGCGCGCGGACCTGGGCGCCGGCTACCTGATCACGAGAAGAATGCGGAGGACATGCCCAAGAAGGAAGGGGTCATCGAGATCGAGGGCAGTGTCGTCGAGGCACTCCCCAACGCGATGTTCCGGGTGGAGCTGAACAACGGCCACAAGGTGCTCGCGCACATCAGCGGCAAGATGCGGCAGCACTACATCCGGATCCTGCCAGAGGACCGCGTCGTCGTGGAACTCTCCCCGTACGATCTCACCCGCGGCCGCATCGTCTACCGCTACAAGTAACCGGCAACCCACCTATCCATCCGTCACCCAGCCGTCCACCGCACACCACTTGGAGTTTGCTCGATGAAGGTTCAACCGAGCGTGAAGAAGATTTGCGACAACTGCAAAGTGATCCGCCGCCACGGGCGGGTCATGGTGATCTGTTCCAACCCGCGGCACAAGCAGCGGCAGGGCTGACCACCGCACCACTCAAGGGCGCGAGCTCACCGCCGTACCCGGAGCCGATGGCTCGGTCTGCGTCGGTGCCACCCCTGGCCCGGAGGCCAGGGCCCTGCCTTGCCAGGCAGGGACGCAGCGCCCCCGACACCTCCGGACGAACGAAAGGTGCACACACCTGATGGCACGTCTCGTCGGCGTCGACCTCCCGCGGGAGAAGCGGGTCGAGGTCGCGCTCACCTACATCTATGGAATCGGCCGGACCCGAGCCCAGGAGACGCTGAAGGCGACCGGGGTCAATCCCGACATGCGGGTCCACCAGCTCGGCGATGACGAGCTGGTCAAGCTCCGTGACCACATCGAGTCCCAGTACCAGGTCGAAGGCGACCTGCGTCGCGAGGTCACCGCGGACATCCGACGCAAGGTCGAGATCGGCAGCTACCAAGGGCGCCGCCACCGCCAGGGCCTTCCGGTGCGTGGCCAGCGGACCAAGACCAACGCGCGCACCCGCAAGGGCCCCAAGCGCACCGTCGCCGGCAAGAAGAAGGCCACCAAGTGACCGCGAACCTCCGCCACCCCAGTTACCGCAGGAGTCAGTGAATGCCCCCGAAAGGACGGACCGGCGCCAAGAAGGTGCGCCGCAGGGAGAAGAAGAACGTACTCCAGGGCCAGGCCCACATCAAGAGCACGTTCAACAACACCATCATCACCATCACCGAC
>CAYLOC010000134.1:0-5353 GCA_964385195.1 uncultured Nocardioidaceae bacterium
GACCTGGGTGCGTCAGCGGACACGAACCTCTACGTCGTGACCGTGGGATCGAGCCAGTCGTGTGTCGCGAGTCAAGAGCGGGCATTGCAGCGACTCGGCGAGCACCACGTATGCGGCGTCGTAGGCGCTGAGATTGTCGCGGAGGGCGAACGCGCGCAGCCGCAACGGGGCGGCGCTGGGCCATCGCTGGAGGGGAAGTGCATCGAAGTCAGCCATGGCATCGCGCGCTCTGGTCGCGGTGAGATGACCACCCAGCGTCAACGCGCGCAGCGCCGAAACCACCTCGAAGTCCAGCAATGTCGGGGCGTGGACGTCTTCGTTCGCCATCTCGGCGCGGACCCTTTCGCTGCCCTCGACGGCGGTCAGTGCATCGACCACCGCCGCGGCGTCAACCACGATCACGGCAGCGGTCGCGAGGCCCGTTCGTCCTCTCGCTCGGCACGCGCGGCGGCGACGACGTCGACAGCGGAGGCAGTGGCCCGCTCGTTGCGGTGAGCAGCCCGGTCCAACACCTCAGCGATCGTGGGACGGCTGACTTCTCGACCAAGGACGTCGAGGAGGTACGCATTGAGCGACTGCCCACGAGCCGCGGCCCGGGCCTTGAGCCCGCGCCGGGTCTCCCCGGGCACGTCTCGGATCTGCAGGAGCGAAGCCATACATACAGTCTACCTCACGATCAATACGTTATGTATTTATCGCGACCTTTCTGCCGGGTGCGGTGAAGGCCACTCTCGGGCACCGGCTAGGACTTCTTGGCGGGGGCGCGCTTGCGGGGCTTCTTCTTGGCGGTGCTGGCCGTACGCCGCTTGGCCCGGCGCTTCGGAGGCTTTGCGTCGGTGACCGCCGCCTGGTCGAGCAACGGTGCCAGGAACTGTCCGGTGTAACTCTCCGGGACCGAGGTGAGGTGCTCCGGCGTACCCTCGGCGACGACTTCCCCACCGTGATTCCCGCCCTCAGGGCCGAGGTCGATCACCCAGTCCGAGGTCTTGATGACGTCGAGGTTGTGCTCGATCACGATCACGGTGTTCCCGGCCTCCACGAGGCGGGACAGCACGTTCAACAGCTTGCGGATGTCGTCGAAGTGCAGGCCGGTGGTCGGCTCGTCCAGCACATACACCGTGCTTCCGGTCGAGCGCTTCTGCAGCTCCGACGCCAGCTTCACCCGCTGCGCCTCGCCGCCGGACAGCGTGGGGGCGGGCTGACCCAGCCGGACATACCCGAGTCCGACGTCGCACAACGTGCGCAGGTGTCGGGTGATCGCGGGGATCGCCTCGAAGAACTCCACTGCCTCCTCGATCGGCATGTCCAGTACGTCGGCGATCGTCTTGCCCTTGTACCGCACCTCCAGCGTCTCCCGGTTGTACCGTGCCCCGTGGCATACCTCGCACGGCACGTAGACGTCGGGCAGGAAGTTCATCTCGATCTTGATCGTGCCGTCGCCGGAGCAGGCCTCACACCGGCCGCCCTTGACGTTGAACGAGAACCGGCCGGGCTGGTAGCCCCGGACCTTCGCCTCCGGCGTTTGGGCGAACAACCGGCGTACGTGGTCGAAGACGCCGGTGTAGGTGGCCGGGTTCGACCGGGGTGTGCGCCCGATCGGCGACTGGTCGACGTGGATCACCTTGTCGACCTGGTCGGCGCCGGCGATGTTACGGTGCCGCCCCGGTACCTCCCGGGAGTTGTACAGCCGCTTGGCGAGAGCGGCGTACAGGATCTGGTTCACCAGGGTGGACTTGCCGGAGCCCGACACCCCGGTCACCGTGATGAAGCACCCGAGGGGGAAGCCGACCGTGATGTTCTTCAGGTTGTTCTCGCTCGCGCCACGGACCGCCACCTCCCGGCCCGGGGTGGGAGGTCGGCGTACGGCGGGCACCGGGATCGACTCCCGCCCGGCGAGGTAGTTGCCGGTCACCGATCCCGGATGTTCCAGCAGGTCGGCAACCGACCCGGCGACCACGACCTGACCGCCATGCTCGCCGGCGCCGGGCCCGATGTCCACCACCCAGTCGGCGGTACGGATCGTGTCCTCGTCGTGCTCCACGACGATCAGGGTGTTGCCGAGGTCCTTCAGCCGTACCAGCGTCTCGATCAGCCGGTGGTTGTCCCGCTGGTGCAGCCCGATCGACGGCTCGTCGAGCACGTAGAGCACCCCGACCAGGCCGGCGCCGATCTGTGTGGCGAGCCGGATGCGCTGCGCCTCGCCGCCGGAGAGCGACCCCGCCGGGCGGCTCAGCGTGAGGTAGTGCAGGCCTACGTCGAGCAGGAACCGCAGCCGCTCGTGGATCTCCTTCAACACCCGCTCGGCGATCTGCTGCTCCCGCGGTCCCATGTCGAGGTCCCCGGAGAGGAACTCCGCCGCCTCGTCGATCGGCATCGCGCAAACGTCGGCGATGCTCTTGTCGCCGACTGTCACCGCGAGGGAGATGGGCTTGAGCCGGGTGCCGTCGCAGGCCTGGCACGGGACCTCACGCATGTAGCCCTCGAACCGTTCCCGGCTGGTGTCGGTCTCGGCTTCGCCGTGCCGGCGCTCGATGTAGGAGACGACTCCCTCGAACCGGGCATAGTAGGACCGTTCGCGGCCATACCGGTTGCGGTACCGGACGTGCAGCTTGCCGGACCGGCCGCCGAGGACCGCCTTCTTGGCCCGGGCGGGCAGCTTCCGCCAGGGCGTGTCGGTGGAGAAGCCCATCTCGTCGGCGAGCGCTTCGAGCAACCGGTAGAAGTAGTCCGCAACGTGGTGTGAGGACCACGGCGCGATGGCGCCCTCGGCCAGGGACTTGTCGTCGTCGGGCACCACGAGGTCGGGGTCGACCACCATCCGGGTGCCGATACCAGAGCACTCGGTGCAGGCCCCGAACGGGGAGTTGAACGAGAACGACCGCGGCTCCAGCTCCTCGAAGGACAGGTCGTCGTAGAGGCAGGCGAGGTGCTCGGAGAACACGCGCTCCCGGCCCGGGTCGTCATCGGGAAGGTCGACGAAGTCCAGCGTCACCAGCCCTGCGGACAGCCCCAGTGCGGTCTCCACCGAGTCCGTCAGCCGCCGTTTCGAGGAGGGCTTCACCTTCAGCCGGTCCACCACGACCTCGATGGTGTGCTTCTTCTGCTTGTCCAGCGTCGGCGGCTCGGTCAGCGGGTGGATCTGGCCGTTCACCCGCACCCGGGAGAAGCCCTGGGTCTGCAGCCGGCGGAACAGCTCGACGTACTCCCCCTTGCGACCGCGTACGACGGGCGCCAGCACCTGGAACCGGGCACCCTCTTCCAGCTCCAGCACCCGGTCAACGATCTGTTGCGGGGTCTGACGCGCGATCGGGCGGCCGCAGACCGGGCAGTGGGGGCGGCCGGCGCGGGCGTAGAGCAGCCGCAGGTAGTCGTAGACCTCCGTGATGGTGCCCACCGTGGACCGGGGGTTCCGCGACGTCGACTTCTGGTCGATCGACACCGCCGGGGACAGACCCTCGATGAAGTCGACGTCCGGCTTGTCCATCTGGCCGAGGAACTGACGGGCGTACGCCGACAGCGACTCGACGTACCGGCGCTGGCCCTCGGCGAAGATGGTGTCGAACGCCAGGCTGGACTTCCCCGATCCGGACAGGCCGGTGAACACGATCAGTGAGTCCCGTGGCAGGTCCAGGGAGACGTCTTTGAGGTTGTGTTCCCGCGCGCCGCGGATGATCAACTGATCGGTCACTCTTCGCCCTTCGCCCAATGCCCAGACCCGGAACCTCACCCATCATGACACGCCCCGAGAACAACCCGACCCTACCACGTGGTCGAACGTGCGTTCGACACCCGAGGTGGTCGCGTTCCTCGTTGTGTCGCCGCCGAACGGGCCCGGGTCCGAGTGGTTGGCTGCCCGTCGGAGACTGTAGGTTCGACGGCATGACTACCGACGTCGCCGACCACCTCGATGCCGTCCGAGCCTCGGCGCAGTCGCTTGAGCACACCCTGGCCGACCTCTCGGATGTGCAGGTGGCGGAGCCCTCGCTGCTGCCCGGCTGGACGCGGGGACACGTGTTCACCCATCTCGCCCGCAACGCCGACGCCCTGCGCAACCTGGTCCACTGGGCACGCACCGGCGAGGAGACCCCGATGTATCCGGGGCGGGAGCAACGCGACGCCGATATCGAGGCCGGAGCGGGGCGGACCGCGGCCGAGCTGCGCGCCGACGTACACGAGACACAGCAGCGGCTGATGGCCGACCTGGACGGGCTCACCGACCAGCAGTGGCAGACCCGGATCCGCTGGGGACACAGCGGGAACGAGGCCTCAGCCCGGGTGATCCCGCACCTGCGGCGGGTGGAAATCGAGGTGCATCACGTCGACCTCGACCTCGACTACACCCTGGCACACTGGCCGGAGGAGTTCGTCGAGCAGATGCTGGCCCAGGTGACCGCGGACTTCGGCGCCCGGCCCGGCATCCCCGGGTTCGTGCTGATGAGCAACGAGAACGACCTGCGCTGGACGGTCGGTCCCGGCGGACAGCAGATCATGGGCACTCCGCCGTCCTTGCTCGGGTGGTTGATCGGCCGCACTGACGGCATCGGGCTGCACTCGGAGGAAGCGCTACCAGAACTGGAGGCATGGAAATGACGTACGCCGGCAAGGCCACCCCGGGCACCCCCGCGGTGCGGGAGCTGCCGCAGTTGGTGATCACGAAGGCATCCGTCGGTCCGATGGACAACAACGCCTACCTGCTGCGCTGCCGTGGGACCGGGGAGCAGGTCCTGGTCGACGCCGCGAACGAGGCCGACACGCTGCTGCAGCTGATCGGCGACGGCGGGCTCGCCAGGGTCGTCACCACGCACCAGCACGGGGACCACTGGCAGGCGCTGCACGACGTCGTCGCAGCCACGGGCGCGCAGACGGTGGCCGGGGCCGAGGACGTGGACGGTATCCCGGTCGCGACCACGACCGCCGTCGGCGACGGGGACACGGTGGCTGTGGGCTCCTGCAGCCTGGAGGTCATCCGCCTCACCGGGCACACACCGGGGTCGATCGCCCTGCTCTACGACGACCCGGAGGGGACGCCGCACCTGTTCACCGGGGACAGCCTGTTCCCCGGCGGACCCGGGAAAACCACCAGCCCGGAGGCGTTCACGTCGCTGATGGATGACCTTCAGGCCAAGGTGTTCGGCCGGCTCCCCGACGAGACGTGGGTCTACCCCGGGCACGGCGACGACACCACGCTCGGCGCCGAGCGCCCGCACCTCGGCGAGTGGCGCTCCCGTGGCTGGTAACCACCGGTTGCCCCTCCCGCGTTCCCCGCTGCGTTTGCCTTGTAGACGGGGCAAACGCACCGTCTACAAGGCAAACCCGCCTCGGCAACGGTGCGTTTGCCTCGCCTACCCCGCTG
>CAYLOC010000134.1:5453-9387 GCA_964385195.1 uncultured Nocardioidaceae bacterium
TACCCCGCCGTCGGCCCCGCGTACCGCATCATGGGCAGCGTCGCGTGAGTGACCCGGCCGCGCTCCCGGCGTACGTCGAGGGGCTGCCGGCGGCTGGCACGTTCTCGCTCTGGGCAGGCCCGCTGGACGGCCCGGCCGCCGTCACCCATGCCGCTGAGGAGACGCACTACGCGGCGAGCACGATGAAGCTGCCGCTGATGGTGGCCGCCTACCGCGCAGCGGAGACGGGGCGGCTCGACCTGGACACCCCGGTACCCGTACACAACGAGTTCGCCTCGGCGAAGGACGGCTCACCGTTCACGATGGACGAGACCGAGGACAGCGACCCCGAGCCGTGGCGCCGTACCGGAACCGACGTCGCACTCCGGTGGCTGGTGAACCGCAGCATCGTCCGCTCCAGTAACCTCGCCACCAACCTCGTCCTGGAGCACGTCGGAGTCACGGCGGTGCAGCAGGTGCTGGCACGTGCCGGTGTACGCCGGATGGTGGTCGCCCGCGGGATCGAGGACGCCGCGGCCCGCGAGGCCGGGATGGACAACCTCGTCACTGCTGCTGACCTCGCCACGCTGTTGCAGCGACTCGCCGCCGGAGACCTCGCGGGCAGCGAGTCAACTCAGGAGATGCTCGCCGTACTGCGGGCACAACAGCTCCGCGACCGCATCCCGGCGGGTCTTCCCGCCGGAACACCGGTGGCGCACAAGACCGGCTCGGTCGAGGGGGTCGGCCACGATGCAGGCATCGTCTACCCACCGGACACCTCGCCGTACGTCTTCGTGATGTGCACCTCCGCCGACCTGACCGAGGAGGAACTGTCCGCCCTCATCGCCGGGGGATCCGCCGCGGCCTGGCAGGACCGGGAGATGCTCGGCCAGACCGGGCCGGTAGCTCGGTGACTGTCCGGCGCCTTCCGCGAAGCGCGCCTCGATAGGCTGGCCGGGTGCCGATCACCGACATCCGCTGCCACCGTCTCGTGGCCGCACTCCACACGCCGTTCGTGACGTCGCTGCGCCGCACCAGCACGCTGGAGACGGTCGTGGTCGAGGTCGTCGACTCCGACGGCCACCGCGGGTTCGGGGAGGCGCCACAGGTGTGGCAGGTGACCGGAGAGTCCCTGGCCGGGGCGGAGGCCTGCCTCGGCGGTCCACTGGCCGAGACGGTCCGAAGCACCGACCCCGACGACCTCACCGACACACTGCGCAGGGTCGCGCACGCGGTCGAGGGCAACCACGGGGCCAAGGCGGCGATGGACGTGGCGCTTCACGACCTCCTGGCCCGGCGCCGCGGCGTGTCCCTTCCGCGGCTGCTCGGTACGACGACGCACCGGGTGACCACCGACGTCACCGTGTCCGCCGGCGACATCGACGCGGTCGCCGAGACCGCTCGGAAGCGGCGCGCCGACGGGTTCGACGTGCTGAAGACGAAGGTCGGCACCGACGCCGCCACCGACGTCGCGCGCGTCCGCGCCGTACGCGACGCGGTGGGTCCCGATGTCCGTCTCCGGGTCGACGCCAACCAGGGCTGGACGCCGCGGCAGGCTGTCACGGTGATTCGTGCCCTGGAAGACGCGGGTGTCGGCCTGGAGTTCGTGGAGCAGCCGGTGCCGCGGCACGATCTGGACGGGATGGCCCGGGTCACGGCCGCCGTCGACACCCCCATCATGGCCGACGAGAGCGTGTTCTCCCTTCGCGACCTCACCGAGGTGATCACGCGCGGCGCGGCGGACCTGGTCAACGTCAAGCTCGCCAAGTGCGGCGGGCTGGCCCCGGCCCGGGCGATCCTGTCCCTCGCCGCCGAACACGGCATCGGCACCATCGTGGGATCGATGATGGAGGGCCCGATCGGTGTCGGTGCCGCGGCCTCCCTCGTCGCCGCGTTCCCGACCACCTACGCCAGCGACCTGGACGCCGCCTGGTGGGCGGCCGCCCCGCCTGTCGTGGGCGGGCTCGTCTACGACGGCTCCGTCCTGGTGCTGCCGGACGTGCCCGGTCTCGGGATCGAGGGGCTGGCATGAGCCGGTACCGGGTCACCGCCGACGTGGCGACCGGCTGGGCATCGCCGGACTCCCCGCGCCCGCTCGACGCCCCGGCGCTGGCCGACGACCCCGATCCCGCCGCCTGGGTGGCTGCCCTGGCTACCCCGGAAGACCGTCGCGGTCTCCACGGCCGGACCCTGACCCAGCTCCTCGCCGGCGAGCCTGCGCTGCCGGTGGAGGAGGCAGGCGAGTGGGTCCGGGTCTCGGCGCCGTGGCAACCCGCCCCGAACGACACCGGGGGCTACCTGTGCTGGGTGCGGCGGGCGCACCTTCGCCCCGAGGACGGCGGTCCCCACCCGCCTCCGCCGCCGTCGCCGGAGATCGCCCCCGACCCGGACTCCGTCCTGCGGTACGCGCACCGGTTCCTGGGGTTGGAGTACCTGTGGGGCGGCACATCCCCCTACGGGCTGGACTGCTCCGGCCTGGTGCACTACTGCTTCCGGAAGGCGGGCATCGTCGTACCCAGGGACTCCCCCGCACAGCAAGCCGCGGCAGAGCCGGTGCCGCTCGGGCAGGAGCGTCCCGGTGACGTGTACTTCTTCGCCGCGGACGGTACACGCGTCACCCACGTCGGGTTCGTCACCGATCGGCTGCGCATGCTGCACGCCCCCGAGGGGACCCGGTACGTCGAGGACGCGCCGCTGGCGCCCGAACGGCGCGCGACGCTGGTGTCAGCGGGTCGGTTCGCCCTCCGTTGACCGCGCCCGCCGGCTTGACACGGCCAGGCTGGCGACCGCGGTCACTCCCAGGATCACCACGATCGCGCCGAGAGAGACCAGGGTGGGGATGTCCGGCGCCCACTCCACCGGCTCCCCGCCGTTGAGGAACGGCAGGGTGTTCTCGTGCAGCGCGTGCAGGATCAGCTTGACCCCGATGAAGCCGAGCAGCACCGCCAGACCGTAGGAGAGGTAGATCAGCCGCTTCAGCAGCCCGCCGATCAGGAAGTACAGCTGCCGCAGCCCCATCAGCGCGAAGATGTTGGCGGTCAGCACCAGGTAGGGCTCCTTCGTGAGCCCGTAGATCGCCGGGATGGAGTCCAGCGCGAACAGCAGGTCCGTGGTCCCCAACGCGACGATCACGATGAACATCGGGGTGATCAGCCGCTTCCCCTGTTCCCGGACAAGGAGCTTGGCGCCGTGGTACTCCGACGTCGCCGGGAGTTTGCGTTCGATGAGCCGGGTCAGCCGGTTCTCCTCGTACTCGTCCTCGTCGTCGTGCTTCTCCCGGGCGAGCTTCACCGCGGTGTAGACGAGGAACGCGCCGAAGACGTAGAACACCCAGCTGAACTCGTTGATCGCGGCCGCCCCGATCGCGATGAAGATGCCGCGCATGACCAGCGCCAGGATGATCCCGATCATCAGGGCCTCTTGCTGGTACTGCCGCGGCACCGCGAGCTTGTTCATGATGATCAAGAAGATGAACAGGTTGTCGATCGACAGCGAGTACTCGGTCAGCCATCCGGCGAAGAACTCGATGCCGAAGTCGTGCCCGGCCAGTACATACACCCCGACGCCGAACAGGATGGCGGCGCCCACGTAGCCGATGAGGGCGACCGTCACCTCCTTGGTGGACGGCTCGTGGGGCCGGCGGCCGATGATGAAGACGTCGACGGCCAGCACGCCCAGCGTCAGGCCGAGGGTGAGGATCCACACCCACAACGGGATGGTCATCGAGGCTACCTCCGGAGGCTTCGGGTACGGCGAGGACTACTCCGGAGGTCTCTTCCGCGCCCGGCGGACCGGTCGCTAGCGACACCGGGGCCGGCCTGCGGCCGGCTCCGTGATGACGACGTCACTACGGGGGAATACTCCCCTCCGAGTTTCAGTATCACGGATGAGAGGTGCTCCGGCCAAGTCCCGGGCGCACGACGTTCGGCCCATCCCCGAGGCGCGACCGCCTAGA
>CAYLOC010000135.1:0-9365 GCA_964385195.1 uncultured Nocardioidaceae bacterium
CTCGGCCCGAGATGACACGGACGGCGCACGGTCGGGCTGACAGGATTTGAACCTGCGACCCCGTGACCCCCAGTCACGTGCGCTACCAAACTGCGCCACAGCCCGGATGCCCGAATGGGCGCAGTGAGTCTACCGGACCCTCGACGTACCGGCGAACCCGGCTGACCGACGCCGAGCACCGGCGGCTCACTCCCAGGGGTCGGCGAGGGAGACGTACCGTTGACGAGGCGGGTTTGCCTTGTAAACGGCGCATCCGCCCCGTCAACAAGGCAAACGCGGAGGGGCGGGCCGGTAGGATCGCGCCGAGGTAAGGAGGGTCGTTGGCAGCGCAGATCCGGGGGCGTGTCGCGCAGGTGGCACGGGCGTTCGCCATGCGGGCCGGTGTCTCCGGGCTGCTCTCCATCGGCCTGTTCATTCTCGCCCTCACCGTGAAGCTGGTCTGGTTCTCCCGCGCCACGGGTCTCGACGGCAACCCCGGCATGTGGTATGTCTCGATCGGCTCCGTGGTGGCGGCCGCGTGCTGGGCACCACTGGCGGGACCACGCACCCGCGTCATCGTGTTGACGTCTCTCGACCTGTTGCTCACTGCCCTGATCCTGTCCGACCTGCTGTACTACCGGTACTTCCAGGGGTTCTTGAGCATCCCCCTGCTGTTCCAGGCCTCCCAGCTCGGACAGGTGCACGACAGCATCTGGAGCCTCCTGCACGCCACCGACCTGTTGATGTTCACCGACATCCCGTTCGCGATCGCGCTGACGGTGTGGGTGTGCCTTCGGGTACGCCGACGTCGTCGCAACGGTGCACCCGCCCGCAGCAGCGGCATCCGCCATGCCTGGTACTTCCGGTGGGTGACCGCCGGGGCACTGTTGGGCCTGGCCGGCGGTCTGATCGCCACGCTGCCGGTGCGGCTGGACCGGGACCCCAAGGCCCAGGCGGTGTGGGTCACCCCCTGGTGGGGACCTCCGGAGTATCAGCTGACCGGTCTGCTGGGCTGGCATGCCCGCGACGTCTACGACTACGCAGCCGACCACCTCGGCAGCGGACGGATCTCCAAGCAGGACATGCACACCGTGCAGAACTGGTTCGACCAGCGCCGCCAGCGGCAGCACGAGGCAGCCCAGACCCATTGGTTCGGCTCCTACCGCGGCACCAACGTGCTGGTTGTGCAGGTCGAGGCCCTCCAGAAGTTCGTGATCGGCCTGGAAGTCGGCGGGCAACCGGTCACGCCGTACCTGAACAACCTGGTCAACCGCAGCCGCTACTTCCCGAACTTCTTCCACCAGGTCGGCCAGGGACACACCTCCGACGCCGAGCTGCTCGCCGGCTGCTCGCTGCACGGCACCCGCGAGGGCGCCGCGTTCGTCCGGTACGCCGACCACACCTACACCTGCCTGCCCAAGATCCTGCACGAGCACGGCTACGACGCGACCGTCCATCACGCGTTCTACGGCAGCTTCTTCAACCGCAGCCACATGTACCCACGCATGGGCTACCAGCGGGCGTACTTCCTCCCCGACTACGTCAACAACGAGCCGCTGGGTTGGTCCGTCGGTGACAAGTCGTTCCTCCGGCAGACGGTCGGACAGATCCAAGAACGCGGCAAGCAGCCCTTCTACGCGCTGGCGATCACCCTCACCAGCCACCATCCTTACAACCTGCCGCGGTTGCACTCCGACCTCGACGTCGGCTCCTTGCAGGGCACCATCCTCGGCAACTACCTCCAGGCAATCCACTACACCGACGCAGCCATCGGCACGCTCGTGCAGCAGCTACAGAACCAGGGCCTGTGGGACAACACCATCGTGATGCTCTACGGCGACCACGACGACGGGATCGATGATCCGGCGCTGTACCGCCGGCTGTTCGACCACCCGCGCGCCGGCCTGACCAAGGCCAGCTTCGCCCAGCGCGTCCCGTTCCTCATCCACTTCCCAGGGGACAAGCATGCCGGGGTGGACAAGACCCCGGTCGGAGAGATCGACGTCGCCCCGACGGTGCTGCAGCTCCTCGGGATCCCGGTCGGCTCAGCGGTGATGATGGGCACCAGCGTGTTCACCCGGCCCTCCACCCCCGTGGTGTTCCGCGACGGCGGGTACGCCGACAGCCACACCTACTTCGTCCCCGGCGACACCGGGCTCGTCGCCGACGGACAGTGCTACGCCATCGACACCGGTGACCGCGTGGATCCGCAGCGGTGCCGGGCCGGCGCCGCACGGGCCCGGCAGGAGCTGACGGTGTCTGACCTGGTGCTCCAGCACAACCTGGTGCCCCGCCTCCGTCATCGCTGACCCGTGACGTCCTGCAGACCGCGCGCGGTAACGCGCGCGGCGCAGGACGTAAACCCGGGGGAAGGTCAGCGGGTACGGCGGCTGCGCGGGCGGACCGTCAGCCGGATCGGCGTACCGGTGAAGCCGAACTCCTCGCGCAGCCGCCGCTCCACGAACCGCAGATAAGACGCCTCCAACGGTCCGGAGGTGAACAACACGAACCGGGGCGGCGCGACCCCGGCCTGGGTCGCGAACAGGATCCGCGGCTGTTTCCCGCCGCGCACCGGGTGCGGGGTCGCGGCCACGAGCCGGCCGAAGAACGCGTTCAGCGCCGCGGTCGGCACCCGCGTCTCCCATCCCTCCAGGGCACCGTCCAGCGCCGGCACGAGACGGTCGATGTGCCGGCCCGTGCGCGCGGTGATGTTCAACCTCGGCGCCCACTGCACCTGCACCAGGTCCCGCTCGATCTCGCGGTCGAGGTAGCGGCGGCGTTCCTCGTCGACCAGGTCCCACTTGTTGAAGGCCACCACCACCGCCCGGCCCGAGTCCGCGACGCTGGAGATGATCCGCAGGTCCTGCTCACTCAACGGCTCGCTCGCGTCGATGACGACGACCGCGACCTCGGCCCGGTCCACCACCGATGCCGTACGCAGGCTTGCATAGTACTCGGACCCGCTCGCCTCGTTGACCCGCCGACGGAGGCCGGCGGTGTCGATGAACAGCCAGGTGCGGCCACCCAGCTGCACCAGCTCGTCGACCGGGTCCACCGTTGTGCCGGCAACGGCGTCGACCATCACCCGGTCGGTACCGGCAAGACGGTTCAGCAGGCTGGACTTGCCGACGTTCGGCTTCCCGACGATCGCGACGCGTCGGGGGCCGCCCCCGCCGTCCGAGGGGTCGTCCAGGTGGGTGGGCAGCGCCTCGAGGACGGCGTCGAGCAGGTCACCACTGCCCCGGCCGTGCAGGGCCGAGACCGGGTACGGCTGCCCGAGGCCCAGGTTCCACAGGCCAGCGGCATCTGCCTCGCCGCGGGCGTCGTCGACCTTGTTCGCGGCCAGGACCACCGGGCGGCCGGAGCGGCGAAGAACCTGCACGACCGCCTCGTCGGCGTCGGTGATCCCCACCGTCGAGTCCACCACCAGGAGTACGGCGTCGGCCAGCGCCACCGCGGTTTCCGCCTGGCGCGAGATCCGCTCCGCCACTCCCCTGGCCTCCGGGTCCCATCCTCCGGTGTCGACCACCGTGAACCGCCGGCCCGCCCATTCCGCGTCGTAGGGCACCCGGTCCCGGGTCACTCCCGGGACGTCCTCCACCACGGCCGCACGCCGGCCGAGGATCCGGTTGACCAGGGTGGACTTCCCGACGTTGGGCCGTCCGACGACGGCGAGGATGGGCAGTGGCGCAGCCGTGGGACCGGGCTCTCCCGAAACCGGCGTGGCGTGGTCGGTGTCAGTCATCCGCGGCTCCGCTCGGCATCGCAGGCAGCCGCTGGCCCGTCGCCGCGCAGGCCGCTGTGACGTGGCCGGCCAATGCGTCGTGCACGACCGTGGTCGCGGCCGCGACCTCCTTCTTCTTCCGTGGCCAGGCGACGGCCCCGAGCAGCACCGGCTCACCGAACACCACGTCGATGCGCGCCCCCTCGTGCGGCCAGGAACTGGTGGAGGCCCCGTCGTCCCGGGTACCGAGACACGCGACCGGCACGATCGGCGCACCGGAGACCAGGGCCAGGTACGCCGCTCCGCCCTGGCAGACCTGTACGTCGCCCCTGCCCCGTGCCCCCTCCGGGAAGACCGCCACCACGCGCTGATCATGCAGGACGCGCAGGCATCGCTTGACCGCCAGCAGGTCGTTGGTGTGTCGCTCGACCGGGATCTGCCCGACGGAGGTCAGCCCGAACCCGAGCCGGCCGGTGAACATCTCGGTCTTCACCAGTGTGTGGACCGGGCGCGGCGACAGGCCGAACACGACCGGTCCGTCGATGTAGCCGATGTGGTTCGACGCCAGGATCACCGGTCCGGCCGCAGGCACGTTCTCCTCCCCGGCGACATGTACGTCGTACCGGCGCAGGGCCACCCGCACCGACAGCCGACCGAGTCCGATCCATCGGGTCGGCATCGGGCGGATCGCGCTGACATCGGGGAGGTCAGCCATGCGCCCCCTCCGCGGCGCGTCGGCGGATCAGGTTGACAATCTGCTCCACGACCTCGTCGAGAGTGAAGTGTGTGGTGTCGACCGCGACCGCGTCGGGGGCGGCGCTGAGGGGGGCCTTCGCGCGGGTGGAGTCGTAGGCGTCGCGCCGCAGCAGTGCGGCCTCCACCGCGCCCACGTCCCGGTTCTGCCCCTCAGACATCTCCGCGGCGCGCCGCTGCGCCCGCTGGTCGGTGTCGGCGGTGAGGTAGACCTTCAGCTCGGCATCCGGGGCGACCACGGTGCCGATATCGCGGCCCTCCACCACGATCCCACCGGCCCCGATGGTCTTCCGCTGCAGCTCGACCAACTGTGCGCGCACCCGCGGGATCGCGCTTACCTTGCTCACCGACTCCGTGACCCGGTCGGTACGGATGGGGCGGGACACGTCCTCGCCGTCGAGGGTGATGGTAGGTGCGGCAGGGTCGGTGCCGGACTCGATACGGGACCGTTCCACGCATGCGGTGACCGCGTCCACATCGTCCGGCGGCACCTGCTGGCGCAGCGCCTGGTAGGTGGCCGCGCGGTACATGGCCCCGGTGTCGAGGTAGCGCAGGCCCAGCGTCTGGGCCACCGCACGACTCGTGCTCGACTTGCCGGACCCGGCGGTTCCGTCCACGGCCACCACGAATGTCGAGATCCGGTCCTCCACTGCGCCCATAGCAACGAAGGCTACCGGTGCACGGCCCAGCCACGGGCACGCAAGGCCTCTGCCAGTACGTCGGCCTCGTCGGCTTCGACGTCGATCTCGACCAGCCCGTAGGCACGCCCGGGGTCGTGGTCGATCCGCAGGTCCTCGATGTTGACCGCCGCCTCGCTCGCGTGGGTGAACAGGTCCGCCAGGGCACCGGGCCGGTCGGGGATCGCTACCGGCACGGTGGCCAGCGGCAACGGTGGCCCGCCGTGTTTGCCGGGGATCACGGTGGTGCCGGCCACGCCCTTCTCCAACAGGCCCTCCACGGTGGTGGCGTCGTCGCTCTCCAGTGCCTCGGCCCAGCGGCCGACCTCGGCTTGGACCTCGCGCAGCAGCTGCGCCAGCCGGGTCCCGTTCGCGGACAGGATCTGGCGCCACAGGTGCGGCTGACCCGCGGCGATGCGGGTAACGTCGCGCAGGCCCTGGCCACTGAGCGTCAGGTGCCGCGACGGCGCATCGGGGAGGCGTCCGGCCACCAGCGACGCCATGACGTGCGGCAGGTGGGACGTGCGTGCAACGGCGGCGTCGTGGTCGTCGATGTCCAGCCGTACGACGACCGCCCCGCACGTGCCTGCCAGCTGCTCCACCAGATGCACCGCGGCCGGGCTGCTTTCCACATGCGGCGTCACCGCCCACGAGCGGCCCCGGAACAGCTCCGGGTCGCCCGCCAACGGCCCGGACCGTTCGCTGCCGGCCATCGGGTGCCCGCCGGCGTACCGGCTCACGTCCGCACCTGCGGCTGCAGCATCGGCGAGAACCGGGCCCTTGACGCTCCCGGTGTCGGTCACGAACGCTTCCGGCCACTCCTTGGTCGCCCGGGCGATCTCCTCGCCGAGCCGCTCCGGTGGGGTCGCCACGACGACCACCTGCACCTCGGGCGGCGGCTCAGCGTCGATGCCGGCACCGCGGGAGGCCGCGATGTGCGCCGCGGCCCGATCGACGTCGTGCACGTACACGGGCACCCCCGCCCGGGACAGCGCCATCCCGATCGACGTACCGATGAGGCCGGCGCCGACGACCACCACCGGGCCGGTCAGATCGGGAGCGGACATAGCGCACACGATATCGTCCGGCCTCGATGCGGTGACGCGTCGCGGCCGTCGCTTCTGCCCGGAGCACTGCACGGCATGTGAGACCATCGCGGGGATGTCCGAGTTCTGTTTCGACACGATGCCTCCCACGGACGTGGTGGACGGCTGTGTCGAGGTCTACGCAGCGGCGTTCGGACAGGCGCCCTACTTCGAGACCGCGGAACAGGCTCAGGGGCTGCGTGACCGGTTGACGGAGTACCAGGCCCGCGACGGACTGCTCGTCCCGGTCGTGGAGAACGAGCAGGGACGCGTCGAGGCAGTGACCCTGGCCGTCCTCGCCCATCCCGGAGACTGGTGGCGGGATCGCGCCGCCGCCACTCTCGGCCAGGAGGCCACGTCTCGATGGCTGGGCGAGCATTGTCTGGAGGTCGTTCACGTGGCAGTTCGGCCTGAGGCACAACGTCGTGGGTACGGACGGACCATGCTGCGCATGTTGCGGGAGCGAACCGACGCCGCGACAGGGATCCTCTCCTGCCACCCGCAGGCCACGGGTGCCCAGCAGCTCTACCTCGCCGACGGTTGGCACGTCGTGGCCAGGGAGTTCCGTACCCGACCTGACCAGCTCGGCTACTGGCTGATGGCCACCGACATCGCCTGACGGCGGCCATGTCGAACTCCCGGCTTCAGCCGTTGACCTAGAGGCCGAGGAGGTCGAGGAGTGGGCCGAGCTCGTCGGGTCGCAGCGGCCGGACCTGCCCCGGGGCCAGCGTGTCGAGCCGGACCGGGCCGATCGCCGTACGACATAACCGAAGCACCGGATGGCCCACCTCGTCGAGCAACCGCCGCACGATGCGGTTGCGCCCTTCGTGGATCGACAGCTCCACCATGGAACGGTCTGCGGCGGTGTCGGTGACGGTACAGGAGTGCACCTCAACGGTCCGGCCATCCACCGTGACACCCTCCAGCAACCGGCGGCGTACCGCGGCGCGGACCACCCCCTCCACCTGCGCGAGGTAGGTCTTGCGGACTCCGTAGGACGGGTGGGTCATCCGGTGGGCGAACTCGCCGTCGTTGGTGAGCAGCAGGAGCCCTTCGGTGTCGGTGTCCAGCCTGCCCACGTGGAACAGCCGCTCCGGACGGTCCCGCACCAACGCCCGCAGATCGCTCCGGCCGCTCTCGTCGGCCATCGAGCTGACCATCCCCCGCGGCTTGTTCGCGACCAGGTATACGTGCGCAGCCGCGGTCGGAAGCCGCTGCCCGTCCACGCGGATCACCGCGTGCTCGGGGTCCACCTTCGCGCCGAGCCGGGTGACCACTTCACCGTCAACCTCGACCCGGCCGTGTGCCATCAGCTCCTCGCAGCGGCGACGGCTGGCCACCCCGGCGCGGGCCAGCACCTTGTGCAGGCGTACTCGCGGGTCGTGCTCGTGGCCCGATTCGGCCGCCATCAGGCTTCCGGCGTGGCCCGGTCCAGCACGTCCTCGTCCAGTTCGCTCATCTCGGGAAGGTACGGCGCGATCTCGGGCAGCTCGGAGATGTCGGACAGGCCGACCCGCTCCAGGAAGTAGCCGGTCGTGCGATACAGGTGCGCTCCGGTCTCGTCATCCTGGCCGGCCTCCTCCACCAGACCACGCGTGACGAGTGTGCGCATGACGCCGTCGACGGACACCCCGCGGATGGCCGAGACCCGGGCACGGCTCACCGGCTGGCGGTAGGCGACCACTGCGAGCGTTTCCAGGGCCGCCTGGGTCAGCCGCGCCTGCTGGCCGTCGCGGACGAACGCCTCGACGACGTCGGCGTAGTCCTCACGGGAGTAGAACCGCCACCCTGCGCCGGATCGACGCAGGTCGAAGCCGCGTCCGGTGGTGGTGTACTCCTCGGCCATGTCCTCCAGTGCCTGTTCTACCTCGGCCGGGGGCGCATCGACCGCCTGGGCGAGGCGCAGGTGGTCCAGCGGCTCGTCGGTCACCATCAGCACCGCCTCCAGCGCGGGTTTGACGTCAGTCACGGGGCTCCTTACCGTCCGGGACCCCGGCGTCCTCGCCGGGCTCGGTCTCTGCGTGCATGTCGTACTCGTCCAGTGTCTCGTCGTCGAACTCGTCCGCGCCCCCGGTCCAGCGGATGTGCAACTCCGACAGTGCGGAGACCTGCTCGAAGGCGACCATCCCGAGGCGGAACAGCTCCAAAAGCGCGAGGAACCGGGCAACGGTCGTGAGCAGGTCCGGTGCGTCCGCGGACAGCGCGCGGAACGTGCTCCTGCCGGTGCGCTGCAGACGCTCGGCGATGGTGACACCCTGCTCCCGGACACTGACCTGCGGGGCGTGCAGGTGGTCCAGGGCCAGCGTCGGCTCCTCCTTCGGCTCCAGCGCCTTCGCTGCCAGCGCGGCGAACTGCTCCAGGCCGACGTTGATGACCACATCGGGCAGGATGTCGGCGTACCGTGGCTCCAGCCCCACCGAGCGTGGCACCCGCCGGGACACTTCGGCCATCCGCTGTTCCAGCACCCCGGCGACCTGCTTGAACGCCCGGTACTGCAGCAACCGGGCGAACAGCAGGTCGCGAGCCTCCAGCAACGCCAGATCGTCCTCGTCCTCGATCTCTGCCGCCGGCAGCAGTCGGACGATCTTCAGGTCCAGCAGGGTTGCTGCGACGACGAGGAAGCTCGTGGTCTGTTCCAGGTCCCAGTCCGGCCCACCTTCCTGGATGTGCGCCACGAACTCATCGGTCACCCGGGACAGCGCCACCTCGGTGATGTCGAGCTGGTGCTTGGCGATCAGCTGCAGGAGCAGGTCGAAGGGGCCCTCGAAGTTGTCCAGGTGGACCGCGAAGCCCTCCGCGGGCTGGGCGTCCAAGTCAGAACTCATCGTCTAGGACACGCTCTAGGCTCGAGACCTCGGGTGGACTCTGCATCCCGGGTGCTACCTCCTCCATAGCCTCTCGCCCCCCATCCCGAGCATGGTCCGGGTGGGGCACAGTGCACCCACCGAAGCGGTACCTGAACATCGACACTCCAGAACCTGTCCAAGCCGTCCCGGTGCCCCTCGGCGGCGCGTACGTCGACTTCGCCACGACGATACTAGAGACGGGGTGCCGGCGGGGCGAGGCACAAGGCCTGCACGTCGAAGACGTGCGGAACGGACGGATACGGCCGTTTCCTCCGGCGCCGGAGCAGCCGGCGTCCCGTTG
>CAYLOC010000136.1:0-2012 GCA_964385195.1 uncultured Nocardioidaceae bacterium
TCGCCGTCGCGCCGGTAGCTGTACAGGTCCGCCGACTCATAGGTGCACCGCGCGTGGGAGTGGACCGTGCACCCGGCGTCCGACAACGCCGCGCGGACCCCGGCATCGAGATCCAGCGACGGTGTCCCCCACGTGGTGCAGGCGTACGTCGAGGGGTGCCGCGCGGCGACGTCGTCCCGCATGGCGGCAGGGACCTCGTAGCATCCACCGCAGACCGAGGGGCCGACCCAGGCATGGATGCGCTCGGCGCCGTCCTTGCGCATCCGTTCCACGGTGCCGGTGACGACCCCGGCGTACAGCCCCTGCCGTCCGGCGTGTGCCACCCCGATCACTCCTGCGTCGGGATCGGCCAGCAGCACCGGGACACAGTCAGCGACGCGGACACACAGCGCCACACCCGGCCGGTCGGTCACGCACCCGTCGGCGGTCCGGGCCCCCGAGGCCACGTCGGCAGCAGTGACGACGTCCGCTCCGCCGACCTGCCGCAGGGTGACCAGCTCCGCGACACCGAACGCGGACGCGACCGTGGCGAGGTTCTGTCCGACCGCTGCCGCATGCACCCCGGTCCGCCGTCCCCCCAGGTCCAAGGTGTCGTACGGCGGCGGGCTGTGGCCGCCGTACCGGTCGGTGAACGCCCAGTCGACCACACCGGCCCGCCCGCCCAGCCGGTCCCGAGTGGCGAACACGGCTACTTCAAGAAGTCCGGTACGTCGAGGTCGTCGTTGTCATCAAAGGGGATCGCGCGCGGCTGGCGCTGCGGCCGCTGGGACGGCTTGTCCTTGTCGCTTCCGCTGTCCTCGGACCCCTGCGCGGCCGGGCGCTCCGGTGTCGTGGGCTTGTTCGGCTCTGCTGGCGCCGAGCCCGTCTCGCCGCTGCGCGTGTCCCGGTCGGCCGCGGGCTGCTCCCGACGCACCGGGTCGCGGCGCAACGCCGGCTGGTTGACGTCGCGGCGCTTGGGCATGCCGCCGTCGAACCCGGCCGCGATCACCGTGACCCGCACCTCGTCGCCAAGAGCGTCGTCGATGACAGCGCCGAAGATGATGTTGGCCTCGTTGTGCGCGGCGTCGGACACCAGCGCCGCCGCCTCGTTGATCTCGAACAACCCCAGGTCCGAGCCGCCCGAGATGGACAACAGCACCCCGTGGGCGCCGTCGATGGACGCCTCAAGGAGCGGGCTGGAGATGGCCATCTCGGCTGCCTCCACCGCGCGGTCGTCCCCGTTGGCACGGCCGATGCCCATCAGCGCGGACCCCGCATCCGACATCACCGACTTCACGTCGGCGAAGTCGAGGTTGATCAGCCCGGGCGTGGTGATCAGGTCGGTGATGCCAGACACACCCTGTAGCAACACCTGGTCGGCCTGCTTGAACGCGTCGAGGACGCTGACGTTGCGATCAGAGATCGACAGCAGCCGGTCGTTGGGGATCACGATCAAGGTGTCGACCTCTTCGCGCAGGGCCGCGATCCCCTCTTCGGCCTGGTTGGCCCGCTTGCGTCCCTCGAACGCGAACGGCCGCGTCACGACACCGATCGTCAAGGCGCCGAGGGAGCGGGCAATGCGCGCGATCACCGGCAGTGACGAACACCATGTCCGCGCCCTTGAGGACCTCCTCGATCTCCTCGGCGTGGTCCTCGGCCGCCTTGCCGCCGACCTCGGGGTTGGCTCCCGCCCCCAGGCCACGGGTGAGATCCCGTCCGATGTCGAGCTTGACATCGGCGTCACTCATCAGCAGGGCCTGGGCGTCGGTGTTGATCGCGATGAACTCCACGCCGCGGAGTCCGACCTCGATCATGCGGTTGACCGCGTTGACGCCACCCCCACCGATGCCGACGACCTTGATGACCGCTAGGTAGTTCTGCGGTGCTGCCACGATGTGCGCCTCTCCGGTTGGTGCCAGGAACCGGCATCCGCCGGCCCCTCGTGCTGGGACTGTGGTGTTGGTGCTGAGGTTGTGCCGCTGCTGCATCGGGGAAGTGACGCCAGGTCACACCCAGCAACCCTCACCCTTAAG
>CAYLOC010000136.1:2112-9365 GCA_964385195.1 uncultured Nocardioidaceae bacterium
GCAACCCTCACCCTTAAGTAAAGGGTTATAGTTATGTCAACCTGTCGTCGGGGTCCAACCTAAGACACCAAGGGAGGTGGTGGCAACTGACACGCCGCCCTCGCCCTCGCCACGGCCGGACTACTCCCCGGCGGCCTGCGCACCGCGCGTGGTGGGCATCTCCGGGACACTGACGTCGTAGCGCGCGGCCTTGCGCTGTAACAGCACCGTCAGCACCTCGGCCTTGCGCTGCGACCGTGCCGGTCCTCCCCACAGCACGGTGCGGTGATCGCTGAGGTGCAGCGTGATCGAGTCCATCGTCTGCGCCGTGATCTGCTGGACTCGTCTCGCCAGGCCCGTGGGCAGCGCCTCGGCGACATGTGCGACGGCTTGGATGGTCTCGGCCCGGGCGTGTGGCCGGAGCTGGATCTTCGGCAGCCCCGGCACGGGTGCGTTGGTGGTCCGGAACGCGACCCCGTGCTTGTCGACGACCCGCCAGGCACCCCCGCGGTGGATCGTGGCAACCGCCTGTCTCCGCGTCACCTTGATCGTCAGGGTCTGCGGCCATCCCCGATGCACTGACGCAGATGCCACGGCGGGGATCTGCTCGACCCTCGACCGCACGGCGTCGACGTCCACCCGGGCCAACGGCGTACCCTCCGGCACCGCCGCCGCAGCCCGCACCTTTCCGTCGGGAATCCGGGGTGCCCCCGAAACGGTGACCCGGTGCACGCCGAGCCAGGTGGAGAACGCCACGACCCACACTCCGAACGCGACCACGGCCAGGACGACCAAGGTCAGCACCCACCACCGGGACGCCACCCAACGGCGGTTCCACCGTCGCCGGCTGAACCGTCCCCTGACGCGGCCCGTCATCCATGCACCCCCTTCTCGGCCAACAACTGCAGCAGTTCCGGTCCCACGTCGGTGACGTCGCCGGCCCCCAGTGTCAGCACCAGGTCCCCCGGCCGTACCCGCTCGGCCAACCGGCGTGCGGCCGCACCGCGCTCGGGCTCGAACCCCACGTGCTGCGCCGACAACGGGACCGCGGCGGAGACCAGCTCCCCCGTGACCCCGGGTTGCCGCTCCTCCCGTGCCGGGTAGACATCGAGGACGAGGACCTCGTCTGCGGCGCCCAGTGCCTGCCCCATCTGGGCGCTGAAGGCGCGGGTCCTGCTGTACAAGTGCGGCTGGAAGCACACGACCAACCGGCCTCCCCCCGCCAGCTCCCGCGCGGCGGCGACATCCCCGACGATCTCGGCGGGATGGTGGGCGTAGCTGTCGTAGACCCGTATCCCGGCGGCAACCCCACGATGCTGCATGCGCCGGGCGCTCCCCGCGTACCTGCCGAGGCCGGCACACAGCGCGTCGACGTCGAACCCCAGCGCGGTCCCGGCCGCGACGGCGCAGACCGCGTCGGCGACGTACACCCGACCGGGAACATGGAGCGTGGTCTCCACCGGGCCGTTGCTGCCGCACCACAGCTGGAAGTGCGAGTCCTGCCCGGCCAGCCGGATCTGCTGGGCGCTGACGTCGGCGGAGGGCGACAGCCCCGCACGCAGCACCCGGAGCCCACGCTCCTCGGCCTGAGCAGCCAGCCCGGCGGCCCCCGGGTCGTCGGCTCCGACGACGAGGAACCCGCCGGGCTCGATACGCGTCAGGAACTCCTCGAACACCGCCTGGTACTCCGCGACACTGCCGTACTGGTCCAGATGGTCGGCGTCGACGGTGGTGATCACCGCGCCGTGCGGACGGTAGGCGAGGATGGCCCCGTCACTCTCGTCGCCCTCGGCGACGAAGATCGGATCCGACCCGTCGGCTGCGTTCACCCCGGTCTCTGCAAGCGTCGCACCGACCGCGTACGACGGGTCCGCGCCACAGGCGCGCAGCGCCGTGGTGAGCATCCCGGTCGTGGTGGTCTTGCCGTGGGTGCCGGTGACGACCACTGCTGTACGGTCACGCAGCACCGACTGGACGGCGGCGGCCCGGGGCCACAGTGCGATGCCTTCCTTCCGGGCGGCTCGCACCTCTGGGTTGTCTTCGTGCACCGCCGTGGAGACGACCACGATGTCGGCGTCGGTGACGTGGGCCGCGTCGTGACCGACCCAGCAGGTGACCCCGACCTTTCGGAGGCCGTCCAGGTGCGGCCCGTCCCGGACATCGCTCCCGGTGACGGCCACCCCACGGGCGACCATGATCCGCGCCAGCCCGGACAGGGCGGCGCCACCGACACCGACGAAGTGCACCCGGCCGAGGGACTCCGCGGCCGGTATGTCGGCGGGCAGGGGCAGTCTCATGCGCCCGCCGCCTCAAGGGTTGCCGCTGCCAGCACGTCGTCGGCGTCCCGCCGGATCAGGTGGCTCGCGGCAGCCGCCATCCCCGCCAGGCGATCCGGATCGGCAAGCAGGGAAGGGATCTCGCGGGCGACCCAGGCGCCGGTGAAGGACTCGTCCCGTACCAGCCGCGCACCCCCGGCTGCCACCACCGCCCGCGCGTTCAGCGCCTGCTCGCCGTTCCCGATCGGCAACGGCACGAACACGGCCGGCAGCCCCAGGGCCGCCGCCTCGCTCACCGAGTTCGCACCGGCACGGCCGACCACCAGGTCCGCGGCGGCGTAGGCCAGGTCCATCCGGTCGATGTAACTCCGCACGACGTACGGCGGTGACTCACTCGCGGCTTCGGGAGGCACCGAGACCGAGCCCTTCGGCCCGATCGCGTGCAGGACCTGGATACCGGCGTCGCGCAATGCGTGGGCGGAGGCGGACAGCGCGTCGTTGATCCGCCGGGCCCCCTGGGAACCGCCGGTGACCAGGAGCGTGGGCCGGTCCGGCTCCAGCCCGAAGTGCTGCCGTGCGGATGGCCGTTGTGCTTCGCGGTCGAGCGTGGAGATGGCGCGCCGGAGGGGTAGCCCGATGAAGTGCGCGTGCGCCAAGGGCGTGTCGGGGAAGGAGGTGTAGACCGAACGGGTGAGGCGGGCTCCCACCCGGTTGGCGAGGCCGGGCCGGGCGTTGCCCTCGTGGATCACCAGCGGCACCTTGGCTCGGCGGGCAGCCAGGTAGGCGGGGGTACACACGTAGCCGCCGAAGCCGACGACCACGTCGGCACCGAACTGCCGCAGCACCTGTCGGGAGGCGGCGACGGCCGAACGCAGCCGCACCGGGACCCGGAGAAGGTCGGCAGAGGGCCGCCGCGGAAGGGGCACCGGAGGAATCAGCTCCAGCCGGTATCCGGCGTCGGGCACCACCGTCGTCTCCAGGCCCCGCGGCGTGCCCAGACACACCAGGTCGACGTCGGCGCGGCTCCGCCGCAGGGCGTCGGCGGTCGCGATCATCGGAGAGGTGTGGCCGGCGGAGCCCCCACCGGCGAGCAGGACCCGCACCATCGTGGCTACCGTCCTGGGCGTCCGGACGTGGTACGGCGACCACGCCGCTTGCGTGCTGCAAGCGCGACTTTTGCCTCTGGCTCGGCGCGCGCGAAAGCCACCAGCAGGCCCAGTGCCGCCAGGGTCGGTAGCAGGGCGGAGCCGCCGTAGGAGATCAGCGGCAGCGGGATGCCGATGACCGGGAGCAGTCCGAGCACCATCCCGATGTTGATCAGCGCCTGGCTGAGCAGCCACACAACGATGCCGCCGGCGGCGTACCGGATGAACGGTGTGTCGGTGCGCACCGCGATGCGGATGCCGGTGTAGGCCAACGTTGCGAACAATGCGAGGACCACCAACGTGCCGAACAGGCCGAACTCCTCACCGATGACGGCGAAGATGAAGTCGGTGTGCGCGCCGGGCAGCCGGTTGCCCCACTTCTGGGTGCTCGCGCCGATCCCGGTCCCCCAGAGGCCACCGGTGGCAAGGGCGAAGAAGCTGTGGCTGGCCTGCCATCCCTTGTCACCGTAGTGCGCAAGGGGGTCCAGGAAGCTGGTGAGCCGTGCGACCCGCTCCTGCTGGGTGGTGGCCAGACCGAACGCGACAACGCCCACCGCCAGCAGCGTGACCCCGAACAGCCGGAAGGGCGCCCCCACCAGCCACAGCATGCCCAGCACGATCGCGAACAAGACGAGCGCGGTCCCCAGGTCGCCCTCGCCGATGACCAAGGCGACTGCGGCGGCACACGCGGGCAGCACCGGGATGAGCAGGTGCCGCCACCGCTGCAGGAGCTCGCCCTTGCGGGCGTACACATCCGCGCACCACAAGATCAGCGCCAACTTGAGGAACTCCGACGGCTGGAACTGCAGCGGGCCCCCGAAGGAGACCCAGTTCTGGTTGCCGTTCACGGAGACGCCGAAGCTGGGGACGTAGGTGAGCGCCACCAGCAGCGCGGACAGCGCCAGTGCCGGCCAGGCGGCGAACCGCAGGAACGGGAGTGGGAGCCGGGAAGCGACATAGGCAAGCGGGATGCCCACACCGGCCCAGACCGCCTGCTTGACGAAGATCGCGTAGGAGTTGCCGTAGACCTCCAGCGAGGTGACGCTGGAGGCGCTCAGCACCATCAACAGACCCAGCGCGAGCAACAGCCCGGTACAGCCGAGCACGAGGTAGTACGACGCCAGCGGCTTCTCCAGCTGCCGCTTGATGGCGGCGAGGAACCCTTCGGCCCGGACGGTCGCCGGTGTCCGCCACCGCTCCCCGCTGGTTGTCGTCAACGGCACCCTTTCTGGTCCGGCACCGCCGACGTCCGGCGGTGCGTGGTCAGTGGCCGAGCCGGTCCTGCACGGCCGCGGAGAACCGATCGCCTCGGTCGGCGTAGTTGGCGAACATGTCCAGGGACGCACAACCGGGGGCGAGCAGCACCGTGTCCCCCACCGCCGCGAGACCTGCGGCCGCGGCGACCACACGCTCCATGGCACCAGTGTCGTCGTCGCTGACCTCGATTACCGGTACATCGGGCGCGTGTCGCGCAAGGGCGTCCCTGATCACGTCCCGATCACGGCCCAGCAGCACCACACCGCGCAGTCGCGGGCGTACGTGCGCCACGAGGTCGTCGAACCGGGCGCCCTTGGCCAGTCCTCCCGCAATCCATACAACGGAGGGGAAACCGGTGAGGGAGGCCCCGGCGGCGTGCGGGTTGGTGGCCTTGGAGTCGTCGACGTACGTCACGCCGTCGACCTCCGCGACGTGCTGGATCCGGTGGGCGTCGAGGCTGAACGCGCGCAGTCCGCGGCGTACCGAGGCGGGGGTGACGCCGTGGGCGCGGGCGAGCGCAGCGGCCGCTAGGGCGTTGGCGACGTTGTGCGGTGCCTGGGTCGGTACGTCGGTGACCGCGCCGAGCTCGGCCGCGGACGTCTGGCGCTCGGTGACGAACGCCCGGTCGGCGAGCATCCCGTCGACGACGCCGACCATGCCTGGCGCGGGGACATCGAGGCTGAACCCGACGGCGCGGCAGCCTTCCTCCACGTCGGCCTCCTCCACCAGGCGCCGGGTTTCTGGGTCGGCGACGTTGTAGACACAGGCGATCTGGGCACGGTGGTAGATCCGGGCCTTCGCGGCGGTGTAGGCCTCCAGACTGCCGTGCCAGGACACGTGGTCCGGAGCGATGTTGAGGAGGGCGGCGGCCCGCGCCGAGAGCGAGCTCATCCAGTACAACTGGTGTGAGGACAGCTCCACCGCCACCACGTCGTACCGGGCGGGGTCCATGACGATCTCGCACATCGGCCGCCCGATGTTGCCCCCGGCAACGGCGCGCAGCCCTTCGGCGCGGAGCATGCTCTCCAGCATCTGCGTCGTCGTGGTCTTGCCGTTGGTGCCGGTCACGGCCAGCCACGGCGCCGGGTCGACCGGGTCCCGCAGCCGCCAGGCGAGCTCGACCTCGCCCCAGACCGGCAACCCTGCCGCGACCGCGTCCTGCAGCAACGGCGTGCTGGGGGGAAGACCGGGGGCGGTGACGACGAGCCCCGTGCCGGCCGGAATCTGGCTGGTAGCTCCGGGTCCGGTGCGCACCTCGACGTCGAGTGCCTCCAGCAAGGTGGCACGCGACGCCTGTGCCTCGCCTCCTGCGACATCGGCCCCGATGTCGGCGTCGTCGAGTGCGGTGACGTGTGCGCCGAGATGCTGCAATGCGTCGGCGGCGGCGAACCCGGAGACGCCCAGGGCTCCGACGACCGTCACGTGGAGCTGCTCCCAGGCAGACGTCCGCGTTGCCTCCGCCAGCCAGCCCGGGGTACTCATGGCGCGTGGGTCCGGTGCGTGCCCGTCACGTGCCGACGACCCACTCGGCGTAGAAGATGCCCAGGCCGAGCGCCACGCAGATGCCGGACACGAGCCAGAACCGGATCGTGACGGTGATCTCCGCCCAGCCGCGCAGCTCGAAATGATGGTGCAGCGGAGCCATCCGGAACAGGCGCTTGCCCCGGGTGAGCTTGAAGTAGCCCACCTGCAGGATCACCGACATCGTGATGATCGCGAACAACCCGCCGAGGACCACCAGCAGCAGCTCGGTGCGGGTCATGATCGCCAGGCCGGCCAGCGCGCCTCCCAGCGACAGCGATCCGGTGTCGCCCATGATGATCTTCGCCGGCGCGGCGTTCCACCACAAGAAGCCGAAACAGGCACCGGTGAAGGCAGCGGCCAGGACGGCGAGGTCCAGCGGGTCGCGTATCTCGTTGTAGCACTTCGGGCCCGGGGTTACTTTGCAGAACTGGTTGTTCTGCCAGATACCCACGAGCATGTAGGCGCCGAACACCATCATCGCGCTGCCCGCGGCCAGCCCGTCGAGCCCGTCGGTGAGGTTCACCGCGTTGCTGGTGCCGGCGATCATGATCAGTACCCAGATGATGACCAGGATGACTGGCAGCTTCCAGTCCAGGACCCGGATGAAGGAGATCGCCGGCGAGGCCGGGGAATGCCCCCGGGCGTCCGGGAACTGCAGGCTCAGCCAGCCGAACGCGACCGCGATCACCGTCTGCCCCGTGATCTTGGCCTTGCTGCGCAGGCCGAGGCTGCGCTGCTTGGAGATCTTGATGTAGTCGTCGAGGAACCCCACCAGGCCCATGCCGACGAACAACCCGAGCAAGAGGTACGCCGACACCGACGGCTCGTGGCCGGTGATGAGCTTGGACAGGAAGTACCCCACGACGACCGCGATGATGATCACCAGCCCACCCATCGTGGGTGTCCCCCGCTTGACGTGGTGCGAGGTGGGACCGTCATCGCGGATGAGCTGGCCGTATCCCTTCCGCACCAGGACGGAGATGGCCACGCGGGTGCCGAGCAGGGTCAGCACCAGGGCGAGCGCACCGGCCAGCAGGACCGCCTTCATGGCGTCTCATCCTGCGCGTCGGCA
>CAYLOC010000137.1:0-9190 GCA_964385195.1 uncultured Nocardioidaceae bacterium
AGGGCACCAGCGATGCACCCGACCCAGGAACCGCGCTCGGCCCGTTCGGCAGCGCTGAGGCGATCCTCTGCGACAACGTCGGAGATACCGATCCGGCCGCCGGGAACCAGCAGACGAAACATCTCCGCGAGCACCGCTGGCTTGTCCGAGGACAGGTTGATGACGCAGTTGGAGATCACCACGTCGACCGCCCCGTCAGGCAACGGGACGTCCTCGATCGTCCCGCGCAGGAACTCCACATTGGTGGCGCCGGCGCGTTCGGCGTTGGCGCGGGCGAGGGCGAGCATCTCCTCGGTCATGTCGACGCCGTAGGCGAAGCCGTCCGGCCCGACCCGCCGCGCCGAGAGCAGTACGTCGATCCCGCCGCCGGAGCCGAGGTCGAGCACCCGCTCGCCGGGGTGCAGGGCCGCGACCGCCACCGGGTTACCGCAGCCGAGGCTGGCGAGCAGCGCCTCGTTCGGCACCTCATCGTGCGCCCGGTCGCCGTACAGCGCAGACCCGAAGCCGGGCTCCACCTCGACCGATCCGCCACCACAACAGTCGGATCCACAGCAGGAGCCGCCGGACTGGAGTGACACCGCTGCCTCGGCGTAGCGACTCCGCACCGTCTCCCGGACCTCAGGCACCGCCATTGTCCACCTCCTCAACATCGATGATTGTCAATGTAGGCCACGTCCAGCATCCCACCTCGCATCGACGCTCGTCAATGCGATGACGCATACTGGTGGGCATGGACGTCGCGTGTTGCCCGCCGCTGGTGGGAGAGCCACTGACCAGCGAGACCGCCACCGAGCTCGCCCACACGCTCAAGGCGGTCGCCGACCCGACCCGGCTGCGGCTGCTGTCGCTGGTGTCCGCGCACGCGGACGGCGAGGCGTGCGTGTGCGACCTGACCGAGCCGGTCGGACTGACCCAGCCGACGGTGTCGCACCACCTGAAGATCCTCGTCGACGCGGGGCTGCTCACCCGGGAGAAGCGGGGCGTGTGGTCCTACTACCGCGTGGTCCCCGAGACCCTGGACCGGCTCTCCCAGCTGTTGGCAACGCCGGCGCGCTGACACGTTGACCAGCCTCACCGCACGCGCCGCGCGCCTGACCGCCGGCCTGCCCCGCGACGTGTTCGTCATGGCGGGGGTGTCGTTCTGCGTCGCCCTCGGGTTCGGCGTCGTGGCGCCCGCGATCCCGCTGTTCGCGAAGGAGTTCGGCGTCGACGCGTTCTGGGCGGGCGCGGTCGTGTCCGCGTTCGCCCTCATGCGCTTCGTCTCCGGGCTCGGTGCCGGACGGCTCGTCGACGCCATCGGGGAGCGGACGGGTCTGGCCATCGGCATCGGGGTCGTCGCGGTGTCCAGCCTGTTCGCAGGGCTGTCGGCAAACTACCCGCAGCTGCTGATCCTTCGTGGTGTCGGCGGGATGGGCTCGGCGGTGTTCGGCCTCGCAGCGGTGTCACTGGTGCTGCGCGTCGCCACGAAGCGGATGCGCGCCCGGGCGATGAGCGTCTACCGCTACGGGTTCCTGCTCGGGGGGATCATCGGGCCGGCGATCGGAGGTGGGGTGCTCGGCGTCTCCTACCGGGCACCGTTCTTCCTGTACGCCGGCACACTCGGCCTCGCGGCTGCGGTCGCGCTGGTCTTCCTCACCCGTCCCGGTGCGGTTGACTCTCCCGACGAGCCCGTCGACGTACCGGAGGACACGACTCCTCGACCGGAGCCGACGTTCCGGCAGGTGCTGGCCACCCGCGAGTACCAGGCCGCGCTCGTCGCCAACCTCGCGGTAGGCGTGGCGATCTTCGGCGTACGCAGCACCGCCGTTCCCCTGCTGATCGTGAACAAGCTCGGCGCCGCACCCGGCTGGACCGGCGTCGCGTTCTTGGTGTCGGCGCTGGCCCAAACCGCGTTGATGTTCCCCGCCGCGCGCTGGGCCGACACCGTCGGTCGGCGCCCCGTCCTGGTCATCGGAGCAGGAGGGACGGCCGCGGGGCTGCTGCTGCTCGGAGTCGGCGGATCGCTCCCCGTGGCGCTGGTGGCGATGGTGGTGTTCGGCGCCGCCGCGGCGGCGATGGGGACGGTCCCCGGTGCCCTCGTCGGCGACGTGGTCGGCAAGCGCAGCGGCAAGGTGATCGCGGTGTTCAACATGTCCAGTGACTTCGGGGCGGTGACCGCGCCGGTGGCCGCCGGCTGGCTGATCGACCAGGGCTCCTACCTGGCGGCCTTCGGGCTCGGGGCGGCGGTCGCCGTGGTCGCAGGCATCTCGGCCCTGCGGCTCCGTTCGCCTTGAGCGAACATCGCTCAACTTTCGGGAATGCGTAAGGCTCAACCCTGGTTGTACCGGGTGACGGCGTAAGGAGCCGTCCCCGGAACCAGAAGGAGCAACTATGAACACAGCAACGATGAACACACTGTCACTTGTCCGCAGGCGCGACCCGTTCGCGGAGTTCGACGCGCTGATGCGGCACACCTTCGCCCCCGGCGAGTGGCCCGCCCGCTCCGGCTTCACCCCCCGCGCGGAAGTCACCCGCGACGGTGAGGACGCCGTGATCCGCCTTGAGCTGCCGGGCATGGACGCGGAGAAGGACGTCACCGTCGAGGTGAAGGACGGCCAGCTCAGCGTGCACGGCGAGCGCCGCGACGAACGGTCGGAGGAGAGCGACGGACGCAGCCTGACCGAGATCCGGTACGGCGAGTTCCGCCGGTCGTTCACGCTGCCCAAGCACGTGGCCGCCGACGCGATCGAGGCCTCCTATGACGCAGGCGTGCTGTCGCTGCGGGTGTCCGGTGCCTACACCGACGCCGAGGCGAAGCGGATCCCGGTCCGCGCCACCGCCCCGGCCGTGGAGAACTGACCGACCCCTGCTGATCAGGTTCGGGGAAGATGGTGGTGGCTCTGGCCGCTGCGATCTTCCCCGAACCTGTTGTCGGAGGGGTAGGCGACCACCTCACCGACCACGTGCAGCCCCACGCACTCACCGATCGCCGGAACCTGTACGCCGGACAACCGGGCGACGAGCCCCACCGGTTCCGCCTCGGCCGCGCCGGCCACCTCCTCGTTCAGCAGCCGGAGCCGCACCTCTGCGTCGTGGCCGTAGTAGGTGCACGCGCTCACCTCGGCGGTGAGGGGACTCGTGTCCGGGGCAGCGCACACCAGCTGCTCCGGCCGCACCATCACCGTCGCCGTACCGGTGACGCCGGGGCCGTCCGCGCGAAGCGGGAGCCGACCGAGCACACAGTCGGCGACGCCGTCGTGACACCGAGCCGGGAGCAGCACCGCTTCTCCGACGAACGCGGCCACCCCGGTGTCGACCGGGGTGCGGTACAGCGTCTCGGGGACGGCGTGCTGGACCAGCCGGCCGTCGCGCATCACCGCCACGTGATCGGCCCACGACAAGGCCTCGGTCTGGTCGTGGGTGACCAGCAGCGCCGCGGTCCCGGTCGCACGGAACATCTCCCGAACCTCGGCGCGCATGGTCGAGCGCAGCCCCGCATCCAGCGCCGCGAACGGCTCGTCCAGCAACACCAGCGTCGGGGCGGGCGCCAGCGCACGCGCCACCGCGACCCGTTGCTGCTGTCCCCCGGAGAGTTCGTGCGGCATCCGCCGGCCGAGACCGGACAACCCGACAAGGGCAAGCATCTCCTCCACGCGGCCGGAACGGCGCTGTGACCGAGGCAACCCGAAGGCCACATTCCGGGCCACGTCCAGGTGCGGGAAGACCGCACCCTCCTGCGCCACGTACCCGACCCGCCGGCGCTCCGGCGGCACGTACAGCCGCGGTCCGGAGACTTCGACCGATCCGAGGGTGATGGTGCCGCCGTCGGCCCGGTCGAACCCGGCGATCAACCGCAACAGGGTCGTCTTGCCGCAGCCGGACGGTCCGAGCACCGCGGTCCGGTCCCCGGCCGGGATCGCCAGGTCCACGCCCTCCAGCACCCGGTGGGGACCGAAGGACTTCTGCAGCCCCCGGACCACCAGCGCACCGGTCGGCGTACTCGTCTGGGGTCTCATGCGGCCACACTCCGACCGCTCCGCTCCCCCTTGGTGAGCAGGTACGTCGCGGGTGCTGAGACCAGGATGAGCAACAGCGCGTACGGCGCCGCGGCACCGTAGGAGATGTTCGTGGTCAGCGACCACACCTGGGTGGCCAAGGTATCCACGCCACTGGGACGCAGCAGCAGCGTGGCAGTCAGCTCGCGCATGCTCGCCAGGAACACCAGCGCCGCCGCCGCACCGACGCCCGGCGCGATCGCGGGAAGGGTGACCGCCAGCGTCGCCTGCCAGGGCCGCCGCCCCAACACCCGGGCCTGCTCCTCCAGCTGGACCGGGGCCTGCGCCACCCGCGGCCGCACCGTCGCCACCGCCAACGGCAGGAACAACGCCGCGTAGGAGATCATCACCAGCCACCGCGACTGGTACAGCGGCTCCACGATCCGGATCGTCACAAAGACCAGCGCCAGCGCGACCACGAGGCCGGGTAACGAGCCCCCGAGGTAGGACACCCGCTCCACCAGCGTCGCTATCCAGCCACCGTGCCGGACCGCGACCAGCGCCACCGGCACCGCGAGCGCTGCGGCGAGCAGCGCGCCGCCGAGGCTGAACACGATGGAGTGCACGGCCGTCGCCAGCAACGAGCCCCAGGCGAAAACGGTGGAGGACCCGGCCACCGCCCAGTAGACGATCGTGCCGACCGGGACCCCCAGCGCCACCACGAGCACGGCCGCCAGGAAACCCACGGCGGCCCAGCGCCCGCGGCCGAGCCGGGCCGGTGGTGCGGGCCGGGGCGCGCCAGACCCGACGCGGGCGTACCGCGCCCTCCCCCGCGCCAGCAGCTCGACGGTGAGCGCGACCGCGCACAAGACGATCAGCACCCCGGCCAGCATCGCGGCGGCGGCACTGTCGAAGGTGAGCTGGTACTGGGTGAAGATCGCGGTGGTGAACGTGCGGAACCGCAGCAACGACAACGCGCCGAACTCGGCAAGGATGTGCAGCGCGACCAGCAGCCCCCCGGCCGCCAGGGCCGGACGGAGCAGCGGGATCGTCAACCGCCGCAGGACGCTCCACGGCCCGTGCCCGAGGCCCCGCGCGGTCTCCCGCCAGGACGGGTCCAGCCCACGCAGCGCCGCCGCCACCGGCAGCTCCACGAGCGGGAAGTACGCCAGCGTCAGCACCACCACCGCCCCCCAGTAGCCCTGCACGTCCCGGGTCAGCGAGACCCAGCCGTAGGTGGTGATGAACGCGGGCACCGCCAACGGCAGCGGCAGCACCGCCCGCCACAGGCCCCGGCCCGGTACGTCGGTGCGCTCGACCAGGAACGCGGTCGCCGTACCCAGCAGCAGGCAGCCGATCATCACCGCCACCGTGAGGAGCACCGTGTTCACCAGCAGCTGCCCGACGTAGGGACGGACCAGCAGGTGCACGCTCTGGTCCCAGCCGGCTGCCTGCGCATGCCAGATCACGTAGGCCACCGGCAGCACGGCGAGCACGCAGACCGCGACCAGCGGCAGCACCACCCAGGCCGGCGGGCGGGACCGCCGACGGCGGGAGTGGTGGCGGCGACCGGTCGCAGTCGCCGGGGCAAGCACGGTCACTACAACAAGCCCACCTGCTGCAGCAGCGCCACCGCCTCCTGCCCGTCGCCGAGTTTCTCGATCGACAGGTGCGGCGCGTTCAGCTTGTCGAACGGCACCAGGTCGAACGGCGAGGACACCGCCGGGTTCAACGGGTACTCTGCGCTGGCCTTCGCCAGGACTTGCTGCCCCTCCTTGCTGGTGGCGAACTTCACGAACTTCTCCGCAGCCTGCTTGTTGTCGGTGGAGTCGACGACGCCCATCGGCGACACGTTCACCAGCGAGCCCGGTCCGCCATTCTCGAAGTAGAACAGCTTCGAGGGGACCTTGTCCGCGCCCTTCTCGGCGACCTCACGGAACCAGTAGTAGTGGTTGATCAACGCCACCTCGACCTGGCCCTGGTTGACGCCGTCGAGCGCCTCGGTGTTACCGCTGTACAGTTCGGCGTTCTTCTTCAGCCCGGACAGCCACTTCAGCGCGGCCTGCTTGCCGTCCATGCGGATCACCGCGGAGATCTGTTCCTGGAACGAGCCGCTGGTGGGGACGATGCCGATCTTGCCCTTCCACGTGGGGTCGGCGAAGTCCAGCACCGATGCGGGCATCTGGTCCGGGCTGATCTTGGTCGGGTCGTAAACGACCACGCGGGCTCGTGCGGTGACGCCGGTCCAGTCGTCATCGAGACCGCGGTACTGCTTCGGGATCGGCGCCAGCACGTCCTGGTTGAGTGTGGCCAGGCGGCCCTTCTCAGCCAGCAGCAGCATCGGCGCCGCCTCCTCGCTGTAGAAGACGTCGGCCGGGGACTTCGAACCTTCGGTGATGATCTGGTGCGCCAGCGCCGCGCTCTCCCCGGAGCGGTTGGTGACCGTGATCCCGGTCTTCTTCTCGAACGCCTGGATCAGCGGTTTCGAGGTCACCCCGTGCTGGCCGTCGTAGACCGTCAGGGTGGGGGAATCAGCGGCGTCGCTCCCGCCGCCGCACGCAGCGAGCGCACCCAGCAACAGCACGGCGGAGACGCCAACGGCGAGGCTGCGTCGTACCCGGTTCATCGAGCGTGGTCCATTCATCACCTCCGCGAGTCATCCTCCCCGCATTTTTAGATTAGCCTCACCTAATCGCGATGCGAAGGCGGGTCCGGCCGGTACGGCGACGGCGTCCGCTGAGCAGATCCCTCCCCAGTCGCTACGGTTGGCATATGACGGCTCCGGAACGTCAGATGGCGCCGGCTCGCCGTGAGTCGTCACGGCGCCGGAGCCGCTACACCAGGCTGCGGCTGTCCATCGGCAGGCACCCCGCAGACCTGGTCCGGATCGCTGTCTCCGCGGGCATCGTCATCGCCTGTCTGGTGGTGGCCGGGCGACCGGGGGTCAACCCGGTCGAGGGCGCGATCTTCACCCAGGTCGAACGCATCCCGGCCGTCGTCACCCCTGCAGCGCATGTGCTCACCTGGTGCGGAGGCTGGCCGGGGATCGCCGCAGCGGTCGCGCTGGCGTTGTACCTGGGCCGGGTCCGGCTGAGCATCTCCCTCACCCTGGGCGGGGTCGGCTCGTGGTTCCTGGTGGCACTGCTGCACTGGCTGACCGCTGCGCGCCCGATGCCGCTGGACCTGCTGCCCGCGTTGCGGGTCCCGCCGTCGGGCGCGTTCGACTTCCCGTCGCCGCAGGTGGCGGTGGTCACTGCGATGGCCGTCACCGCGGCGCCGTACCTGACCCGCACCGTCCGGAACTCCGCGTGGGTTGTCGTGGTGCTGGTGGCCGCCGCCGACGTCTTCTTGGGTCTGAACCTGCCGCTCGGGGTGTTCGCCGGCGGCATGCTGGGGTGGGGTGTGGGCACCGTCGTCCACCTCGTGATGGGCGCGCCCGGGCGGAAGACGTCGGAGGTCGCGTTGCAGATGGCGTTGCGGCAGGCCGGGATCGAGGGCGCCTACATCACCGAGGCGCACCGGCGGCCGTTCCTTCGGCCGCAGATCTACGACGTGTGCACCGCGGACGGGGAGCAGCTGGAGATGAAGGTGGTACGCCGGCTGCACCGGCTGGCCGGACCGTCGTACAAGCTGCGACGGCTGCTCGCCTCGCTGGAGGTGCAGCACGAGCCGATCCTGTCCACCCCCCGACACGAGGTCGACCACGAGGCGTATGTGACCCTGCTGGCCGAGCGGGCCGGTGTCGGCACGATCCCGGTGCTGTTGGCCGGCGAGATCGAGCACGGTCCCTCGTTCCTGCTGCGCCGGCGGGTCCGGGGGCGGCTGTTGTCGGACTACCGGCCCGACGAGGTGTCCGAGCCGCTTCTGGACGAGATCTGGCGCGACATCGCGGCCCTCGGTGCCCGGCACATCGCGCACCACGAGCTCCGTGCGGACAACGTCCTCGTCGACGAGACCGGCCATCCGCGCATCACCGACTTCACGTTCAGCCGGGTCGGCGGGCCGGCTGACCAGAGCGCGCAGGACATCGCGGAGATGCTGGTCTCGTTGTCGTCGGTGGTGGGGGTACGCCGAGCGGTGCGGAGCGCGCACCGCAGCCTGCCGCGGGAGTCCCTGGTCCAGGCCCTCCCGCACCTGCAGTGGTTGGCCATGCACCGCCGATTGCGGAACCAGCTCACCGAGGAGCGCCTGGAGCTGTCCGACCTGCGAGAGCGACTGGCCGAGCAGACCGGGGAGCCGGTACCGCCGTTCCGTCCGCCGGTGAACCCCACCATGCTGGTGCTGCTGCTCGCCGGCGGTGCTGCCGTCTACCTGCTGCTGCCGCAGCTGTCCAGCTTCGATGAGGTGCTCGCGTCCCTGCGCGACGCGAACTGGTGGTGGCTGGGGCTCTCGGTCGTGACCGCGTTCGTCGGCATCGTGATCTCCGCGGTGACGGTGCTCGGCTCCAGCCCTACCCGGTTGCCGACCTGGCGGACGATCGCCGTGCAGGTCGCGGCTGCGTTCACCGGCCGGACCACGGCCGCCGGGATCGGCTTCTACGGCATCAACGTGGTGTTCTTGGAGAAGCTGGGGCTGCGTCGGTCACGCGCCGTCGGGGTGGTGCTGCTCAACCGTGCCGTGGTCGGCATCGTCGGTGGGGTGCTGACAGCGGTCGGGCTGCTCGTGATCGGCCACGCCGTCCCGGTGGGTGACGTCCAGATCCCTACCAGCTGGATGGTGTGGCTGGGGGTGGGGTTGGTGGTCTGCGCCGTGGTGGCGTTCCTGGCAACGCCGTACGGACGGCGTCGGGTGTGGCTGCCGCTGCTGCACCACGGCCGGGACCTCGCGCGCGACCTGCTCCCCACGTTGCGGCACCCGGTCCGCGCCACCCAGCTGTTCGGCGGGTCGGTGTTGTTCCTGATCGTCTCCGGGCTGGGGCTGGCCGCGACGCTGGCGGCGTTCGACCCGCAGATGCCGCTCATCGCCGTGATCGCGGTCTACATCGTGGCCCAGACCCTGGGCCAGTTGGCGCCGACGCCCGGCGGCCTCGGTGCTGTGGAGGCCGCGATGGTCGCCGGCCTCACCGCGGTGGGGATCGACCCGACCAACGCCGTCACCGCCGTACTCGCGATGCGGGTGCTGACGTTCTGGTTCCCCGCGGTTCCGGGCATCGTGGCGTTCCGGATCCTGCAGCACCACAACATCGTCTGACCTCCCCCTCTCCCCCCACAACGTTG
>CAYLOC010000138.1:0-9076 GCA_964385195.1 uncultured Nocardioidaceae bacterium
TGGGCCTGCCGGCTCAGGCGCCGGTGTCGGAAGCGACGACACCGCGGCGCATCGACCGGACGGTCTCCCGGACGGTGTCGCGTAGCGGCCCCTCGTCGACCACGTGGCCGATCTGCTCGGCCAGGTCCACCACCTGCTTGACCCACCGCACGAAGTCACCAGGGGCGAGGTCCACGTCTTCCAAGACGTCGCTCAATGACGCGCCACCTGCCCACCGGTACGCCGCCCACGCGAATCCCGTGTCCGGCTCCCGCAGGAAGTCCAGGTCGTGTTCGGCCTCGACCGCTGCGAGACGGCTCCACAGGTGTGCCATCTCCTCCAGCGCCCGTCGCACCACGCCGCCGGGGATCCGCGGCCGGCGCGCATCATCCGGAGCTCGTGACTCGAACACCAACGTCGAGAGCGCTGCGGCGAGACCCGGTGCCGGAAGGTCCTCCCACACGCCGCGGCGGATCGACTCTGCGGCGACGAGGTCGAGTTCGCTGTAGATCCCGGCGAGCATCCCGCCGTCGGATGTCACCTTCTCCCCGTCGAGATAGCCGGTGTCCCGCAGTACCTCGCATACCCGGTTGAACTGGTGGACGATGGTGTTGGCCCGGGAGTCGATGCGGCGGCGCAGCTTGCCGGCCTCCCGTTCCAACCGCAGGTATCGCTCGCCCCAGCGGGCATGGTCCTCCCGCTGCGGGCACTGGTGACAGGGATGCTGTCGCATCGCCGCGCGCAACCGGCGGATCTCGGGGTCCGGCCGGTCGGTTGGTGCGGTCGCGGTGTCGGCGCCGACGAAGTCCTGGAGCAGGTCGCCCGCACGATCACGCAGGTGCCGCGCCAGCTCCGCGCGCTGTCGCGGGTCCTGGTGGTTGAACCCGCGCCGTACCCGGATGCGGGTCAGCGCCCGCACAGGACGATCGAGGTCAGCCGCGGCCAGCCGACGGGTACGCCGGTCCTCGGTGACCAGACGCGGCCGGGGACCGTCCCGGCGCCCCGGTAGCGCCGCCTCGACCACCACGGCCAGGCGCGGAGCGCGTTGCGGCAGCACGATCACATCGCCGACCCGCAGCTGGGCGAGAGCGTCCTGGGTGTCCTGCCGACGACGCCCCCGCCGGCTCCGGTCCGCCTCGTGGTCAGAGATACGACGACGCAGCCGCGCGTACTCCAGGAAGTCGCCGTGGTCGCAGGCCATCGCATCGGCGTACCCCGACAGCGCCTCCTGCGCCTTGCGGAGCTCACCGGCCAGTCCTACCACCGCCCGGTCGGCCTGGAACTGCGCGAACGAGGACTCCAGCAACTCCCGGGACCGCTCCATCCCGAACTGGCCGACCAGGTTCACCGCCATGTTGTACGACGGGCGGAACGACGATCGCAGGGGGTAGGTGCGGGTGGAGGCGAGCCCGGCAACCGCCTCCGGGTCGAAGCCGGCCTCCCACAACGTCACGGCGTGGCCCTCGACGTCAATCCCACGCCGGCCCGCGCGGCCGGTCAACTGCGTGTACTCCCCCGGGGTTACGTCGGCGTGGGTCTTGCCGTTCCACTTGCTCAGCCGGCTCAGGACGACCGACCGGGCCGGCATGTTGATCCCCAGTGCCAGCGTCTCGGTGGCGAATACCGCCTTGACCAGTCCGCGGGAGAACAGCCCCTCCACACACTCCTTGAACACCGGCACGATGCCCGCGTGGTGACTGGCGTAGCCGTGCCGCAGTGCACGCGCCCATGCTCGCGCGCCGAGCGTGTCCAGGTCGCGCGGATCGAGCGAGGCCATCGCCGCGCGGGTCGCGGCCTCGATCTCTGCCTCCTCGTCAGGTGAAGTTAACCTCACGTCAAGGTTGAGGCATTGGTCGACGGCGGCGTCGCAACCGGCACGGGAGAAGATGAACACCAGCGCGGGCAGCAGGGAGTCCTCGCGCAGCCGCCAGATCACGTCGGCCGGCCCGGGAACGAGGCGGCGGCCCTGCGGTCTCCGGTACGGTTGCCGTCGTCCACGGTGGCGTCCTCGCGCACCGTTGCGCCGCTCATCCCGGGCCATCCGGACCAAGGCAGGGTTGACCACGGCCTCCGGCTCGGGATCCCGCGTCTCCCCCGCGAACAGGTCGTGCAGGCGATGACCGGCCATGACGTGCTGGAACAACGGGACCGGTCGGCGCTCCTCCACGATGACGTCGGTAGCGCCACGGACCGTGCTCAGCCACTCACCGAACTCCTCCGCGTTCGACACCGTGGCCGACAACGAGACCAGGGACACCGAGTCGGGGAGATGGATGATCACCTCCTCCCACACCGCCCCCCGGGAGCGGTCGGCAAGGTAGTGCACCTCGTCCATCGCCACCGAGGACAACCCGTGGAGGGCCGAGGAGCCGGAGTAGAGCATGTTGCGCAGTACCTCGGTGGTCATCACGACCACGGGTGCGTGCCCGTTGATGCTGTTGTCACCGGTCAGCAGACCCACCCGGTCCGGACCGTACCGGGCTACCAGGTCGTGGTACTTCTGGTTCGACAGCGCCTTGATCGGGGTCGTGTAGAAGCACTTGCCGCCACGGGCGAGCGCGAGATGTACCGCGAACTCCCCCACGACCGTCTTCCCGGCTCCGGTCGGCGCCGCGACGAGGACGCCGCGGCCGTCGGCCAGGGCATGGCAGGCGCGGACCTGGAAGTCGTCCAGTGCGAAGTCGTAGAGGCCCTCGAATTCGGCGGTGATGCTCCGGTGCGGGGTGCTCATGGGGTAGGCGTGAACACCTCGGCAGCGGCGGGCTCGACCTCGACGGTGACCGGCAGCGGCCCGAGCCGCTCGCCGTCGGCATAGGCGACGCAGCCGGGGGCCTCCAGGCGGACGCGGCGGACCCGGTGCCGTTGGTACGCCGGATGGGTCACGTGGGTGCCGCGGAACAGTCGCGGGAAGACCCGCAGCAGCTCCCGTCGCGTGACGGGTGTGATCACGACGACGTCCAGGAGCCCGTCGTCTGGTGCGGCGCCCTCGCACATCCGGATCCCGCCGCCGTAGGATGCGGTGTTGCCCACCGCAACGAGCATCGCCTCCTGCTCCACCGTGGAGCCGTCCAAGGTCATCGTGTACGGCAGCGGACGGAACACACGGAGCTCACCGAGTGTCGCCAGCGTGTAGCGCAGCTGCCCCCGCGGCCACGACCGGGCGTTCGCCCGCTCGTTCACCGCGCTGTCGAAACCGCTGGCAAGGACGGTTCCGAAGCGCTCGGACCCGGCCACTGCGAGGTCGATGCGCCGGGTGCGTCCGCCGGTGACCACTCGGGCGGCCGCGACCGGGTCGCCGTGCGGGATGCCGAGCCCACGGGCCAGGTCGTTCCCGGTCCCGACCGAGATCAGCCCGAGCCGCGTCCGGCTTCCGCCGAGCGCCTGGAGGGCGAGGTGGGCGATCCCGTCACCCCCCATCGTGACCAGGACGTCGTACTCCTCCGCCACCGCCTTGTGCGCGAGTGCAGCGGACTCCGCCGCGGACGCGCCCCGCATGGTGGTGACGGCGTACCCGGCCGCCTCCAGGGTCGCGACGACCTGGGGAATCCGGAGCACATGCCGCCCCTTGCCGGTCGCGGGGTTCACCAGGAGCGCGAGTGTTGCTGCCACGCTGTACGACGATACTTGACCACGCGGTGCGACCCCGCGGTCAGAGTGTCAGCGACACCGTGAACCGGCCTGGCGTGGACCCGACTGCTCGTGCGACGCGGCGTAGCGTCTCACAGGCGAGGCCGGCGTCGAAGTCGACCCCGGGAACTCCCGCGGTGACCCGGTTGTCCACCGTGACCAACAGCACCTCTCCGTAGTGCCAGGCTTGGTGCGCATCGTGCCGGTGCCGGCTTGGGCACACCACGTTCGGGAACGCGGCGTCGACAGCCAGCAGATCCAGTTCCTGCCGGTGCGCCCCCGAACGCAGGTGCCCGCGTACATGCGGTCCACCGCGGAGTGCGGTCTCGGTGACCCAGACCACCTCCTCGCCGCCGACCCAGTCCGGGAGGTCGAACGGGTCGAAATCGGCGATCGTGCTCATCGGCATCCCCCGGGGTTGGGGCCTCGGCCGCCGGCTCGATGCCGGTCAGACGCTCGCGGGTCACTCCAGCGGTGAGGCCTGGTCGTCGTCGAAGTCAGAGTAGTCGACTGACGCCTCACCGGCTCTGCGGCGGTCCACCAGCCAGGCGATGAGTTCAGAGAGCAGGAACAACCCTGCCATCGGTATGCCGAGCAGCAGCATCGTGACCGGGTCGGTCGAGGGCGTGGCGACTGCGGCGAACACGAACGTGCCAAAGACGATCCACGGACGCCACCGCTTGAGGTGGCGGGCACGGACGACGCCGGCAAGGTTGAGCATGATCACGAACAGGGGGATTTCGAAGGCGACCCCGAACACCAGCAGGACCCGCACCATGAACATGAAGTAGTGGTTGAGGTCGATCAGGTTCGTGATGTCGTCGCTGGGGGTGAAACCCAGCAGTACGTGCAGGCCCTTCGGCATCACCCAGTAGCCCAGGAGAACGCCGAGGATGAACAGGGGCCCGGCGACCGAGGCAAAGATCCGCGACCACTTCTTCTCGTTGCCGTACAGCCCCGGCATGATGAAGGCCCAGATCTGGTACAGCCACACCGGGGAGGCGAGGACGATCCCGACCGCGACCGAGACCTTGCTCTTGAGCAGGAACGGTCCGGCGACGTTGTTGATGACCGCGTGGATCTCCGCCTGCCGGTCCGGGTTCGCCGCGCGGATCACCTCTTTGAACGGGTGCATCAACAACGTGATCACCTGGTCGTAGAAGATCCACCCCAGGATCAGGAACGCCAAGATGGCGCAGATGGAGATGAACAAGCGCTTACGCAACTCGCGCAGGTGTTCCCGCAGGGTCATCGTGCCGTCAGGTGGCGGCTTCGGATGGCCTTTCCCGGGGCGGAGGGACAACGTCACGTAGGTGACCTCCGCGGATTAGCTACCGGTCTGGTGGTGCGGTTCCGCAGCCGACTCGGTGGAGGTGGAAGAGGTGGTGGGAGTGGTCGTCGAGGATCCGGTGATCTGCGGGGGCTGGGAGGCCGTGTGGTCCTGCTGCTCGGCAGTGTCGGTCTCGGCCTCATCGTCTTCGTGCATGAGGCCCTTCGTCTCGGACTTGAAGATCCGTAACGCACGGCCGGTTCCGCGTGCGATCTCGGGAAGCTTCTTCCCGCCGAAGATCAACAGCACAACGAGCAGGACAATGACCAGCTCGGGCCAGCCCAGTGTGCCGACCACGGGGATTGCGAGATCCATGTTCGCCTCTTCGGTCGAGTCCGGATGGGACGTACTCCTTCACCATAGTACGCGCTTCCGCTGCTGGTGAGCAGCCCAGCCGTGGGGTCTGCTCAGGTTTCGCCGTACTGTGCCAACGCCTCCGCAGCGGTGGCACGAACGCCCTCGGCGATGGTGTCCGGCTCGATGACGTGTGCCTGCCCCCCGAGCCGCAGGATGAGCTGTTCGACCCAGCGCGGATCGTTGTACCGCAGGGAGACACGCAGCCGCCCGTCCGAGAGCTCTGTCACGTCCTCCAGGGGGAAGTACTCCACCACCCACCGTGCGGAGGCGGCCAGCTCCACGACCGCCACCCCGTCGGCGGGGTCCGGCTGGTAGATGCCATCGGACAGGTCGAGCCGCCGGGCGGTCACGGGGGGTTCGGCCGGGGCGTCGAGGACGGTTGCGGACAGGATGCGGTCGAAGCGGAACAGCCGGGTCTCCTGGGCCCGGTGGCACCAGGCCTCCAGGTACTGTCTGCCGCCGGACACCAGCACGCGCATCGGGTCAGCGTCGCGTTCGGTGGTCTCGTCCCGGCTCGGGACGTAGTAGGTCAGATGGACGCGCCGGTTCTCCTGCAGTGCCTGTTCGACCGCCGCGTTGGTCTCCTCCGAGCCGGGATCGGCCTGCACCTCGACGACATCAGCCGGCGCGGCGCTCTCGCCTGCCGCGGCCTCGAGTTTGGCCAGCGCACGGTTCACCGCGTCCCGCTGCTGCGGCCCGCAGTACTCGCGCAGTCCGCGCAGGGCCACGATCAGTGCCAGCGCCTCCGTCGGCTCGAGCCTGCGAGGCCGGTCGAGGAACTCTGCGTTGCTCAGCCGGATGATCCCCTCACCGTCCAGCGCATCCACGTCGACCTCGATCAGGTCGCCGGGGAGCAGTCCCGGCAGGCCGCAGAACCACAGCGCCTTCAGGTCGGCCACGATCTGCTTGGCGGGAACCCCGAAGTCGGCGGCCACCTCATCGACGTGGATCCCGTCCCGGCGTTGCAGGTACGGCACCAGCTCCAGCATCCGGGCCACCTGTGTGGAAGAACGCGCGCTCATGCCTGCCCCGCCTCGGCCAGGACACCGTGCAGCCGGCGTACGACGGCCTCCCGCACCTCGTCGGGCCCGACGACGACGGCGTCCGCGCCCAGGTCCAGCACCTCGTCGGCCAGCGCCGCTTCCCGGACATAGGGCAGGTCCACCTCGGTCCACCCCTCTCCCCCCTCGCGCACAGCAACGGCTCGTCGGCGCAGGGCCTCCCCCGCCCCCCGGCGTAACCGCACGGTGGCGCTGTTCCGCGGCTCGGTCGGGGCGAGGCTCCCGGCGAGGTCACGCAGCCGCACGTTCTCGGGGCGCTGAAAGTCCCCGGGCTTCCCGTCGAACCTCACCTCGCTGGTGAAGCGCGACAACCGGAACATCCGCGGTGCTTCCCGGTCGCGGTCCTGTCCGACGACGTACCAGTGGCCGTGCCAGGACACGATCCCCCACGGCTCGAGGCGACGGTCCGCCGCGGTGTCGGCGCCGGCCGCCTGGTACTGGAAGCGGACGGGCGTCTGCGACATCACAGCGTCGAGGATGGGGTCGAACGCGGCCTCGTTGCTGTCCAGCCGGGGTTCGAGCAGCTGCAGGCGCTCCTCGTCGAGGTCGGCTCCGCCTGCACGCATCCGGCGCAGAGCCCGACTGGACGCGGAGGCAAGGCGCGCCTGCTGCCAGACCCGCGCCGCGAGCCCCACCACCGCCGCCTCGTCCGCGGCGAGCCGGACTTCGGGCAGCTCGAACTCATCGCGCCGGATCCGGTAGCCGGGCTCGTCCTCGAACGCCTTGTTGATGGTGCCGGTCTCGATCGGGACGCCGATGACGCGGAGCTCTTCCTTGTCCCGGTCGAACATCCGGTCGAAGGCATCGTCGGACAGGCCGTGGTAGCCCTCCACGGCCTCGCGAATCCGCTCCTTGCTGACGAAGGTGCGGCTGACGAGGAGGCAGATCGTCAGGTTCATCAGCCGCTCGCTCTTCCGCGCCGTCATCGCAGATCCCTACCCCGAGGTGCCCAGGATGTCGACGACGAAGATCAGGTCGGCGTTTTTCGGAATGGTGGGAGGGCTTCCCTTCTTCCCGTAGGCCATGTCGGACGGGATCACGAGCACGACCCGGGATCCCACCCGTTGGCCGATGACCCCCTTGTCCCAGCCCTCGATGACCTTGCCCTGACCGGCGGTGAACGTGAACGGCTGGCGCCCCCATGACTGGTCGAAGACCTTCCCGCTGGGGTAGAGCTGCCCGAGGTACTCCACGGTCACCTTGTCCCCCTTCTTGACCTCGGGGCCGGCGCCCTTCATCAGGGGGTACACACCCAGCTTGGAGACGTCTTTCGGAGTCTGGTCGGTCTTGGTGAACCCCTTGGGGACCCCTGCGGCGGTGTAGTCCAGCTGCGGCACCGTCTTCGGCGGCTCGTCCGGCGTATGCACCTCGAGTACGTCGACGACGAACACGACACTGTCCCCCTTGCCCACGGTGCTGCCGTTCCCGGTCGGGTCGTAGGCGAGCTTCGACGGGATCGCCATCACCACCCGGTCACCGGCATGGGCGCCGACCAGCCCCTTGCGGAGCCCGTCGATCACCTGGGACACCAGCATGCCGGTCGCGGCCTTGTCGCCTTCCCAACTGCTGTCGATGATGCTCTCGTCACTGGCGTTGAGGCCCAGGTAACGAACCTTCACCCACGAGGACGGCTTGACGGCCGGCCCTTCTCCGTCACCCTTGACGACGGTCTGGGTCGTCAGCTTCGTGAACGTGATCGGCGCTTGGAACTGAACCTTCGGGGAGTGGCCCCAGCCGCCGGTCACGTCGATATCGCTGACGCTTCCGGAGTGGGGCTTCGCGGGCTCGTCACTGCTGTTTCCGCTGTCACCGCTGCAGGCGGTGGCCGCCAGCAACAGCGGGACCAGAAGGACGGCCAGGACACGACGCACGTTGTACACACCTCACGGGTACGGGATTCGGACCAAAGCGTCCGCTAGCCTACCGTCCGGGCACGCCGGAACGAACAGTGCGGCCACCGGTGTCTGCGTCAATCGGGCTACATGGAGTCGATCAGCCGTTCCACCCGCTCGTCCCGGGACCGGAACGGATCCTTGCACAACACCGTGCGCTGGGCCTGGTCGTTCAGCTTCAGGTGGACCCAGTCGACGGTGAAGTCGCGTCGGCGCTCCTGCGCGCGCCGGATGAACTCACCGCGCAGCCGGGCACGAGTGGTCTGTGGTGGAACGGATTTCGCGGCGAAGATCGTGACGTCGCTCACCGCTCGGGCCACTGCCCCGCGACCCTGGAGCAGGTAGAACAACCCGCGGTCGCGCCGGATGTCGTGGTAGGCCAGGTCCAGCTGGGCGACCCGTGCGGAGTTGAGGCCCAGGTGGTGGCGGGCGCGATAGCGCTCCAGCAGGCGGTACTTGATCACCCAGTCGATCTCCCGCTCCACCAGGCCCAGGTCATCTGACTCCACCGCCTTCAGGCTCCGCTCCCACAGGTCCAGCGCCGCGTCGATCACCGGAGTCCGGAGCTCGCGCTGGTCGGCGAAGTCCAGCGCCTTGCTCAGGTACTCCTTCTGGATGTCCAGCGCAGAGGCATCGCGTCCGTTGGCGAGCCGTACCCGGCGCCGGCCGGTCATGTCGTGGGAGATCTCCCGGATCGCGCGGATGGGGTTCTCCATCGTGAGGTCCCGCATCACCACCCCCTCCTCCACCATCCGCAGGACGAGGTCGGTGGTGGCCACCTTGAGCATGGTGGTGGTCTCGCTCATGTTGGAGTCGCCGACGATCACGTG
>CAYLOC010000139.1:0-9070 GCA_964385195.1 uncultured Nocardioidaceae bacterium
CACGGGGGCCGGCCCTCACAGCCATCCCCGCCGTACGGCTTCCATGCCGGCCTGGAAGCGTGTTCCGGCCCCCACCGTGTCCATGAGCCGGCGCACGTGCCGTTGCACGGTGCGGACGCTCCATCCGAACCGTTTGGCGATCACGGCGTCGGTGGCTCCGCTGGCGAGGAGACCGAGTAGCTGATGATCCCTGTCGTGTGACACATCGTCGTTGGTCATCGTGGCTGGCCGGTTGAGCGGCACGGCGCGCTCCCATAGGGACTCGAAAAGCCCCATGGCCATGTCGAGGAGGGAGGAGGGGTGAATCAGGTAGGCGGTCTCCTCGCGATAGTCAGCCCCCGAGCTCATGATGGCGACACGTGAGTCGGCGATGACGAGCTTGACTGGTAAACCAGTGCCGATTCTTGCTTGTTCACCCTGGTGGATTCCCTCCCAGATGTTCTCCAGCCGGCCCGGGAGGGCGACGGCTTCCTTGTCGTAGATCACCCGGTAGCCGACAGCGCCTTCGTCCAGTGCCTCTCGCTCGTCGGGGTTCGGGCCCTCATCTCCGTGTTCCCCGGGTGGGACGAAGTACGGCGGCTTGTCGAACGCGCGGACCTCCTGCCGTGCCGAACGCTGCACCCGGACGAATGCGCGCCACACTTTCGACGCTCCTTCGATCAACTCGGCGTACCCGGCATGTGTGCCGCGGGAGGCTTCTGTGCGGTACGTGTCGTCGAGCGCGTTGAGGTGCCGTTGCAGTTTGCTCAACTCCTGCTCTCGTTTGGCGATGAGGACGGAGCCGGCCAATGAGGGTTCCGCGGCCGAGTAACGTGCTGGTCTCCCGGGGACGCGGGAGACCAGTCCCCTTCGGGTGAGGCCGGCCAGGGCGCTGCGTGTCGTGGCCGGTGTGAGGTTCGCCCGATCGGAGAGATCCGCAACCGTGGACTGCCCTCGGGGGATGAGCGTTTCGTAGACCCGGGCCTCGGTCTCGGGGATTCCTACGGACTGCCACATCGCTTCTCCTCATTGACGTGTTTACGTCAGGTGTCATGAAGTTGAACCTCAAGACCCTTGCCTGTTCTGACGTAACTATGACATCGTCAGCGGAGTCCGTCCATTTGTGGACCGCCGGAACAAACCCAGGAAGATATCGCGATGACACACCACCTGCCCCGCAGGCTCGTCACGTTGGTGGCCACGCCCGTCGCTGCGTTGAGTCTGCTCGTTCCCCTTGCTGTGACGGCGCCCTCGGCGGCAGCGTCGACCGAGAGTGGTACGCCGTCGACGACGAGGGCGATGTCGGGCTCCGCCGACAACTCCGCCCAGCCGCCCATGGGTGAACAGAACGCGGACGACCGGTACCAACCGGCTGCCTGCCAGTCTTTGACCGCTGCCCAACGACGCAGTGACAAGCCCTACGCACAATGCTTCGCGCTCGGCTACACCGGACCGGATGGTGAACTCATGGCTCGTCCGACGGCTGCGGGCCCTCCGGCGACGGCCCTGGGGCCGGCCGACATCCAGGATGCCTATGACCTTCCCGATGCCGGTGAGGGCATGACCGTCGCCGTTGTGGATGCCTTCGGCTATGAGGAGGCGGAGTCTGACCTAGCCGTGTTCCGCAGCCACTACGGGCTGCCACCGTGCACCACTGAGAACGGCTGCTTCACGAAGGTCGACCAGCGCGGCGGCACGGACTATCCGCCGGTCGACCTCGGATGGACCGTCGAAACCGCGTTGGATCTCGACGCCGTGTCCGCGGCCTGCCCGAAGTGCAACATCTTGTTGGTCCAGGCCGACACCAACGCCTTCGAGGACCTCGGCAAGGCCGTCGACACCGCAGCACAGATGGGCGCGGTAGCGATCAGCAACTCCTACGGCCACGACGGCGAGGACCCCAACGAGCAGGCCTATGACCACTACTACGAGCACCCCGGCATCGCGGTCGTTGTCGCGTCCGGAGACACCGGCAACGTGCAGAGCTGGCCGTCGACGAACCCGACCGTGGTGGCCGTCGGCGGAACCCACCTGACCAGGGACGACTCCGAACGTGGCTGGCACGAGACGGCGTGGGACGGTACCGGTTCAGGGTGTTCGCTGTACGAGCCGCGTCCGGACTACCAGATCGGTATCGACACCACGTGTGGTGACTTCTCGGCGACGGCGGATATCGCCGCTGACGCCGACTCGGCTACCGGGCTGGCCGTGTACAACACCGCTGCCCTGAGCGGCTGGTCGCAGTGGGGCGGCACCTCGCTGGCCGCACCTCTGGTCGCTGGAATGTACGCACTGGCAGGACCTCCGACCCCGGGCACCTACCCGGTGTCCTACCCCTACCAGGCGGCTCCGGCACACCTGCACGACGTCACCGAGGGCACGAACGGCCGGTGCGGAAACGTGTTGTGTGAGGCGGGCCCCGGCTGGGACGGGCCAACGGGCGTGGGTACGCCGGCCGGCATCGCTGCTTTGACCCAGGGCGAGACCGGGACGATCGCCGGCACCGCGACCAACGCCGACACCGGCGAGCCGCTGGCGGGAGTGACGGTGCAAGCCACAGACGAGGACGGCAACGTCTTCCACGCGACTACTGAGGACGACGGGGGCTATGACCTCCCCCTTCCCGTCGGCACCTACGACCTGACCGCAACACTGTTCGGGTACGACACGAGTACGGTCGAGGATGTCCAGGTTGACGCTGATGAACAGGTCACCGAGGACTTCGCCATGGCCCCGCTTCCCACGCGGACCATCTCCGGCGAGGTTACCGACGGCGCCGGTCACGGCTGGCCGATGCGCGCGAAGATCACCATCGACGATTACCCCGGCGGAGTGATCTACTCCGATCCCTATACCGGACGGTACTCGGTGACGTTGCCGACCGGACGCAGCTACACCATGCATGTCACTTCTGCGGACCTGCCCGGGTACGCCGAGCAGGATCTCACCGTCGACCTCACCGACGACGAGAGCGGCGTCGTACACCGCGACATCGCCTTGTCGACCCTCGATACCTGCACGGCCCCTGGCTACTCCTACCAGTACGACGGTGCCACCGAGGCCTTCACCGGATGGGAGGGCACGACGGCCCAGGACGGGTGGAGCGTGGTCGACAACGCCGGCAACGGGCAGACCTGGAGCTTCGACAACCCCGGGGACCGGCAGCCGCCGGAGGGCGGAGACGAGGACTTCGCCGTGGTTGACTCTGACGCCTACGGGGACGACGGGGTCCAGGACACCTCCCTGGTTTCTCCGGTGATCGACCTGTCCGGCCAGGACCATCCGCGCCTCCTGGCTGACACCCTCTACGTCTGGTTCCCCGACGAGACGGCGACGGTGGATCTCAGCGTGGACGGCGGCACTACCTGGAAGACGGTGCAGAGCCTGGACCTCGCCACCGACCACCATCTGAACATCCCACTTCCCGACGCGGCCGGGAAGTCACAGGTACAGGTCCGGTTCCACTTCACTGGCTCGTCGAGCAGGCGCTGGGAGCTGGACAACGTCTTCATCGGCACCCGCGCATGCCAGCCGGTGGCCGGAGGACTGGTGGCCGGGGCCGTCACCGATCGGTACACGGGTGACCCGGTGGTCGGCGCCACGGTGACCAGCGCTGCCGATGAGAGTGAGTTCGGCGTCAGCACCGCGACTCCGGATGACGTCGACCTGCCCGACGGTTACTACTGGCTGTTCAGCTCCCACACCGGACCGGTCGGCTTCACCGCGACCGGCGGTCACTACGCGCCGACCCAGGAGGATGTCGACGTACGTCCCGACACCGTCCAGCACCGCGACATCGCGCTACGGGCCGGGCATCTGATCGTCGACAAGACCGCTGTGTCGGTGACCCAGCGGCTGGGCAGGTCCACGTCGCGAACGATTGCGCTCACCAATGACGGCACCGCGCCGATCCATGTGTCCCTCGGCGAGACGGACGCCGGGTTCACCCCGATGAACGAGAAGAGCAACTCCTCCGCCACTGGGGCACCGACGAAGGTGGTCTCTGTCCACACCAGCGTGGCCGCGAAGCCGAAGGGCCTGATTGCGGCTGACTCGCCGAAGGCGCATGGGGGGCCGACGCTTCGGCAGCCAGGACCAGCAGGGCAGATGTGGACCGGCATCGCCGACTACCCGACGGCGGTGATGGACAACGCGGTGGCTTCCCACGACGGCAAGGTCTATGTCGTCGGCGGGAGCAACGGCAGCTACACCCTCGCCGCCGGGAACGTCTACGACCCGCAGGCCCAGTCCTGGCAGGAGATCGCGCCGCTCCCTGAGCCGCTCAACGGAGCCTCGGCGGAGTTCGTCGGGGACACGCTGTACGTCGTCGGTGGCTGGGAGCGGTTCGGCGATGTCAGCAACCAGACCTACGCCTACCACCCGGACACCGACACCTGGACCCGGATGGCGGACATGCCCGCTGGTGTGGCGATGGCCGGGACGGCGGTCCTTGGTAACACGCTCTATGTCGTGGGAGGCTGCACGACCAACCATTGCTCGCCGTACTCCGACGCTGTCTACAGCTTCGACCCCGGCACCAACACCTGGAAGCAGGAGCCGGACTACCCGACTGGCGCGGCGTACGTGGCATGCGGGGGCGTCGAGTGGCAGGTGGTGTGCACCGGTGGGACGCACGGCTCGTCACTGAACGCGACCTACGGGCTCATCCCAGGTACCGACGCCTGGATGCCGAAGGCGGACCTGCCGGTGGACGCCTGGGGTGCCTCCGCCGCATCGGCCAACGGGAAGCTCGTGGTCATCGGGGGCGCGATCAACAACGGGTCGGCTGTCACCAATCAGGTCTTCGCCTACAACCCGGACAATGACACGTGGGCCGCGCTGGCGAACGCCAACAACGCCGTCTACCGCGGTGGCGCCGCCTGTGGCGTGTACAAGGTCGGCGGCTCCGCCGGTGGGTTCCACGCAGTGCCATACGCCGAGATGTTGCCCGGCATGAGCCAGTGCAGCCACGCGGTGACCTGGCTGCGAGCCGGCACGACGTCGTTGGACCTGCAGCCGGGCGAGAAGGCGGACGTGCGGGTCACGATGGACTCCTCCGTCCTGGCCCAACCGGGCAGCTACCGCGCGGAGATCACCGTGGCCACCGACTCGCCGTACCGAGTGTCGCCGGTCGACGTGACGATGCAGGTCGACCCGCCGCGGCGCTGGGGCAAGGTCGCCGGCACCGTCACTGACGAAGCGGGCTCGCCGATTGGCGGCGCCACGATCGCGATCTGCACGATGTACCGCCGTGGGAGCGGGATGTGCGGGCCGGTCACCTACACCTTGAAGACGGATGCACGCGGGCACTATCAACTGTGGTTGGACAAGGGCTTCAACCCGCTGCAGATCATCGCAGCCAAGGCCGGTTACATCCCTCGGATGCGTATCGCACGTGTCCATAAGGGTGGGGCCACCACCGTGAACTTCAAGTTGAAGGAGACGGACCTCTTCACCGCCAGCAAGGTGGAGCACTACCTACGGAAGCACCTGCACCCGAGGAGGGCCGACAGTTGAGCGTGCCGACAGCGATTCGCGGTGAGTGGGGCTCCCTGATAGTTTCGCCTGTTGTCTTTGCCGTTCGACCGGCAAGCGCTGGCGACGGGCACTTCGTCGGTCACGGGGCGTCGCTCCGGCGCTGACTCTGCTGGCTGAACTCACGTCGATGTGGCCCCTGCCGCTTCCGGTACTGGGCACGTACCCGTTGAAGAATTCGGACTTCCAAGGCCGGGGGCACGTCCATGTGCTACTGGCGGCACGCAGCGGGGGGATGGACGCGCGCCAAGGTTGGCTCGCGGGGGCCTTCGTAGAGTCCGAACACCCCTCCCCCGGCGACAGTGATGTCTTTCAGGGCTGCCGGGTGCCGGGGGGAGTAGAACGTGGCCTTGTCCCAGATCTTGCCGGTCCGCGGATCGGCGCAGATCACCGTCCCTAAACCGCCAGAGATCCACGCGGCTTTACCTGACACCGTCGGGAACGCGATCATTCCGCCGCCGCTGGGCCCGAATGTTTGCCTGCCAGCGGGATCTCCGTTTGCCGGGATGAAGCCGGTCATGTTGCTGTTCATCCCACCTTCCGCGGCCTCGTACCAGACCCCGCCCCGGCTGGCGACAAGCGTCGCCCCGTTCACGCCGCCAAACGGGATCTTCCAGACGACGTCGCCAGAGGTGGGATCCAACTGGATCAGGTGCTTGTTGAGCAGTTCTTGATCGATGATCCGCCCGCTCACGACGTAAACCGCAGATCCATCCGGAGCAGCCGCGAAACCGCTGATCACCCCACCGGACAGGTCCCACCGGTGGGTGACGTGTCCGGTGGCGGCGTTGATGACAGCGACCTTCGTGGTATCGAGCCCCGCCAGGTACAGCGGTCCGCCGCTGGCGACAGCATGGAACTCGACCCCCCGCTTCTGTGTAGCGGGCAAGCGAACGATGGTTGTCAGTGTCGTGGCAAGTGTTTTCTGGTCATAGCGGTTGAGTCGGTACCTGTCTGAGGTGCCAATCTGTCGAACGGTCCACAGGGAGTCGCCGTCCACCACCGGCACACCCTGCAGCGGGGTTGGCGACTGTTTCAAGGTGACGGGGTTGATTCGCACCACCGAGGTGACCGCGCCAGTTTCCACGCTGTGCCGGACGCCGTACAACCAGTCGCCGTCCCCAAGCAGCGTGTCGAACCGCATCGCGCTTCCCAACAACACCGTGTGCCAGGGCTTGACGACCTTGCGTGTGCTGCTCGCCGGAGCTGAAGGGCCAGAATGCATCGCACCCGGCGGAATCGGGGACGAATGAGGTGGCGAAGAGGCGGGGGTGGGGGACAGACCGGTCGTGGCAACAGTGGATGCGCTGGTGGTCTGACCGGCCGGACTTGGCTCGGAGGCCATGCGAGGCGGCAATGTCACCACAACAGCGGCCGCGACCGCCCCGGCCACCGCGAGCGACACCCCGGTTCCCGTGGCCACACGCCGCCTGCGTCGCCGCCTGCCTGCGGCCCGCACCGCCGCCACCGCAGGCGGCCTCGGATTCAGTACCTCGGCCGACTCGGCCAGCATCCGACGGATATCGGACTCGTCGTCGCGCTCAGGCGTGGTCATCATCGTCCTCCAAACGCTGGCGCAATGCGGTCAACCCGCGAGAGCAGTACCCCTTCACCGCACCCACACTGACCCCCAGCACCTGGGCGATCTCGGCCTCAGTGAGATCCTCGTAGTAGCGCAGCACGATCACCTCCATCTGGCGCCGCGGCAGCCCCTGCAGCGCCTGCACCATCTGAAGCCGCTGGAACGCCTCGTAAGCAGAGTGATCCACCCGCGCCGCAGAAGCGACCAACTCGGGAAACTTTCGCCTAACCACCATCCGTCGACGCCAGGACGACCGGGTCAGGTTCACCACGGTGCGCCGCAGATACCCCAGGCCGTAGTCGCCTTCCTTATCTGCCAGGCGGCGCGATTCCACCCGCACAAACGCCTCCTGCACGATATCCTCGGCAGCCAACGGATCGCTGAGCAAGTACGCCGCCAGCCGTACCAAAGGCCGGTAGTGACGCTGGTACACCGCGGCGAAGACTTCGCCGCACGACTCACGAGACGTCGCCTCGGTACCCGCCATGGCCTCCGGTCCCTTCCGAGCGAGCCATCCTGCTCGGTTGTTTTTCTACCCCACCAAACGTCTCAGCCCTCCAAATGGTTGTGCAGCCCACGCCAACATCAACCGCGACCGCGCGGAATAGTCAAAACCTGTGGATCGCCCCTTTGGGTCTGACAGAAAGCTGGTGCAAACTGCGTTCTCCGATGCGGGCTTCTCAGTTGACTTCGGCGGGATAACCACGTCCCGTAGCCAGAACCCCGGCAACCGAACGCGATGGGACACTGTACTTATGCGGACGGGCGATGTGGCGGACGTGGCGGACCGGCTGGATGGCGTTCGCCGAACGACCTCGCACGGGCTGGATCATTGGCGGTACCACGGCCGACTGGTAGCCCGCCAGATCGATGACTCCCACATCGTGATCCGCGCAGACTTCGATTACCGAGACGTCCTCCTGCGGCAGTTCCCGGCCACGTTCACCGTTCCGGAGCGCTTCGCGAAGCACATGATGGTGGTCGCGGACCTGGAAGCCGGTGACCCACAGGCCATCGAGGACGCACTCGTCGCTGCATGGGAACTGCAGCGTTGTGCCGACTGACCGAGCCGGGGACGCCGCTGAACCGTTTCGCTCAAGGATCGGCTACTGGTGTGGGCGAAGGACCCGTACGTCGACATCGAGCTCGCGAGCTCCGGCAAGCTTGGTGTCGACCGTGACCAGCGGCGCCTCAAGTGCTCGTGCCAGCACTATGTACGCCGCGTCGTAGACGGTGAAGTTGTCCCTCAAGTCGAGCACACTACCCGTCATGTGCGACAGCGGGTAACGATCAATCTGGAACGAGCGGAAGTCCTCGACAGCATCCTCCACCTGGCGGTCCGCCAGTTTGCCGCCAAGAGCGTGCCCCCTCAGCGCGCTCGCCACCTCGTAGTCGATCAGTGACGGAGCATGTAACTCGCTGTCGGCGATGAGGGCGAGCAACTCGGGGTTGGCCGGCTCATCCACGAGCGCGTCGACCATGGCCGACGACTCGATCACGATCACGACGCTTCGCGCGCCCGGCGGATCTCCGCCACTGTGTCGGCCACCGAGGGACCACCTCGCCGGTCGCGACGGGAGAGGCGGTCCACGATCTCGGCGTTGGTCGGTCGCGCCGCCAGTCGTTCCAGCTCGTTGCGCAAGTAGGCGCTGAGCGTGAGGCCACGCTCAGCGGCGTGTGCCTTGAGTGAGTTGAGCGTCGTCTCCGAGACATCGCGTACCTGCACGAGGGCCATGGCACTCATGGTATGCGTTTCGATGCTTGACATGCAATACGCATGCGGTGGAGTTCTCAGTGTTGCCGTCGGCGACCCGGTAGCAGATCGTGGCCGCACCGTCGGCGGTGATACTGAGGATCCACACCAGCTGCTTCAGACGGGCCCAAATGCTCGAACTTCAAAAGGTCACGGTTCCAGGTCAGCGTGGCGGAGGATGCGGGATTCGAACCCGCGAGGGCGTTAACCCAACACGCTTT